>DATKCO010000028.1:0-5910 GCA_035513155.1 Gemmatimonadota bacterium | reverse complement strand
GTTCGTCCTTCATCGACATCTGCTGGAGATCCTCGAGAATGCGGCATGAGATCAAGAGAACGGCAGTCGTCGTCGCGCTGGCGGCGGCGATCGGCATCGGATCGGCGGTTCCCGCGTCCGGCCAGCGAGCGGACCCGGCCGAGCTCCTCTCGCAGGGCCAGCGCGCGTTCGACGCGGGGGACTACGAGGCGGCGCGCCGCGACCTGTGGGCGTACCTGGAGGCGACGGCCAGCCTGAGCGGGCCTTCCCGGCTGCCGCAAGCCGAGGCCCTCTACACGATCGCGCTGATGGAGCCGGACGCCGCCGTGGCCGCCCGGCACTACCAGACGATCGTCGGCGAGTACCCGGCGTCGTCGGTGGCCGACGACGCGGTCTTCCGCCTGGCGCAGCTCGACCTCGTCGAAGGCCGCACGGCGGAGGCGCGCGAGAAGCTCCAGCGGCTGGCGGTCGATTATCCGTTCAGCCGCTTCCAGGCGGAGATCCCGCTCTGGACCGGCAAGGCGTGGCTCGCGGACCGGCAGTACCGGCGCGCGACCGACGCGTTCATCGAGGGGTTCACGCGCGTCAAGCGGCAGGACCTCCCGCAGGAGCTCTCGATGGGGCAGCGTGAGGCGCTCGGGGCCGAGTACGTCTACCAGCTCGCGCGCGCGTTCGGGGAGGAGGGGGACCAGCGGACGGCGACCCAGTACTACGCGATGCTGTCGCTCGACTATCCGGACTCGCCGCAGGCCGCCGAGGCGCGGCTCGCGCTGGAGGGCGGGGCGCCGGCGGTCGAGGTCGCGCAGGCGCCGATCCGGGAGGACCCGATCCGGGAGGAGCCGGTCCGCGACGAACCGGTCCGCGAGGAGCCGATCCGGGACGCGCCGGTCCGGGACACGCCCGCCGCCGCCGAGCCCGCCTACGTCCCCGACGTCGCGGCGCCCGACGTCGTCATCGAGGACGCGCCGCCCCGCGCGGAGCGCACCCCGGAGCCGGTCCGCGAGGAGCCGCGGGTCGTCATCGAGGACGCCGGTCCCCGCGCCGCCGCCCCGGCGGAGAGCGGGACGGCCTGGCTCCAGGTCGGCGCCTTCACGAGCGCGACGAACGCCGCCGATCTCTCGAAGCGGCTCAAGGCCGACGGCTTCGACGCGAGCGTCGAGATCGGGATCGTGGACGGGCAGGGGTATTACCGCGTGCGGGTGGGCCCTTACCGGATGCCGCCCGACGCGTCGCGCCTCGACGAGACCCGCCGCCGACTCGAGGCGCGTGGCTACCCCGCCCGCCAGGTAGGGGAGTAGGAGCCAACCCGCTCCACCCGCCCGGCGTTTTTCCCGCAAGGCCTGTTCTGCTGGATTTCTAGCACACAGTATGCTAGAATATCAGCATTCGCCCCCATCGCCCGCCTTTCCGGAGATGCCATGCTCCCTCGATCCCTGCTCGCCCTCGCCCTCGCGCTGGCCGCGCCGGCCGCTCCCGCCCTCTCGCAGGATCCGCCGCTCGCCGTGACCGGCGTCACGCTCGTCGACGCGCTCGGCGCCCGGCCCGGCTCGACCGTTGTGATCCGGGACCGCAGGATCACCGCCGTCGGGGAGGCCGGCGAGGTCGCGGTGCCTCCCGGCGCGCGAATCGTCGACGGCACGGGCCGCTGGGTGATCCCCGGGCTCTGGGACCTCCACGTCCACCTGTCCAAGGCCCGCGCCCCGGCGCTTCCGCTCTTCGTGGCGAGCGGCGTCCTCTCGGTGCGCGACCTGGGTGGCGAGATGGACGAGGTCGCCCGCTGGGAGGAGGAGGTCCGCCGCGGGACGCTCGCGGGCCCGCGCATCGTGCGCGCCGGCCCCTACCTCGAGAGCCCATCCAACGTGCTGCGGGTTCTCATGGCCGAGACGGTCGAGCCCGAGGAGCGGACGCGGGTCCCCGTCGAGGGTCCGGCGGACGCGCGGCGCGTCGTGGACTCGATCGCGGACGCCGGGGTCGATGTCGTCAAGGTCCGCACCTGGCGCGACCTGGAGACGTTCCGCGCGATCGCCGACGCGGCGGCGGGCCGCGGGCTCCCGCTCGTCGCCCACGCGATGGCGCTGCCGCCGGAGGAGCTTCTGGCGGGGCGGGTCGCGAGCGTCGAGCACTTCTACATACCGCCCGACGACTGGACCGAGACCGAGCGGCTGGCGTTCTACCGCGAGCTCGCCGCACTCGGCACCGTCGTGGTGCCGACCCTGACGAGCTATCACGAGTCCCTGTTCGTGCCGGCGGGCGAGGCCGCGCGGATCCTGGGTGACTCGACGGAGCCGGCGGATCCCCGCGTGGCCTCGCTCTCCGCGTTCCTGCTGGCGGACTGGCGCGAGCAGCTGGAGGAGCGGTCGCCGGGGGCCGTGGCGGGGTGGTCGCAGTACTACCCGACGATCCGCGCCGCCCTGCGCGAGATGCGCGCGGCCGGTCTCCCGATCCTGGCGGGGAGCGACGTGGCCGTGCTTCTGATCTGGCCCGGCGAGAGCCTCCACCGCGAGCTCGAGCTGCTGGTCGCCGAGCTCGGAATGACCCCGCTCGAGGCGCTGACCGCCGCGACCCTCGGTCCCGCCGAGCACCTCGGCCTCGCCGACTCCCTCGGGACGATCGAGGCGGGCAAGGTCGCCGACCTCGTCCTCCTGGACGCGGATCCGCTGGCGGAGATCTCGAACACGCGGCGCGTCGCGGCCGTGATCCAGGGCGGCCGGCTCCACGACCGGGAGGGTCTGGCGGCGCTCCGGGACGGCGTGCGGACGATGCCCGCGATCGCCGAGAACGACTGGCTGCCCGAGCCGACCCCCGCGGCGGTCCGCGCGGCGAGCGCGATCGAGAGCGCGATCCGCGAGGCGCCCACGGCGGCGGCGGTCGATGTGGCGGTCGAGCGGTTCCAGGCGTTCGAGCAGGCGGACGAGCTGCCGGGCGGCTGGGTGGCCCTGGGGGACCGGGTCGAGTCCGCGGTCAACGCGGCCGGCTACCGGTTCGTGCGCGCGGAGCGGCTGGACGAGGCGGTCGAGACGTTCGCCCTCAACACCCGGCTCTTCCCCGAGTCCGCCAACACCTGGGACAGCCTGGGCGAGGCCCACATGCTCCGCGGCGAGCGCGAGCTGGCGGTGCGCCACTACCGCCGCTCGCTCGAGCTCGACCCGGGGAACGACAACGCGCGGGAGAAGCTGGCGGAGCTGGGCGCGGAGCCGCCGGCGGGCAGCCGCTGATCACGCCTCCAGGAGGGCCCGCAGGTCGAGGGGCCGGGTCGGCATCTGGAGCGCGCCGGCATCGTCCCGTGGCCACTCCTCGGAGGGCCGGTCGCGGTAGAGCTCGATCCCGTTGTCGTCCGGATCCCTCAGGTAGACCGCCTCGCTGACCCCGTGGTCGCTGGCCCCGTCCAGCCGGACGTCGGCCTCGAGGACGCGGCGCACGGCCTCGGCGAGCGCGGCGCGCGAGGGATAGAGGATCGCGACGTGGTAGAGGCCGGTCGTCCCCCGCGGCGGCGGGGAGCCGCCCCGGCTCTCCCAGACGTTCAGGCCGATGTGGTGGTGGTACCCACCGGCCGCGACGAACGCCGCGTCCCGCCCGTAGCGGTGGGTGAGCTCGAACCCCAGCACCCCGGTGTAGAACGCCAGCGCGCGCTCCAGGTCCGCCACCTTGAGGTGCACATGGCCGATACGCGCACCCGGATCGATCGGCTTGGGTTCCAGACGGGCCTCCCGTGGCTTTACGGCCCCCGCTATCCGGTTACCGTGTGAGGGGAACTTACTCCGGGAGGTGGACGTGGCACCACGAGCGGGAATTGGCCAGGCGACCCACGCGGTCCTCAGGATCGGCGCGGGACTCCTGTTCTTCATGCACGGCGCACCCAAGCTGTTCGGCTGGTTCGGCGGCTTGGGCCCCGAGGGAGGGCGCGCGGAGCTCATCTCCCTGATGGGCCTGGCGGGCATCCTCGAGGTCTTCGGGGGGCTCCTGATCGTCCTCGGCTTCCTCACCCGGCCGGTGGCGGTCGTTCTCGCGCTCGAGATGGTGATCGCCTACTTCCGCGCGCACCTGCCGCAGGGCCCGATCCCCTACAGCAACGGCGGCGAGCTCGCGCTCCTCTACATGTGCGTGTGGATCTTCCTGGCGGGGAACGGTCCCGGCCCGCTCAGCGTCGACCGCGCGCTCCGCGGCCGGAGCGATCGGGCCGCGTGACGCCCGTCCGCGGAAGCGGTATCGTGACCGCGGCCGCGTGAACCGAACCGGAGGTGAAGGATGGCGAAGGAGCTGCACTGCGGCGAGATCATGGACGGGTGCCCCGCGGTGATCCACGGGGAGAGCGAGGAAGAGGTCCTGCAGAAGGGCGCCCAGCACGCCCGCGACGCGCACGGGGTCGAGGAGATGGACGACGAGACCGTGCGGGCGGTGAGGTCGAAGATCCGGGACGCCTAGGACCGGGCTGGAGGGACCCGCCCCGCGGTCCGGCTCAGTCCACGACGCGCGCGAACCGCTCCCCGGCCACGACGACGGCGGTCGCGTGGCCCCCGTCCTCGGGAAACTCGAAGGCGACCGGCATCCCGCCGCCCGTCAGCTCGATCCGCAGCTGGTCTCGCGAGGCGTCGAGGACCTCGGCGCGGCTCGTGGCGACCCCCATGTGGACCTCGAGGCCGCCGGCGACGACCCGCCAGGTCATCGTCCCGAGCGTCGGGCTCTCGTACGTCCCGGCGTAGGCCGCCAGCGGGTGGGCGAGGGGGGCCAGTCGCCGGGCGCGCTCGGCGAGGTGGGCGGCGGCGTCCCGCTCCGCGTCGGCGGCCTGCTTCTCGATCGCGGCCAACTTTTGCTCGTACTCCGGCTCCAGCTCGGCGCGGCCGAGGAGCCGGTCGTAGACGTAGCTCGCGATGAGGTCGGCGGCCGGCGAGGCCGGCCCGTCGCCGTTGACGAGGACGACGACCCCGATGCGGGACACCGGCTCGAACGACATGTGGGAGCGGTAGCCGGAGAACGCGCCGAAGCGGTGGACGATCGTCTTCCCCTCCCACGTTCCCAGGTCCCAGCCGTAGCCCCAGCCGAACCGCCGGTAGGGGCCGAAGGTCCGGTCCTGGTCGGCGTGCTTCGCGTGGGTCGACGCGATCGCCTCCGCCGGGAAGATCCGCTCCCCTTCGAGCCGCCCCTCGCTCGCGTGGGCCGCGACGAAGCGGGCGAGGTCGCGCGGCGTCGCGAAGTGGCCGCCGGCCGCGTGGAGGTTCGCGTCCGTCTTGGCGAGCCGGATCCGCACGAAGCCGCGGGTCGGGACGACGGAGTGGGGCATGGCGATCCGGCCGGGGTCCATCGTCGAGAGCCGCGCGCTCGTCTCGTACATCCCGAGCGGGTCGAGCACCTCGGCCCCGACCACATCCTTCCACCCCTCCTCCGATTTCGGGTCGAGCGCGAGGCCAAGCACGTTGTACGGGAGGTTCCCGTACTCGAACCCGGTCCCGTCCGCGTCCGGTCCGTAGCCGGCGAGGAGCTCGATCAGGCGGTCGGTCGTGAACTCGCCGGTGAAGGCGGTGCGGATGACGACCGGGCCGCCGTCCTCGAGCCCCTCCGTCATCGTGAGGAACCGCTCCACCGTCAGCTGATCCTCGGGGATCGCGGGTCGGAACCGGAGGCCGGGGACGTAGCGGGCGACCGGCGCCCCCAGGTCGATCTCGCCGCGCGCGGCGCGCAGGACGACCGCGGTCGCGGTCAGCGCCTTCGAGCTCGAGGCGATGTAGAACGGCGTCGCCTCGTCGACCTTCCGCCCGGAGCTCGCGTCCGCCACGCCGAAGCCGCCCGACCAGAGGACCCAGTCGTCCTGGCTGACCGCGATCCCCACGCCCGGGGTCAGGCCGAGGTCGACGACCCGCTGGGCGAAGCGGGCGACGTCGTCCCGCCACTCGCCACCGATCGTGGCCTGGGCGCGGGCGGGGAGCGCGGAGAGGA
>DATKCO010000027.1:0-9989 GCA_035513155.1 Gemmatimonadota bacterium | reverse complement strand
GTGGCCGGGAGCGGTAAACCCCGGGCCACCCATCGGCACTGCCTCGTAGAACCACTCGGGGATCGTCGCGATGAGCTGCTCGAAGAAGGTCGCTTGGTCGACCTCGCCGGCGCGGTATCGCGTGTAGTGCTCCTGGAAGGGCTCGGAGACCTCCGCGGCCCATTCGTCGAAGGTCTTGCCCTCCGGCAGGCGCCACACAAGGAGGAAGTGGTCCTCCTCGCCTTGATTCTCGAACCTCAGCTTGACCCATCCAGAAGGGAACTTCGACCGCGCTCTGAAGCCGTAGTCCTCGGCGCGTACCAAGATCAGGCCGGGGTCGTCGAGCGCCGCGGCCGGAGTCCCGACCGCCGCCGCTTCGGTCGCCTCCGTCGCATCCCGATCGGACGTATCGGTTCCACATCCCACGACCACGGCCGGAAGGATCATAAAGCCGCTAGTCTTCAGCACTCGCATCCATTCTCCTTTCCCTTGGTTGGGCGAAATCGCATCGTGGATCAATCCCTTCATCGGAGCTTCACGCTACGTCCCGTTCACTCCAGGCATGTCCGCGGACCAACTCACGGACCCGGCTGCCTTCGCTGGCCAGATGCACCCGACTGACCCGTTCGTCCCGGCCGGCTCCCCGATCTTATTGTGTAACGACTCGACTGTTCGCTAACGCCTTGGCGCTCAGGCGCGGCCGTGTTTTGGCCGTCGCCTGCAGCGCCGAGTTAGACGGTTCTTCTGCCTCGGCTATCCCACGAGCCTGTACCGGCGCACATCTAAGTCCTCAGCCAAGAGCTCCGGAAGCCGGGCAAGGGCGTTACGGATGTGGTCGGTCTCAAAGTGGGCGTCGAGTGCCTTACCGTCTTGCCACTCTTCGACGAAGTTGAACTCCGTTGGATCTTCCTCGTTCTGGAGGAGCTCGTAGGTAATGCAACCGGATTCCTGTCGGGTCGGAACTAGGAGCCCCATCAGGAGGACCCGCAACTCTGAGGCTTTCTCCGGCTTCGCCTTGATTCTCGCAACAACTCTCAGTGTACCTTCCGGCACGACTGCCGCCTTTCCTGTTCTGCTCTCTGTACCGTAGGTAACGAGTATTCTTCGGTCCGCCTGTCCCAATACGAGGGCGGCGACTCGCGGCCTATCCCGGGCCTTCGTCCCCTAGTCACGTACCCGATAGGCTGCGAGGGTAGACCCGGATCTCCCTATATACCGCGATCAACCCGGCGTATCCAGCGGCGATCGCACTCCTCGCCCGCCGCGGTTCAGGACGTGGGTGTAGATCATCGTCGTGCTGTCGTCCCGATGCCCGAGGAATTCCTGGATCGTTCGCGTGTCATTTGGGACGAACTGGCTCCCCTTCGGGACCCGTTCGGGGTGTGTGTTCCGAATTGTAAAGGATGGAGCGGGCGACCGGATTCGAACCGGCGACGTCCAGCTTGGGAAGCTGGCATTCTACCACTGAATTACGCCCGCTCGGAGGAGCGGGCCGTCGGCGTGCACCCGCTCGGAACGACGACGCGAAATTAGGCAGGCCGGATGGAGGCGTCAATCGCCCGAAACGAAACGGCGCGGCGGACCCTGGCCCGCCGCGCCGCGTCGATCCTTTCGATGGATCCGCTACAGGATCTCGTACCGCACGCGGGGATTCTCCGCGGGTCGGGAGAACTCCACCGAGACCCGCTCGGCCTCACCGGCCGCGAGCGCCTCGCTGGCCACCGCGGCCTCCTGGGTCTCGAGGACCTCGCCACTCTCGGAGACGAGCGTGAACTTGACCTTGACGTTCGACACCGGGATCTCCAAGCGGTTCAGGAACGTCGCCTCGACGTTCCAGGTCTTGTCCGGGTCCTGGCTCAAGGCCAGCTGCTGGAGGTCGAGCGGGATCGACTGCGCCTTCTCGAACGCCTGCAGGGCCCCCGCCTCGTCATCCAGGTCTCGACGCACGTACCCCAGGTACTCCCACGCCTCGGCATTGGAGGGATCGATCGCGATCTGCTTCTCGAGCGCCGCCTTCGCGCCCTCGAGCTCCCCGGACTGGATGCGCACGAACGCGAGGTAGGCGAGCGGCTCGACGTCGAGCGAATCGCTCATGGTGACGGCCCGCCTGAGCAGCTCGTCCGCCAGGTCGTACTGCCCCGCGTTCGCCAGCCGGAATCCGAAGTCCGTGTACACGGCCACACTGACGCTGTCGCCCGCCATCACCTGGCGGATGATCGGCTCCGCCTTCTCCATCTCGCCCAGCGAGGCATAGAGCCCGGCGAGCTGAACCTGGATCTCCGCATCACCCGGGTTGTCCTCCAGATACTCCTCGTAGGCCGTGGTCGCCGCGGCGGCCACCTCGGTCGCCTGCGTCGCGTCGCCCCCCTGCGCGGCCTCCTCGGCCTTCAGTTGGTAGGCATGACCGAGCCGCAGGAGCGCGTTCTTGTAGGCGGGATCGATCGCCAGCGCCCGTCGAAACGCCGCGATCGCCTCGTCGTAGTTCCCCTTCTCCTCGTGGACCGCGCCGAGGCCCAAGTGCCCCTCCTTGCCCTCGGGATGGAGCTGGACGGCGGTCGTCAGCATCGACTCCGCCTGCTCGACGTTACCGGCGGCGAGCGCTCGGACCCCGTCGTTCACGATCCCGCCCCAGAGCGAGCGCATCGCCTGATCGATGTTCTCCTGGAGCTCGATCTCCTCCGTCTTGGCCCCCTCGCCCGGGTCGCCGTTCAGGCTGTCGGCGATCGCCAGCTGCTGGATCGCCTTCGACACCGAGTCCTGCGGCGCGACCCGCGCCAGCGTGATCGCGTAGAGATAGTGGAGCTCCGCGCTTCCGGGATAGTTCCCGATCTCGCGACCCAGGAGCTCGTTGGCGTCCTGCAACTTGTTCCGCTGGATCCGCACCTTCGCCCCATTGGCGATCGCGGTGGCGGTCTGGGCGTGTGCCGTCTCGATGCCGACGAGGGCCGCCTCGACGGCGAGCAGGGCGGCCACGATCAGGAACCTTCTCATGCCTATCCTCCGAAGGGGGTGAAGGGCTCAGTCGTCACGTAATACCAGCTCCGGCGAGTTGAGTTCCGCGGTCAGGGTGGCCAGCACGTCCCGCACGGGCCGCTCCAGCCGGCGGGCGATCTCCCGGCACGACTCGTATTCGGGTCGCGTCTCCCACCGGCCGTCGGGCCGCCGGATCCGCTTGACCGCCACCGTGCCGAACGAGGTCTCGACCTCTCCCGATTCGCGGGCCAGCGTCTGCCTCGAGACGGGCCACCAGCGAAACCCGAGGGTCGTCGTCTCCTCGAACAGCGCCCGCCCCACCCTCTCCACCGCCGGCACGGGCGCGAGCGCGCGAACCGTCACGCCGGGCCGCTGCTTCTTCATCTGGACCGGCATCCAGTGGACCTCGACCGCCCCCGCCCCGTAGAGGCGCTCGGCGAGCGGCTCGAAGAGCTGCGGGGAGAGATCGTCGAGATCGCACTCGACGATCGCCAGGTCGTGGGCCGGCTCCGACGAGGTTCCGACCACGATCCGCAGCAGGTTCGGCTGCTCCTCGATCTCGCGGGTCCCGGCTCCGTAGCCGGTCGCCGCGGGAACGAAGTGGGCCGGCATCCCGCCGGCCTCCGCGAGAGTCGTCACCAGGGCGGCTCCCGTCGGGGTCGTCAGCTCGCCCGCCGCGAGCCCCTCGACGACCGGCCATCCCCTCACCAGCTCGATCACCGCCGGGGGCGGCACGGGCAGGACCCCGTGCGCGGACCGCGCCCAGCCACGTCCGAGGGTGAAGGCCGAAGCGCGGACCTGCTCGATCTCCAGGCGCTCCAAACACCAGACGCCGCCCACGACGTCGACGATCGCGTCGAGCGCCCCGACCTCGTGGAAATGGACCTGCTCCGGCGTCGTGTCGTGGACCTTTGCCTCGGCGTCCGCGAGCCGCCGGAAGACAGCACCTGCCCGCTCGGCGACCCGGGAGGGCAGTCCGGCGGCCTCGATCCGCTCGAGGATCTCCGCGAGGCCCCGCTCCCCCGCGGCGTCGGGCACCTCGACCACGCAGCGGGTCGCCGCGATGCCGTGCCGTTCCACCCGCTGGGTCGAGAGGCGGACACCCTCGCGCCCCAGGGGTGCCAGCGTCTCCTGCAGCTCCGCGAGCGGGACTCCCGCGTCCAGACACGCCCCGAGCAGCATGTCGCCGCTCACTCCCGAGAACATGTCCAGATAGGCGACCCGCATCCCGGGTCAAGATACCCGGGGCCGCATGCCCCGGCACGTCATCCCCGCTCCCGCGTCACAGGGTATTTGATCCCGTGGCCGGTCACGAAGCAGACGACGTCGTCGCCCGGCTCGACGACCCCGGCCTCGATCAGGCGCGGCAGGGCCGCCACGGTCGCGCCCGCCTCCGGGCTCGCGTCGATCCCCTCCGCGCGCGCCAGGCGCCGCGCGCCCGCGAGCAGCTCCTCGTCCTCGACCGCGATCGCCACCCCGCCGGACTGCCGGACGGCCTCGAGGATCAGGAAGTCGCCGATCGCGGACGGGACCTTGAGGCCCGCCGCCACCGTGCGCGGGTCGGCCACCGTCGCGGCGCGATCGGCCCCCGCTTCGAACGCTGCCACGATGGGAGCGCAGCCGGCCGCCTGGACGGAGACCATCCGCGGGCGCTCGGAGCCGATCCATCCGAGGGCCTCCATCTCGTCGAACGCCTTCCACATCCCGATCAGCCCGGTGCCGCCACCGGTGGGATAGACGACCGCGCGGGGGAGCGACCAGTCCCCGGCTTCCGCGAGCTCGTACCCCATCGTCTTCTTTCCCTCCAGCCGATAGGGCTCGCGAAGCGTCGAGACGTCGAACCACCCCTCGGCCGCGACCCGCTCGCGGATCCAGGTCCCCGCGTCCGCGATCGTGCCATCGACGAGCGCGACCCGGGCGCCATAGGCGCGGCATTCGGCCACGATCGGGGCCGGCGTGTCGGCGGGTATGGCGACCGTGCAGGGCAACCCCGCCGCCGCGCAGTAGGCCGCGGTCGCGCTGCCCGCGTTCCCCGCGCTGGGGATCGCGACGTGCCGGGCGCCGAGCGCCCGCGCGCGGTGGACGGCGACCGCCAGGCCGCGGGCCTTGAACGAGAGGGTCGGGTTCCCGCTCTCGTCCTGGAAGGAGAGGCGCGTCAGCCCCAGCGCCGGGCCGATGGACCGCGAGCGGAGTCGCGGAGCGCCCCCCTCACCGAGCGTGAGCGGCTCCTCGCCGGGCTCGATCGGCAGCACCTCGCGCCAGCGCCACACGTCGCGTCCCCGGCCGGCGAGGTCCGAGCGGCTCCAGCGGGAGGCGAGAGCGTCGAGGTCGTAGCGGGCGAGGAGGGGCCCACCGCAGGACGGGCACAGGTTCTGGAGCCGGTCGGCGGCCACGCTCGCGCCGCAGCCGGCGCACTCGAGCTTCTCGATCACGCCTCCGCAGCGCGGGTCAGCGTCGCCACGGCGAGCGCCGCGATCCCCTCCTCGCGCCCCACGAACCCCATCGCCTCGGTCGTCGTCGCCTTGACGCTCACCCTGGCGGCGTCGACATCGCAGGCCCGGGCGATCGCCGCCCGCATCGCCGCCACGTGCGGGGCGATCCGCGGCGCCTCCGCGAGGACGGTCGCGTCGACGTTGGCGACCGTCCATCCCTCGCGGTTCGCGATCGTGACCGTGGCGGCGAGGATCTCCCGGCTGTCGGCGTCCCGCCAGGCGGGATCGGTCGGGGGGAAATGCGTGCCGATGTCCCCCAGCGCGGCTGCGCCCAGGACCGCGTCGGCGATCGCGTGGAGGAGCGCGTCCGCGTCCGACCATCCTTCCAGTCCGCGCGGGTGATCGATCTCGACGCCGCCCAGGACGAGCCGCCGGCCGTCGGCGAACCGGTGCGCGTCGAACCCGATCCCGACCCGCGTCTCGTTCATCCTCTCCCTCCCCAGCGAACCCGGCCGGACTCGACCAGCCGCTCCGCCCACCACCAGTCCTCCGCGTCAGTCAGCTTGCGGTTCAGGGCCTCTCCCGGAATCCAGGTAACCGGAGCTCCGAAGCGCTCGCAGACCGCCGCGTCGTCGGTCGCTTCGCCCGCTTCCGTCCAGGCGGCGTGCGCATCCCGGAGGAGTGCGAGGGGAAAGCCCTGCGGGGTCTGCGCGGCGATCAGGCGCGCGCGGTCCACGGTCTCGATCACGCGGTCCTCGTCCACCCGCTTCAGCGTGTCCACCGGAGTCAGGGCCGGGACCACGGCGCGGCCGGCCGCGGCATGCCGTCCGACGCGCTCCACCAGGGACGGGGACGCGAACGGACGGGCGGCGTCGTGGACGAGCACGGTCACGGCCTCCTCGAGCGTGCCGAGCCCCTTCCGCACCGAGTCCTGACGCCGCGGGCCTCCGGCGGTGACCCGTACCCGGTCGGCGTCGTCCCCGAGATGGACCCGCAACAGGGTCTCACCCTCCTCGAGCCCGTCCTCGGGCAGGACGACCACGACGGGACCCGCGAGAGCGGCGAGGAGCGAGCGCGCCGCCCAGCAGAGGATCGGCCGGCCCCCCAGCTCGCGGTACTGCTTGGTCTCCCCCCCAAGGCGCGACCCCCGCCCGCCGGCCACCACGACGCCCGCGGCCGCGATCAGTAGCGGGACGCTCCTTCCGCCGCGCTGGGCTCGCTCGGGCCGGCGACCGCCGACCCTTCGCCGCCGTCCTCCCGCTTGCGCGCGAAGATCAGCGTGCCGGCGCGGGTCTGATGGATGCCCGACACCGCGACCCGCACCGTGCGACCGATGTCGCCGCGGGAGTCCTCCACGACCACCATGTTCCCGTTTTCGAGATAGCCCACCGCCTGCTCCTTCTCCTTGCCCGGCTTCACCAGGCGGACGACCAGCTCGTCTCCGCTCAGGATCTCGGGCTCCAGCATCGTGGCGATGTCGTTCAGGTTCACGATCGGGATCCCGCGTCGTCCGGCCTCGCGGATCATATCCGGGTTGTGCGTGACGACCCGCGCGTCGTGCTGAACCGCGTAGTCGAGCACCCCTTCGATCTCGCCGTGGAGCAGGTCGATCTCCCGGATGTAGACCGCGCGCATCCGGTTCTGTTGCAGCCGACGCAGGCTGTCCAGTCCCCGCTCGCCGCGGAAACGGTCCATCGGGATGTTGCCGGCAGCCAGTTCGTTGAGCTGATCGACGACGAAGCGCGGGACGACGATCTCGCCCGACAGGAGCGGGCTCTCGGCCAGCTTGACGATGCGGCCGTCGATTAGCGACTTCTCGCCCACCAGGAAGCGCGCGCGGGAGCCGCTCTCCTGGTCAGGCTGGCGGAACAGGATCAGGTCATAGGTGACGGCCCGCGCCGTGGCC
The DNA here is from genome assembly GCA_035513155.1 of Gemmatimonadota bacterium. GTDB lineage: Bacteria > Gemmatimonadota > Gemmatimonadetes > JACCXV01 > JAHWKZ01 > JAICNR01. The sequence goes on along the minus strand of DATKCO010000027.1, from coordinate 2,699 downwards.
GCGCCCAGGTATCCCAGGAGCAGCACGACCAGCACGATGCCGAACGTCGAGACCAGCGTTCCGCTGGCCACGAGCCCCGCCGTGATCGGCAGGGTCCCGAGCACGGCCAGGACGAGCACCGCGAGCACGAACCCGAGCAGGAAACCGACGCCGGCCACGAGCACCTGACGGGGGTCTCCCTGCCGGATGCGGGCCTCGAGAAGCAGCGCGAACACGAGCAGGGCGACGCCCACCCCCACCACGATGTAGCTGGTGGGGACCGGCTCGTAGACGACGGCCATCGCCCCCGCCCAGATGATCAGCAGTCCAAGGATCACACGGAGATAGTTCATGGCCCTCCTCGTGTTTCGGTATGCGTCGCCGTCGATGGTATGGAATGATGGGCGACGCGGTGCGCTGCTCCCTCACGATCCTTCCTCCAGGGCGAGGCTCACGGCCTCGGACACCGACTCGGCCTCCACGACCGAGAGCCCGCGACCCTGGCCGAACCCGTGCGCGCTCCCCGCGCGCGGATCGGTTCCCTGGGCGGCGATCACCGCCCGCGAGAACCCCAGCCGCTCCGCCTCGCCGAGACGCGCGGCGGTCATCCGCACGGGTCTCAGCTCGCCGGTGAGGCCGGCTTCGCCGAACACCACCGTGCCGGATCGGACGGGCCGCTCCGAATGGCTCGACGCCAGCGCGACGATCGCTCCCAGGTCGGCGGCGGGCTCGCTGAGCGTGAGACCGCCGACCACGTTGAGGAACACGTCGCGGGCGCCGAGCGCGAACCCGGCCCGCTTCTCCAGCACGGCGAGCAGCAGCGCGAGACGACGGGAGTCGAACCCCCCCGCCACGCGCTGCGGCGTCCCATAAGGGCTGGCGGCGACCAGCGCCTGGATCTCGATCAGGAGCGGTCGCGTCCCCTCCAGGCAGGCGACGTGCGCCGATCCGGGCGTTGGCTGCATACTCCGTGCCGGATCGAGGAAGAAGGCGGACGGATTGTCGACCGCCTCGAGCCCCACCCCCGTCATGCGGAACACCGCGATCTCCTGCGTCGACCCGTAGCGGTTCTTCCACGCCCGCAGGATGCGGTAGTCGTGGTTGGAGTCCCCCTCGAACTGGAGGACCGCGTCGACCAGGTGCTCCAGCGTCTTCGGGCCCGCGAGCCCCCCGCCCTTGGTGACGTGCCCCACGAGGAAGGCCGCCGCCCCGCGCGCCTTGCAGAACCGCTGGATCGCCCCCGCGGCGGAGCGGACCTGGGACACCGAGCCGGGGGCGCTCGAAAGCGCCGGGTCGTAGACCGACTGGATCGAGTCGCAAACGATGATCTCCGGCTCGGTCCCGGCGCAGGTGGCGAGCAACGCGTCGAGCGCCGTCCCCGCCGCGACCAGCAGATCGTCGCCCGCCACGCCGAGGCGCTCGGCCCTGAGCTTGATCTGGCCCGGCGACTCCTCGCCCGCCAGGTACAGCACCTTGCGACCCTCCGCGGCCAGCCGTCCCGCGACCTGGAGCAGCAGGGTCGACTTGCCGATCCCCGGCTCGCCGCCGAGCAGATACAGGCCGCCCGGGACGATCCCGCCTCCCAGCAGACGATCGAGCTCGGCGACCCCGGTCGTCACGCGCTCGGTCTCGGCGGTATCCACCTCGGCCAGCGACCGGGCGGGCGCGGCCGGTGCGGCCCGGGCGCCACCCCCGGCAACCCGCTCCAGCGCCTCCTCGACCAGCGAGTTCCACTCCCCGCACTCGGGGCACCGTCCGGCCCATCGGAGCGTCGTGCCGCCGCACGACGAGCACACGAACCGCGACCGCGTGCGCGCGCTCACGGCACCGAGTGGAACCGGTCCAGGTTCTCGAATCGCATGAACTGCTGGAGGAACGCCAGCTCCACCGAGCCCGTGGGCCCGTTCCGGTTCTTCCCCACGATGATCTCGGCGACCCCCTTCTTCTCCGACGTCTCCGGGTTGTAATAGTCGTCGCGGTACAGGAAGACCACAAGATCCGCATCCTGCTCGATGCTGTTGTGCACGATCACGTCACCGGCCACGAAGTTGTGCGGTCCGGGCACGGTCATGTCGTAGACGGCTTCGACCCCGTCGGGCTCCACCGAAACGACCCTGTCCCAGTAGACATCGCTCCGCGCCAACCTCTTGAGCGACTCCGAGCGTACGACCCCGGCAACCCTCGCGGCCCTCTCTCTGCTCATGGCGGACTTGTACAGCGTGCTTCCGCAGTACTGATGTCCAAGGTCGGCCTGAAGGGCGCGGTTTGATATGCCGGCGGTCTGCATTGGTGGCAAAGCAATCCTCTCGTCCACACTGATCGCGTCCAGGCGCTTCCACCCATCGAAGGCGAGGAACTTGTGATTCGCCGTGGCTCGAATCGTCCTTCCAAGCCGGGTCGTCAGCCGTAATACCGGCTTCACTCCCGTCTGGAAAACGCGCGAGACCGGTGCCGGACCGAGCTTCCAGGTATCCAGGTCGAGGGCGAGAGCCCGGAAGTCGCTCCCACCGACCAGCTCCTCGATGGGTCGATAGACACCCTCGTCGGGCAGATAGACCGGCGTATCCCCCGTCAAGCACCCGCTTTCTCTCAGGTCCGCCAGCTTGGGTCGCGCATCACCGCGGTGCTCGGGCGCGCGCGAGAGCTGAGAGAGCGCGATGACCGGGATGTTGAGCTCCTTGGCGAGCGCCTTGAGCGAGCGGCTGATCTCGGTGATCTCC
>DATKCO010000026.1:0-3046 GCA_035513155.1 Gemmatimonadota bacterium | reverse complement strand
CGGAAAGCGCTCGCGGTACCGGCCGCTGAGGGACATCGCGTTCCTCGATCCGATCCTCCTGCCGATGATCTCGACCGAGGCGTTGGACGCGGTGTCGGCGGGCGGGCATTACACGCGGGTGGAGAAGACCCTCCAGGTGGCAGAGGCCGCCGACAGCTACGACCTCCTCGACGTCTGTGTCCGGAACGACCGTGCGGGGAACTGCTCGACCTGCAAGAAGTGCGTGCGGACCCTCCTCACGCTGGAGATCGCCGGGCTGACGGACCGATACGCGGAGCTCTTCGACATCGACGCTTTCCACCGGTCGCGTCGCTGGTGGGTCGGGAGGATCCTGCGAAGCGACACTCAAAACTCGGAGGAGATCGTGCGTTTCGCTCGTGAGCGCGGGTATCGCTTCCGGCTCGTGGAGCGGATCGTCGCCCTGGCTCGGCTGGACCTGCTGCGTACCTGGGCGATCGGGCAGGCCGCTCGCCTGACTCCCGTGCGGAACTGGATCCGCCGACGGAAAGTCGAACGCTCTCCGCTGTGGAGCGCTAGGACGTAATCGTCGGGCGGGCGGTCAGTTCTTGAAGCGGTAGGTGATGCGGCCGCGGGACAGGTCGTACGGCGAGAGCTCGACGGTCATCCGGTGCATCTCGCCATGAACGAGAAGTTACTCGCCGGGTCGGACCTCGGTACGCGATCGTCAGCGAGGGGAGCGGCGAAGTCGTGGAGCCCGGCGAAACCGCCGTCGTCCACTACACGGGGTGGTTGCCGGATGGCACGCAGTTCGACTCCAGCCGCGAACCGTGGCGAGCCGTTCCCGTTCCCCGTCGGGGCAGGGCGGGTGATCGCGGGCTGGGACGAGGGTGTGGCTGGCATGGCGGTCGGCGAGCGCCGGAAGCTCGTCCGGAAGCGGAGGCCGGAGACGGATCGCCCGGCTCCGGCCACCCTCCGCGGGCCTCACGCCGGGGCGATCCTCAGCGGAGCGTCTCCAGCGCGGCGCCCGCCGCCTCTTTCAGGGTCTCGGTCAGGTCCTCCTGGGGGTTCTCGGTCGAGCGCTCCTCGTCGAGCTCTTCGCGGGTGATCCGCTCGCCGCCCGGCACGGCCGCCAGTTCGTACTCTCCCTTGACCTCCAGCTTCATGACCCCGCCCGCCGCCCGTGCTCCGAGCGCCCCGCCGACGGCCCCGCCCAGAAGACCCTTCTTCGAGACGCCGGCCTTGACTTCCTCCAGCGAGTAGACGAGGACGTAGTCGGCCTCGACGCCGGGGGCCTCCGCCAGGGCGCCCGAGCGGTCGCGCGCGGCCAGGGGGACGGCGTCGTACCCCTCGTGGGACTCGATCCAGTCGGCGATCTCGCGCGCCACCGCGCGTGGATCCGCGGGGGCGTCCGGAGGCAGGTCGAGGGCCACGCCGATCCGGATCACCCCTTCCGCCTTGGGGGACACGGGCTCGGCCGCGCCGCCTGCCAGGTCCATCGCGTCCATGCCACCGTAGAGCGCTTCCATGTCGATCCGCTGGAAGCCGGCGGGCGGCTGGAACAGCGAATCCGCCAGCGCCGCGCGCGAAAGCGACGTCACCTCGAAGCCGCTCGAACGCCGGGTGCCTTCGTCGGTGGTGATCGTCTCCGTTCGGAGCAGGAACCCCATTCGCCGCGGGCTGCCGACCACTTTCGACTCGTGCCGGTCGGTGCAGCCGCCCCCGCCGTCGGCGACCGCCGGCATCGTGGCAGCCGTGAGGTCGAAGGGCGGCAGGCAGAGCGGGAGCTCCAGGTCCGTCGTCCAGACCCGCATCTCGTAGGATCGGTCGGCCGGATAGCAGGCATCCGCCGAGGCGGTCGTCGACTCGGTGTATTCGGCGTAGCGCGCCGGCAGCCCGAACCAGTCCCGCTGGGCGGTCGTGTCGTGCCAGGTCGTCGTCGATGTGACGAGCCCGCCGGTCCCGCTCGGACGAGCGGCGGGCTGCCCGGGCGCCTGGCCGGCGTAGCGGGACGAGAGCTCCATGACCTTCTCCATCGTCCGCTTCCACTCGTCGAAGGTGGTGACCATGACGGTCCGCTCCCGCCAGCTCACCTGCACCATCCGCGACGAGTCGCAATCCATGATGAAGCTCGACTCGAGGACGGGCTGGCCGGAGTCGAGCGAGAAGTTGTCGATCCGCGAGCGCTGGTCCTTGTACCAGTAGCGCGTGGGGGCCGCGGAGCGGTCGACGGCGCCGGAGTCGTCGAGCGGCAGGGTCTCGTAAGTGAGGTCGAAGGCCGCGCGCGGGAGGTCGACGCGGGCGACGCCCGCGCCCACCCCGAGCGCTGCCAGGATCGCGAGCGGCAAGGCCGCGAGGCGACGGTTCATGGGACGGTGTCCTCCGTGACGATCGATGAGGTACGGGTGGATCCGGGATCGAAGACCACGCTAACTGGGCGGAGCCGTGCGGGGAAGGCCCGTCGTGGGGCGGGGGTCAGTTCTTGAAGCGGTAGGTGATGCGGCCCCGGGTGAGGTCGTAGGGAGACAGCTCGACGGTCACCCGGTCTCCGGTCAGGATCTTGATGTAGTTCTTCCGCATCTTGCCGGAGATGTGGGCCAGGACCAGGTGGTCGTTGTCGAGGCGCACCCGGAACATCGTGCTCGGGAGGCACTCCTCGACCGTGCCCTGGACTTCGATGACGCCTGCCTTGTCCGCCATGGACGTAAAGTTACTCGCCGGGTCGGACCTCGCCAAGCTAGAACGTGACCGTCACCCCGATCTGGTACTGTACCGCCTCGATCTCGCTGCGCGTGAGCCGCGGGTCGATGTCGAACTCGCCGTCGTCGGTCACGAGCGAGCCTTCCTTGAGGTACTCGACCTCGTTGCCCTTGAGGTAGCGGGCGCCCACGTCAACGTAGGCCCGGGGCAGGGATCGCGGGCCGCTGGCGCGCCGCGCGGCCTCCTCGGGATCGGGCCGCCCCTCCCAGACCCGGAACCGGACCCCGCCGCCGCCGCCCCACACCCAGGTCGCGTCGCTCTGGTTCGTGTCGCTGAGGATCGTCTCGTCAGTCCGCGTGTCCTTCAGGGACGTGGTCGTGTAGAAGAA
>DATKCO010000025.1:0-2879 GCA_035513155.1 Gemmatimonadota bacterium | reverse complement strand
ACGGACCGGATCGGCGCGCCCGGTCGGGCGATCGCGCTCGCCGAGCGGGGCGGCACGCTGTGGCTCTCCCTCGACCGCTGGCTCGTCGGCTGGCGGCCGGACGCTCCGCCGGTCGTGCTCGGCCAGGCCGACGGCCTCTACAGCGGGGGCCCGCTCCTCGTCGATCGGGAGAACAGCCTCTGGATGGGCTCCTTCGTGGGGCTCTACCAGTTCCCCGAGCCGGACACCGAGCTCTGGACCGAGCGCGACGGGCTGCCGTCGAACCACGTGCGCTATGTCGCCCGGAGCGGCGACGCGGTCTGGTTCACGACCTGGCAGGGCGGAGGGTACCTGGCCCCCGACGCGCGCGGCGGAGAGGTCCGACTCGTAGCCGGCATGAGCCCCTCTCGTCTCTGCGTGGACGGGCGCGGGGACCTCTGGGCGGGCAGCAGGGACGGCCTCCTCCAGGCGCGGGGGGAGGCGGGCGTCGCTCGGCACCCCATCGGGTTCGCTTCCCTCTACGGCTGTCACGAGGACGCGGAGGGCGCTCTCCGGCTCGCCACCGACCGTGGCCTCTTCGCCCGCGACCCCGCGACCGGCGAGCTGCGGGCGGCGGAGACGCCGTTCCCGGAGGAGCGCGCCACGATCGACGCCGTCCTCCTCGACGGGGAAGGAGCGCTCTGGGTCTCGAGCGGTGAGGCGATCTGCCGCGCCGAGAGCCCCGGCGACGGGCCCTGGGCGTGCGACACGCTCGAAGGGGCGGTCCACGTGAGCGGCGGCAGCCTGATCGAGACGGCGGGCGGCGCGGTGTGGGCGTCGAGCAACCGGTTGGGCGTCCTGGCGCGGGGCGCCGAGGGATGGAAGCCCCTCCCGGGCCTCGAGCGGCTCCCCTCGCGCTCGATCCTGAGCCTCGTCCCCTCGCCGGCGGGTGGCGTGTGGATCGTCGGTCACGGTGTCCTCCACCGGATCGTCGAGATCCCGACGATGTCGGCGGGCTGGCGGATCGAGGAACGGCTCTCCCACTGGCACGGGCTGCCGGGTCCGGGCGGGACCTACGTCCTCGAAGAGCCGGACGGGTCGGTCTGGGTGACGACCTCGCGCGGACTCGCGCGTGTGCCGGCGAGCTCGCGCTTCACCGCGCTCCGCGCGCCGCGAGTGGTGATGGTCGACGCGCGGGTCGACGAGGAGCCCGTCGAGAGGGCGGCGGATCTCGAGTTGTCCCACGATCGCAATCGTCTCGAGATCCGCTTCGCCGCGCTGTCGTTCCGCGATCCCGTCCGGATCCGCTATCAGGTGCGCGTCCGGCCGGAGGATCCGTGGGTCGCGACCGCGGGCCAACCCACCTTCCGCTGGGTCGATCTGCCCGCCGGGAAGTACCGGGCTCAGGTCCGCGCCTCGCTCGACGGGGAGACGTGGAGCGACCCGTCCGCGGTCTTCGCCTTCGGGGTCGCCCCGCCGTGGTATCGGACGCCCTGGGCGGTCTCGCTGTACGTCGCCCTCCTCCTCCTCACGCTCTACGCGGCCCACCGGCTCCGCACCCGACATCTGCTCGACCTCGAGCGGCAGCGGACCCGGATCGCGATGGACCTCCACGACGAGATCGGCTCCGGCCTCGGGAGCGTCGGCATCCTGTCCGGCATCCTCGCGTCGCACGACGTGGACGCGCGGGAGGCGCGCCGCATGGCGGGCGAGATCGCGCGCACGACCGGCGAGCTCGGGACCGCGCTCTCCCAGATCGTCTGGGCGCTCGATCCGCGCGCCTCGACGATGCAGGAGCTCGCGGGACGCTTGGCGGAGCTCGGGCGGCGGCTCTTCGCTGACGAGGGGACCGAGCTCGTGATCACGTTCCCCGAGGAGTGGCCGCCCGGCCGTCCCAGCCAGGTCGTGCGCCGGAACGTGCTCCTGATCGGCCTCGAGGCGCTCCACAACGCGGCCCGTCACGCCCGGGCCCGCCACGTCGGGCTCGCGCTCGAGCCGGTCGAGGGGGACGACTGGCTCCTCTCGGTCGTCGACGACGGCGTTGGACTACGCGCCAACCGGACCGGAGGGGCGGGCGTCGGGCTCCGAAGCATGCGGCGCCGGGCCGAGGAGATCGGCGCGGAGCTCGCGTGGTCGCGGCCGCCGGCGGGCGGGACCGCGGTCCGCCTCCGGTTCTCCCCGCGGGCGCGCGCCCGCTCGGGGGTCGCATGATCGTGCGATGGGTGCGGCCCGGCCGAGGGCGCAGACTCCGGGCATGATGGTCCGCGTCGCGACGATCGAGGACGACGCCCGCTACCGGGCGAGCCTCGAGGCGCTCTTCCGCCTCTCGCCGGGGATCGAGCTCGCGGGGAGCTTCGGCTCGCCCGCAGCCGCGCTCGCCGCGCTGGGGGAGTCGCCGACCCCGTCCTGGGACCTGGTCCTCATGGACCTCGACCTGCCGGAGATGAGCGGGATCGAGGCGACCCGCCGGTTGAAGCGCGTCCTGCCGGCCACGCCGGTCGTCGTCCTCACGGTCTTCGAGGACCCGCCCACGATCCTGGAGGCGATCTGCGCGGGCGCGGACGGCTACCTGACCAAGGACACCCCGCCGGCCGAGCTGCTGGAGCAGATCCGCGGCGTGCTGGACGGCGGGTCTCCGCTGACCGCGGGCGTCGCCGGGACGGTGATCGAGCTCCTGCGGCGCCTCGGGGCCGGGCGCGCGCCGGACGGCGACGGGTCGGGGCCCGACTTCGCGCTGACGGTCCGCGAGCAGGAAGTCCTCCGGTGCTTGATGTCGGGCCTCGCGTACAAGCAGGTCGCGGCCCGGCTCGACATCAGCCTCGACACCGTCCGGACCCACATCCGCCGGATCTACGGGAAGCTCCAGGTCCACTCGGCCGCCGAGGCGGTTACCCGGGCGGTGCGGGAGGGGCTGGTGTGAG
>DATKCO010000024.1:0-3009 GCA_035513155.1 Gemmatimonadota bacterium | reverse complement strand
ATCTACCGCGCGTACTTCGCGCTCATCCGGAACCCCCTCCGGACTTCCTCCGGTGAGGAGACGAGCGCGCCGTTCGGGATGGCGAACTTCCTCGTCAAGCTCCTCGACGAGCGGAAGCCCGATCACCTCGGCGTCGTCATGGACTCCCGCGAGCCGACCTTCCGCCACGCCGCCTTCCCCGAGTACAAGGCGACGCGGGAGAAGATGCCCGACGATCTCTCCGCGCAGCTCCCCCGTGTCCACTCGCTGTTCGAGGCGTTCCGGGTGCCGGTGATCGAGGTCCCCGGTCAGGAGGCGGACGACGTGATCGGATCGCTGGCGCGGCAGGCGGCCGAAGCGGGGCTCGAGGTGTTCATCGTCTCGGGTGACAAGGACTTCTACCAGCTGGTCGACGAGCGGGTGAAGCTCCTGAACCCGGGCCGCGGCGGCCCCGGCGGGGTCGACGAGGAGGTCGTCGACCTCTCGAACGCAGAGCGGAAGTTCGGCGTGCCACCGATCCACGTGACCGACGTCCTCGGCTTCATGGGGGACAGCTCGGACAACGTGCCGGGGGTCCCCGGCATCGGCCCCAAGACCGCGCAGAGGCTGGTCGCGGAGTGGGGCCCGATGGAAGAGGTGTACGCCCACCTCGGCGAGGTCGGGACCCCGAAGATGCGGGAGCGGCTGGCCGAGGGACGCGAGGCGGCGCTCCTGTCGAAGGACCTGGTCACGATCCGCACCGACGTCGACGTGGAGCTCGACCTCGACGCCCTCGCGGTCGCCGAGCCGGCGCCGGACCTGGTCACGACCCTCTTCACCGAGCTCGAGTTCACCCGGCTGCTCGAGCGGTTCGGGGGCGCCACGGAGGTCACGGCCGACGCGGAGTACGAGGTCGTCGACTCGCTGGAGGCTCTGGCGGCAGTCATCGCGGAGATCCGGGCGGCGGGCCGCGTCGCCCTCGACGTGGAGACCGACTCGCGGAATCCGGTGGACGGGGAGATCGTCGGGCTCTCGTTCGCGGTCGAGCCGGGACGGGCGTGGTACGTGCCGATCGGCCACGCCGGGGAGCGGAACGTGCCCGCGGCGGAGGCGCTCGCGGCGCTCAAGCCGCTCCTCGAGGACCCCGGCGTCGCCAAGCTGGGGCAGGACGTCAAGTACGACATGCTCGTCCTCGAGCGCGCGGGGATCGAGCTCGCCGGGGTGGAGGCCGACGTGATGCTCGCCGCCTACATCCTCGATCCCGGGCGGCGCGCCTACGGGATCGACGTGCTCGCCCTCGAGCACCTGGGTCATCGGATGATCAGCTACGAGGAGGTCACCCGGCCGGACGGGGAGAACCAGCTCCCGTTCCCCGAGGTCGACGTGGAGTCCGCGGCGCGGTATTCGTGCGAGGACGCCGATGTGGCGCTCCGGCTCTACGAGGTCCTGCGGCCGCAGCTCGAGGCGCGCGAGCAGATGGATCTCTACCGCACGGTCGAGCTGCCCCTGATCCCGGTCCTGGCGGCGATGGAGCGGGCGGGGATCGCGCTGGACGTGGGGTTCTTCGCCACGATGGAGAAGCGGATGGAGTCCGAGCTGGCTGCGATCGAGCGCGACTGCCATGCGATCGTCGGGGAGCCGTTCAACCTGAACTCGCCCCAGCAGCTCGCCGAGATCCTGTTCGAGCGGCTGAAGCTCCCGGTGGTCAAGCGCACCAAGACCGGCTACTCGACCGACGCCGAGGTGCTGGAGACGCTGGCGGCCGATCACGAGCTGCCGAGGCGCTGCCTCGAGTGGCGCGAGCTGGCGAAGCTCAAGTCCACCTACGTCGACGCGCTGCCGGCGGCGATCAACCCGCGGACCGGCAGGCTCCACACGAGCTTCAACCAGACGGTGGCGGCGAGCGGACGGCTCTCCTCCTCGGAGCCGAACCTCCAGAACATCCCGGCGCGCACGACGCTGGGGCGCGAGATCCGGAAGGGGTTCGTTCCCAGCGAGGAGGGGTGGACGCTGCTGGTCGCGGACTACTCCCAGATCGAGCTCCGGATCCTCGCTCACCTGTCCGGGGACGCGAACCTCGTGCTCGCGTTCCGCACCGGGCAGGACATCCACCGACAGACCGCCGCGCTCGTCTTCGGCGTCGAGCTGGAGAAGGTGAACGACATGCTGCGGACGCGTGCCAAGGAGGTGAACTTCGGCGTCGTCTACGGGATGGGCGTGTTCGGGCTGGCGCGCCGGCTGGGGATCACGCGCGAGGAGGCCAAGGCGTTCATCGACGGCTACTTCGCGCGCTTCGCGGACGTCAAGCGGTACCAGGAGGACGTGATCGAGCGGGTCAAGCAGGACGGCTACGTGACGACCCTGCTCGGCCGACGCCGCTACCTGCCCGAGATCCGGAGCCGGAACTTCAACGTCCGCTCGTTCGCCGAGCGGGCGGCGATCAACAGCCCGATCCAGGGCACGGCCGCGGATCTCCTCAAGATCGCGATGATCCGGGTCCACGACCGGATCGCCCGGGAGGGGCTGCCCGCGCGGATGCTCCTGACCGTCCACGACGAGCTCGTGTTCGAAGTCGAGCGCTCGGCCGCGGAAGCTCTCGGTCGCGCGGTGCGCGCGGAGATGGAGGCCGCGATCGAGCTCGACGTGCCGGTGGAGGTCGGGGTGGGCACCGGCGACACCTGGTTCGACGCGAAGTAGCGGCGGCTGAAAACGACTCATCTGCGGCGTTGCGCTCCTCGTCGGACCTGCGGCGTACCTTTTCCTACGCCTCAGTCCTCCTCGTCGCGCGCCTTGTATCTGAGCCGTTTTGAGCCGCCTCCTCTCAAACAGGGTGCTCCTCGCTACAAGCCAGCCGGTCAGCTATCCCGTGTGAACTCAACAACAAGTTCGGGACCCTCGCCGTACACCTCATCGTTATACCCTCCCCACGCGCCACTTACGGAAAACCCCTCTTGCTGTATGAGGGGCAGGAGCTCATTCGGATACCAGCATCGCATGGGAATGGTCAGCATTGTTTCATTGACCAGCCGACTTCCCGTGTAACGCCGGTAA
>DATKCO010000023.1:0-9466 GCA_035513155.1 Gemmatimonadota bacterium | reverse complement strand
GTTCTTGACGTACCGGACCCCACGCTCCACGAGCGGGTCCCGCACCTCGGGATCGATGGCGCGATAGAGCCCCCGGCAATCGACGATCGGGGTCTCGCCGCCGCTCTCGGCCGGCGTCAGGCAGAAGAAGAAGAGCCGGCTGGGGGGACGACGCGTATAGGAAAGCTCGTTATGGAGGACGATCTCCTGATCCGCGGGGTATTCGGTCGAGGTGTAGATCTTCCCTTCCACCCGGCTCCGCTGGGACTGCCCCTCCACGTACGGCTTGAGGTCGGGCGCGAGCACGCGGAGCGCGGCGTCGAACGCCGCGGTCTCGGCGGGGAGCACCCCGCGGAGGAGCACCGCGCCGTGGCGACCGAGGAGGACCTCCAGCGCGTCCCGCCCGGCCGCGATCCCCGCCAGCGCGCGATCGAGGGGCTCGGAGGACTCGGGCTCGAGCGCCACCGGGAAGTCGCCGGCTGACTCCAGGCGGACGCGAACGAAGCCGGGCGGTGCCAGCTCGGGCATGGTCGGATCCTCGCGGGAGTTGAAACGATCGACGGCGCAGAGAGTGCGGGGGATCAAGCTAATCGCGCGCACCGGCCCCGACACCGACCCTCAGTCCCGCACCGCCTCCCATTGGCCGACCAGATTGACAACCCCCACCCCCGACAACGGGGTGCCGCTCAGATCCAGTCGGGTCGCCACGGTCCCGCCCATCGAGCCGTTGGCGAGCGTGCCGGTGTGGATAAAGTCCGGGGAGCCGAAGTCGAACGCCACGAGACCGTCCTGGATCTCGCCGTTGACCACGGAGGTGCCGTTGGTGAACCGCAATATGACCGTCCGCTCACCCTGGACACACTCCACCTGGAACGCGAACGCCGAGCCACTGAAGCGCGCGTCCACCCGCAGCGAACCCGGGACCCGGACGAGAGTGAGGATCACCTGCGACGTGGAGCAGGAGACCTGAGTGCCGTTGAGCTCCGTGGCGCGGTAGACCCAACGGCCGGAGACGTTCGGCCCCGGGATGCCGGTGCCCCCGCTTCCGTCACAACCCGGGAACCCGCACAGGATCACCAACAGCCCGATCCAGCGGCGAGAGCCCGTACCCGCATTCGCTCCCCAAAGCCCCATGCCATCGATTGTATCCCAACTCGATGTTCATGGGAAGCCGCACCGCGATCGCCGGGATTTCAGCTCGGAGCCGGCCCGCACGTCTCCGATTCGACCTCCGGCGCCTGGGTCAGGGGGCCCACGCCGATGCCTTCGATCCGCCCCCGGGGGTCGAGGACCCAGCGCAGGAGCAGCGGCTCCTCCATCTGGGAGAACTGGGCGGTGCGCCAGTACTGGCAGTCGCCGTTGCGCAGCTTCCAGGTCTCCTCGCTGACCTCCAGCTCGAATCCCGCCCGCTGGGCGATCATCTGGTTCAGCCGCGCGAAGGTCTCGCCCTCGGTCATCTGCGGCCGGACCTCGTCGGTGGTGTGGGCCAGCAGGCTGTCGACCTCGCCGGCGTAGAGCCACTGGGTGTACTGGCGGGCCAGGGCGAGCGAGTCGACCGGCGCGTCCTGACCGCGCGCTGCGACCGGGACCCCGCAGGCGACGGCGATCGCCACGGTCATGATGAAACGCTTCATCGCATCTCCGATGTTCGGGTAGGGGTGATCTCGTTCCCTGGGACGAACGGAGGCGCGGATCGGTTAACGGCCGTCGCGCGGCGCGGCCGGGGAGTCTAGTAATCGGTGAGCGTCCGCGGCGGGAACCCCACCCGCAGCGCGTTCACGACGACCACGACATCGATGACCTCCTGGGCGATCGCGCCCGCCACCGGCGGCAGGTAGCCGGCGGCGGCGACCAGCATGCCGACCCCGCTCAGGGCCATGCCGCCGATCGCGCTCTGGAGGGCGATCCGGCGCAGGCGCCGGCCGATGTGGAGGAGCTCGTCGACCTTCCCCAGCGAGCTCTCGAGGACGACCGCTCCTGCCGCTTCGGCGGGGATGTCCCCGCCGTGGCCGAACGCGACCCCCACGGTGGCCGCGGTGAGCGCCGGCGCGTCGTTGATCCCGTCCCCCACGAAGACCGTGTTCGCGCGCGCGGTCTCCGCCCGGACGAGATCGAGCTTCTGCTCCGGCGACTGGCCGGCGTGGACCTCTCGGATCCCAACCTGGTCGGCCAGGTAGCGCACCTCCGACTCGCGATCCCCGGAGACCAGGATCACGCGCTCGAAGTCGTGCCGCGGGGTCAGGTGGTGGATGAACGGCGCGCCCTCGCTACGCGGACGGTCGCGGAAGCGGAAGGTGGCCGCGTAGCGCCCGTCGATCAGGATCACGCACTCCATCCCCTCCACCGGCGGCGGGAGCTGACGGGCCGCGTCCGGCTGCTCGGCGAGGAGCCGGGCGCGGTTGCCGATCCGGACCTCGCGGCCCGCGACGGTCCCCCGCAAGCCCTCGCCGGGGCGCTCGCTGATCCGGCTCGCGTCCATCAGCTCGATCCCCTCGTCCCGCGCCAATCCGAGGACAGCTCCCGAGAGCGGATGCTTCGAGTACCGCTCGAGGCTCGCCACCAGGGCCAGGACCTCCGCGCGTGCCAGACCGGGGACCACGTCCACCTCGGTCACGACCGGCTGGCCGTACGTCAGCGTGCCGGTCTTGTCGAAGATCGCCACCCGGCAGGTCCCGATCTTCTCGAGCACCGCCGGATCCTTGATCACGATCCCGCGGCGGGCGGACAGCGAGATCGCGCCGATGATGGCGACCGGGATCGCGATCAGGAGCGGGCACGGCGTGGCGACGACGAGGACGGCCAGGAACCGCACCGGGTCGCCGCTCGCGGCCCAGGCGACGAGCGCGATCGCCACCGCCACCGGCGTGTAGACCGCCCCCAGCTGATCCCCCAGCCGCCGCAGGCGCGGCCGGCGCTGCTCCGACTCCCGCATGACCCGCATGATCTTCGCATACCGCGAGTCGACCGCCCGCTTCTCGGCCCGGATCGTCAGCGCCTCCTCGCCGTTGACGGCGCCGGACAGCACCGCCGAGCCCGGGCTCTTCGACATCAGGTAGGGCTCGCCCGTCAGGTACGACTCGTCCATCACGCCCTGGCCCTCGAGGACCTCGCCGTCGACCGGGCACACCTCGTGGGGAAAGACGACCAGGGTGTCGCCCACCTCCACTTCCCCCAGCGGCACGTCGCGTAGCTCCCCGTCCCGCCGCCGGTGCGCGAGGTCGGGCAGGCGCGCGGCCAGGGCCGCCAGGACCGAGGACGCACGGGTCACGGCGAACGCCTCGATCGCCTCGCCTCCCGAGAGCATGAGGACGACGAGCGCCCCGGCCAGATACTCCTCGAGCAGGACCGCGGTGACGATCGAGATGCCGGCCAGGGTGTCGGAGCCGAACTCGCGCCGGAGGAGATTCCGCGCGAGCTCGAAGAGGAGCGGCCCGCCGCCGAAGACGAACACGGCCAGGAGCGGCCACTGGTGGAGGGGCCGCCCGGCGAGCTCGCCCACCGGCGTGACACCGTAGCGCAGTACGAGATGCACGGCGATCGCCACGATCGTGAAGACCGCGATGACGACGTGCCGATACTGCGTGTGGAGCCGCCGCAGCAGGCGGGACGGGATCGGGATCGCGACGCGCAACGTGCTCGAATCTACGGAGAGGCGCCGGCGGCGACTCCTTCGTCCAGGCCGTCGACGGGAGAGAGGGCCAGCTCCAGGACTTCCTCGGCCGCCAGCTCGCGTCCCGCCCGGCGCAGCTTCTCGATCTCCGTGTCCCCCAGCCGTTCGCGGACCTCCACGACCGCCCGCTCGTACTCGGCCTGGTCGATCGGGGCCAGGCGGATCTCGCCGCTCTCGATGATCGGATCGACCGCGCCCATCAGGACGAGGGCCCGGCCGACGTTGCCCTCCCGCGCGTCGAGCGCGGCGAGTCCCATCAGGCAGATTCCCACCCGGCGCCGGTTCCCCAGCTCGTACAACAGCTCGAGCGCGTCCCGGTAGCGCCGGCGCGCGCCCGCCAGGTCTCCCTGATACCGGGCGACGTGGGCCGAGGCGAGCCCGAGATAGGCGATGCCCGGCTTGCTGTCGAGCTCGCGGCAGATCTCGAGCCCCTGGTCGAGCAACGCGGCGGCGCGGTCGTACTCCCCCCGGTGACGGGCCACCTCGCCGAGACCGTGCAGGGCCCACGCGAGGGCGTTGCGGTCGCCCTGGTCCCGCGCCATGTCGAGCGCCTCCGCGTACTGGCTCTCCGCCCGCTCGTACTCGCGCAGGTGGAGCGCCATCTTGGCGAGCCCGCGCAGGGCTCCCATGACCTCGCCCGCGTTCCCGAGCCGACGGCTCAGCGACAGGGATTCCTCCAGCAGCTCGATCGCCCTCCCGTACTCGCCGGTGCGGCTCACCGCGAACGCCACGCTCCGCAGGACCTGGGTGACCTGGCGCTCGTCGAGACGCTCCCGCTCCACGGCCAGCGCCTCCTGGTAGAGACCCATCGCGCGTTCGTGCTCCCCGTCCATCGACGCGATCGCCCCACGCGCGATCAGCAGGTTCGCCTCGAGGGTCGCGGGTAGGAGGCTGCGCCGGGCCAGCGCCTGATCGAGCCGCCATCGCATCTCGGTGAAATGCCCGCGCAGCCACATGAACCACCACAGCGCGCTCCCCAGTCGCACGGCGAGCTCGATCTCGCCCCACTCGAGCGCCCAGTCGAGGACCGCCTGCACGTTGGCGAACTCCGGTTCCAGCCGATCCAGCCAGGCCGCCTGACCGTCGCTGGCCAGCTCCAGCTCGGCGCGCTCGGCCAGATCGAGGAAGTGGCTCGCATGGGCCCGCTGCAGGTCGGCCAGCTCGCCTTCGTCCGCGAGCAGCCGCCGCCCGTATTCGCGGATCGTGTCCAGCATCTCGAAGCGTGGCTCGTCGTCGGCCCTGGGTACCTGACGCAGCAGGCTGTTGTCGACCAGCGATTCCAGCTCGTCGAGGACCACGGACTCGGGCTCCCCCTCCGGGTAGCACACCCGTCGCACGGCCTCCAGCGAACAGCCTCCCACGAAGACGCAGAGACTCCGGAACAGGCGACTCTGCCGGTCGCTCAACAGGTCGTAGCTCCAGTCGAAGGTCCGGCGCAATGTCTGCTGCCTCTCCGGCACGTCGCGCGGGCCGCCGCGCAGGAGCTCGAACCGCTGGCCGAGACGCGAGAGGATCATCGATGGCTCCAGCAGGCGGACGCGCGCCGCCGCCAGCTCAATCGCGAGCGGCAACCCGTCCAGCCCGGCGCAGATCCCGGCGACCGCCGCGCGGTTTCCCTCGGTCAGCTCGAAGGCCGGGTCCGCGGCCTGCGCCCGCTGCACGAAGAGCTCGACCGCCCCGTACTCCAGCAGGTCCGTCAGCGCGGTCGACTCGGGGTCGGGCACGCCGAGCGGCGGAACGGGGAAGACGTGCTCGCCCCGGAGTTGAAGGACCGCGCGGCTCGTCACCAGGAACTCCACGCCGTCGGTCTCCTCGAGCAGGTCGGCGATGCCGTCGCCCGCGGGCAGGACCGCCTCGAAGCCGTCCAGGACGAGCAGGCAGCGGCGATGGTCGAGCCCCGCGCGCAGGCTTTCCCACACCTCGGCGCCGGCCTCGACCGTGAGTCCGATCGTTCGGGCGATCGTGACGCCGACCAGCCCGGCGTCCCGGAGGGTCCCCAGGTTGACGAAGAACACCCCGTCGGGGAACCGCTCGAGCACCTCCTGGGCGACATGGATGGCGAGACGGGTCTTCCCCGCCCCGCCCGCGCCCGTCAGCGTGATCAGGCGGGCGGCCGGGTCTTCCACCATCCGCCGCAGCAGGGCGATCTCCCGTCCTCGGCCCACCAGCGGATTCGGCTGCCACGGGAGGTTCTCGGGGATCGCCTCCTCGCGCCGGGCCGTGGCCTTCGGCTCCTGCCGGAGCCGCGCGGCGATGGCCTCGACCTCGACGTCCGGCTCGGCGTCGAACTCGTCGCGCAGGAGTGCGGCGTGCTGCTCGGCGTGCTGGAGGGCGGCGACGCGGTCGCCGATCGACTCCAGCGCCTCCATGAGTCCGATCACGGCACGGGAGCTGGAGGGATCGTGATCGACGAGCCGGCGCCACAGCTCCACCGACACCTCGCGGTCCCCGCGCGCCGCCGCCCGCCCCGCCAGCTCCTCCAGCGCCCCCGCGTATCCGACCTCGACGTGGTCGCGCTGACGATCCATCCAGTGTGCGAACTCGGCCGCCTCCGCCACGTGGAACCCGTCGAGGAACGGCCCGCCGTAGAGCTCGACCGCGTCCCCGGGCCTGCCGTCCCGCACCGCCTCCTCGAACACCACGGCATCGCACCACACGGCCGCCGGGTCTAGACCCAGGTCGGTGCTTCCCCTGGGGATCACCTCAGCGCCGAGATGCGAGCGCAGGAAGTGGACGGTCTTGTTCAGGGCGTTGCGGGCCCGCTTCTCCGGCAGATCGGGCCAGAAGAGGGCGAGCAGGGAATCCCGCCTGTGAAGGCCCCGCGGCTCGGCGAGCGCGAGATAGACGAGGAGCGCGAGCCGCTTCGGCTGGTGGAGAACGTCCTCCAGCGCGGAGCCATCGGCCCCGCGCAGGCTCACGCGGCCGAGCGTCCGCAGCTCGATCCTGTCCGCTGGAGCGGTCGTAGGAAAACCTCCCGTCCCGTGGGTCCACGGGGACCTTCCCACGATACAAAGCGCCGCGTCGGGAAACAATCACAAAAGAAATGCCCTCCCGTCCGAGCTGGGGAACTGCCCGGGGCATCGGGAGGGAACGCGCTCGAGGTAGCCTCGTCCCTTGGAGTCAATCGAAACCCGCTTTCCCGGAGGCCGCATGTCGCACCAGACCTCGTTCCGCGCGCTCCGACCCTTCCCCGCGCTCATCGTCGCCGTCCTCGCCGGCCTGCTCGGTGCGTGCGAGGCCGAGAGCCCGATCGAACCCGTCGGACCGACGACACCCCTGGAATCGATGGGGTTCGCCGAGCGCACGCCCGACAGTGACCAGATCCGACTCATGAGCCGCAACGTCTATCAGGGCTTCTCCTCCCTCGCGCCGCTGCTCCAGGCCGCGCCCCAGGAGCTCCCGGCGGTGGCTGCCGGGATCTTCGGTGAGGTCGTGGCCACCGACTTCCCGGCGCGGGCCGAGAAGCTGGCCGACGAGATCGCGTTCTCCCGTCCCCACCTGGTGGGGCTCCAGGAGGTCTCGCGCTACCGGAGGCAGGTCCCGGCCGACTTCCAGCTCAACGCGACCGAGGACGTGTATGACTTCCTCGAGATCCTGCTCGACGCCCTGGAGGCGCGCGGCCTGGACTACGAGGTCGCCGCGAACGTCCAGAACATCGACGCCGAGGTGCCGATCCTCTGGCCCGGCTCGCCCAACGGCCTCGCCGACATCCGGCTCACCGATCGCGACGTGATCCTCGTCCGCGGAGACGTCGCCTGGGATCAGGCGCAGGCGATCAACTACATCGCCAGGCTGCCGGTGAGCGTCGGTGGCCAGTCGCTGCTCGTCCCGCGCGGCTTCACCTCCGTGCGCGCGACCGTGGGCGACCGGACCCTCCGCTTCGTCAACACCCACCTCGAGGCGTTCTCGCCGCTCGTGCAGGTGCCGCAGGCCCAGCAGCTGATCGCGATGCTGGCGGCGGAGACGCTCCCTGTCGCGCTGGTCGGCGATCTCAACTCCGAGGCCGACGGCAGCACGACTCCGACCTACGGGATGATGGTGGCTGCCGGCTTCGCGGACGTCTGGCCGCCCAGGGGCAACGGGAACACGTGCTGTCACGCGCCGAGCCTTCTCCAGCACCCGTCCCGCTTCGATCAGCGGATCGACTTCGTCCTGCTCAGGGGCGACTTCGGCTTCGGCCCCGGAGGGATCCCCGGATCCACCCAGAGCTGGCTGACCGGCGTGCGGCCGTCCGAGCGGACGGACTCGGGCCTCTGGCCCTCCGACCACGCCGGGATCTTCACGGTCGTCCGGTAAAACACACCGGACGGAAAGGAGCCGAAGGATGGAGCGCTTGACGTGCCAGGTGCGCTCGTCTCTTGGGACGCCGACACCTTCGGCTCCTGGACCCGGGCTCCAGCGGTGGGAGGATCTGACCCTCCCCCGCTGAGGACTGAGCAATCGTCGAATCACACCGTACGAGGAGGCTCGAGATGAGGCAACGACACGCAGGAAGACGATCCCTGATTCTCAAGGGAGCTACAGTGTTCGTGTTCGCCACCACCCACAGCCCTGAGCTGCTGGCGCAAACCCCCGCCCACGCGGCTGAGGATCGGCCTTGGGGGCTGATGGCCTCCATCGGCCTCACGCACGGCGGACCCGCAGGTGACATGGAGGAGATGCTGCGAACCGCCGGATGGGACTCCGGTGTGCGGAGAGCCTACCCTCGCAGTTCCCACAACGGCCTCTCATGGGCCCTTTCGGTCCGTCGGAGCCTCACCCCTTCCCTGGAAGTCGAGTTGCTGGCCAGCCGGGGCGACACGGGGTGGACCAGTGGCTCCCGCGGGATCCTTGAGTACCTATTCCTCACCCACTCCGTCACCACGATGGCCCCCATTCTCTCGCTCCGGCATGGAGTCTGGCACCTCGGGGCCGGTCCCTCGGTAAACCGTGTGTCGGTGAATCGAACCGACACCGGGAACGAGGAGTCCAGTCGGCAATGGAAGGCGGGAGCCCTCGTCGACGCGGGCTTCACGGTGCCGGCTCGCAAGTCTCGCCTCTTCCTGGAGGGTCGGAGCCAGTACCGCTGGATCACGGGGGGGGAGGTCGGTGCCTTCCCGGCCCCCTCGGACGTGCCCACGACAGAGATCGACGTGAGCCACGCGTTCTACTCGATTGGCCTCGGGACACGGTTCTAATCGCTTTCCCATGGGAAATTCTCCTCAGGAAGCGCCGGGGACGGGCGGGGGAACCCGGCGGGAACCCGTGGCCGGTACGCTGGTCCCCATGAACGCGATCGCACCCACCATCGGCATCGCGGGCGTGACGTACCGCCTGCCGGGCGTCGTCCGCACGCTGGAAGATCTCGACGCCCGGGGAGCGCTGCGGAGCTCCCCCGCGATGCTCTCTGGCTTCGGCTTCGAGCACGCCTGGGTGGCGGAATCGGAGACCGCACTGGAGCTCGCGATGGGCGCGGTGGGCGATCTCCTCGCGGAGACGGAGATCGAGCCGGACGAGGTGGGTGTGGTCCTGTACGCGGGCGCGCTCGCATCGAGCTCCACGCTGGCCCCCGATCCCTCCGAGAATGGGGCCGCGCTCCTGCTCCCGGACGTGATGGACCTCTTCAAGTATCCTGTGTCCCGAGTCCAAGCCGAGTTCGGTCTGACCCGCGCCACGGCCATCGGAGTGAACCAGCAAGGGTGTGCCTCGCTCTTCTCCGCGATCCGCATCGGCCGCGACATGCTGATCGCCGAGCCCGAGATCCGCGCCGTCCTCTGCGTAGCGGCCGACCGGTTCCCCTCGCATGCCCATCGCGAAATGACCTACAACGTCGTCTCG
>DATKCO010000022.1:0-87606 GCA_035513155.1 Gemmatimonadota bacterium | reverse complement strand
GCCGTGGCCTCGGTCTGGCCGTACATGATCACGAGCTCGGCGGACGCGAGCGCCTCGGCGAGCCCGAGCGCGAGGCGCGGTGCCAGCCGGCCTCCGGCCACGGCCAGGAAGCGGAGGCTCTCCGGCATCTTCCGGCGGCGGAGCGAGCGCTCGAGCAGCACGCAACGGTCGGGAACCTCGTAGAGCGCGGTGATCCGGTGCCGCGCGATCGCCCCCAGCGGGGACCGCTCGTCCGGGTCGAACACGAGGCGGGACCCCGCCAGCAGGTGGCTCTGGAGGACGGAGTTCCCGAACGCGTGGTGGACGGGCAGGGTGACGAGCGCCCGGTCGGCGGCGCGCAGGCGGAGCCGGCTCCGGCGGATCGCGTCGGCGTTGGAGTAGAGGTTCCCCCGGCTCAGCATCACGCCCTTGGGAGGACCCGTGCTCCCCGACGTGAGAAGGATCGCGGCAAGATCGTCCGGCGATCCGGCTCCGGGACGGGGGAGGGGCGGATCGAGCGCCACCGGGAGACCGAGGCGGGGGTCGTTCCCGTCGGCACGGGAGCCGTCCTCGAACCGAAGCGTGCAATCCGTCCATTCGAGAAGCTCGCCGATCCGCTCGCGCGGCAGGGTCGGAGGGATCGGCACCGCGACCCCGCCCGCGAGGAGCACGCCATGGAAGGCCGCGGCGTACATGGGCCCGGAGTCGAGTACGAGGCCCACCCGGTCGCGGGGACGCCAGCCGGGATGTCGTTCGAGGAACCGCGCGACTGTCAGGGCACCGGCGGCGAGCTCGCCGTAGGTCCGGGTCCCGCCGGCTCCGGCGGTGACCGTCCGGTCCGGGTGGCGGGAGGCGGCCTCGAGGAGGGCCGCGTCCAGTCTCCCGGCGGGGTGGGGCCTCCCGACCGGGGGAGGTCCGCCGGCCGCGCCGGCCGCGTCCGCGGAGGGCTCCTCCTCGCGAGGCTCGCCCGCGCCCTCCCAATGGAGGCGCACGGTCCGGGAACGATCCGGGGCAGGGGGACTCATCACCGCGAGTGATCCTGAAGACTCCGGCGGCGGCGCGCAAGGCGCCCTCGTGTCGTTCGCCGGTGCCGAGGGCCGGGGTTAGCTTCCGCGCCTCCATGAAAGCCGGAATCTGGATCGCGCGCGTGCTCGCGCTGGTCGGCTTCGCCGACGCCGCGTACCTGACCGCCAGTCACTACACCGGCGCGTCGGCCTTCTGCGGGCCCTCGGGGGGCTGCGAGACCGTGCTGACGAGCGAGTTCGCTACGCTGGGTCCCGTCCCCATCGCCCTGGTCGGCGCGGCCTATTACGCGGTGGCGAGCCTGGCCGCCTGGACCCCGCTCGAGGCGTGGTCGCGCTGGACGGCCGTCTTCCTCGCGGGACTGACCGGTGCGGGGTTCGCGATCACGGCGATCCTCTTCTGGCTCCAGGCCAGCGTCATCGACGCCTGGTGTCGCTTCTGCCTCGCGTCGGCCGCGATCACGACGCTCCTGTTCGCGGCCGCGATCTACCTGGTGGGGGCGGCCGGCCGGGAGAGGGCCGACGACGACGCGCCTTAGCCGTCGGGGAACAGGATCGCCCGATCTTCCTGCCGGGCCGGACCGCCGGCCCCCGCGACCGCGAACGCTCCGGGCCCGTAGATCGAGGCCGAGCCGTACTCGCCATCCTTGTTGACCGCGTAGAACGAGACGTTGAAATCCGGCCGGCCGTCCGGCCGCTGGAGGCGCTCCTCCACATTGTTCTCGGTGATCCGCCGGCAGCCGGCCAGGCACGCCTCGGTGGGTGACCGGCCGCGCCGCATCTCCTCGACCACGAGGAACGACGTCAGGTTCAGGAGGTTCGCCTCGCCCCGGCCCGTCGATCCGGCCGCTCCCACGTCGTTGTCCACGTAGAGTCCCGCCCCCACGATGGGAGAGTCCCCGACCCGTCCGGGGATCTTGAAGAAGAGCCCCGAGGTCGTTGTGACGCCGGCGAGGTCCCCGTTCGCGTCGACCGCGCAGCAACTGATCGTGCCGGTGGGGCGCTTCTGCTCGGGATAGAAGAGGTTGGGGTTGTTCTCGATGATCCGCTTGGCGAGCGGGGTGAAACCCGACGTGTCGGGAGGGAGGTAGTCGTCGTGCTCGCCCAGGGTGCCGCGCCAGTAGAGCCAGATCTGCCGCGAGGTCTCGGTAAGGAGCTCCTGGTCCTCGAACCCGTACTCGAGCGCGAACTGCTTGGCTCCGGGCCCGACCAGCAGGACATGGTCGGTCTCCTGCATGACCAGTCGGGCGACCCTCGACGGGTGCTTGATCCCCTCGAGCGCCGCGACCCCGCCGGCGCGATGAGTGGGCCCGTGCATGCAGCAGGAGTCGAGCTGGACGACGCCGAGCGCGTTCGGGAGCCCGCCGTACCCGACCGTCACGTCGTCGGGGTCGGCCTCGACGAGGTTGACCCCCGCGATCACCCCGTCGAGGGGATCGCCGCCGCCCTGGATGACCTCGAGTGCCTTGGTGACCGCTCCCCCGCCGTTGCCGCTCGCGACGACCACGGGTCCCGCGGGTGGACGGGTCAGGGACCGGGTGCGGCGCCAGGTGGCGCCGGCGGCGGCCGTCGGACCGACCGTGGCCGCGGCGACCCCGGCGACCGCACCGGCCATGAGAAAGTCGCGTCGACTGACATCACCCATCGTTCCTCCTCTGGAGAGCGCCCGGTTGGTTAGATTCCCGAACGAATCCTCGATCAAGCGGGACACGATGGCAAGGTACAGGAGCGAGAGGGACGGTTCCCGAACGGGGGCGCCCGCGGTCGACTTCCGGTTCCTCATGACCCAGGTGCTCGGTGAGCCCCGCGATCGGAAGGAGCCGCCGGAGCGGCTGATCGCCCGCCGCGACGAGCGTGTCCGTTCGATCGTGCGGCTGGCGTTCGAGTCGGTGCCCTGGTACCGGCGGGCCCTGCGGGAACGGGGAATCGATCCGGGGGACGTCGCGACGGCGGACGACCTCTGGATCCTCCCGGTCGTGCAGCACGAGGACCTGGCGGCGGAGCCGGAGGCGTTCCTCCCGCGTGGGACCCGGATCGAGGACCTCCTCGAGCTCAGGACCAGCGGCAGCACGATGATCCCGCGCCGGATCTTCCACGACTCCGAGGGGATGATCGCGGGGTGGGCGGTGAAGCTGAGGGAGCGTGCGGTCCGCGAGGCTGCGTGCGGGGGGCGGCCGCGCCGCTCGGCCTCGATCTCGATGGACGGCAATCCGACCGCGGTGCGGGAGCACTTCCGGGTCATTGCGCCCGCCGTCTGGAAGCTGATCCCCGGCCGGCGACAGGTCTCGGTGTTCGACGACATCGCCCGGGTGAGCGAGGAGCTGGCGGAGTATCGGCCGGACCACCTGTCAGGATACGGATCCGCGATCGGACGCCTGTTCCGTCACCTCGCCGAGACCGGCGTCCGGTTTCCCCTGCCCCGGCTGGTCACGTTCAGCTCCGATGCTCTGGCGCCGGGAGAGCGCCGGCTGATCGAGGACGAGTTCGGCGTGCCGGTCCTCGGGGTGTACGGGGCGACCGAGGCGTTCTCGATCGGCTTCGAGTGCGGCGAGGGAGAGGGATACCACATCAACGAGGACGTGAGCCACGTCCGGATCGTAGACGCCGAGGGACGCGACGCGGCGGAGGGAGAGCCCGGCTCGCTGCTGCTCTCGAACCTCGTCAATCGCGGGACCGTCCTGCTCAACTACACGCTCGGGGACGTGGCCGCGCGCCTCGCCGGGCCCTGCCCTTGCGGTCGGAGCCTCCCTCGCATCCGGCTGCTGGAAGGCCGGGACGCGACGTTCATCGAGCGCCCCGGCCTCCCGCCCGTTCACCAGTACCGCCTGATCGGCCCCCTGAAGGAGCTGCCCACCAGCCGCTGGCAGGTGGCCCAGGAGGGCCCGCACGCGTTCACGGTGCGGGTCATCCCGCTCGGCGGCCACGACCCCCCTTCGCTGGAAGCCGCGATCCACGGGATCCTGCGGGAAACGCTGGGTCCGGGGCTCGAGGTGCGGATCGAGTACCCGTCGGACCTCGAGCGGACGGCGCGGGGGAAGGTACCGTTCTTCGTGCGCCCGCGTCCTGCTAGCTCTGCTGCTCCGACGCCACCACCAGCGAGTCCAGATCGACGCTGACGACGCCCGGAGAGGACATCGCCACCTCGCGCGCGATCGACATCTCCAGCCGGGACGGAACCCCGCCGATCAGCAGGACGGTGCCGTCCACGCTCCTCACCCGCAGCTCGATGCCCTCCTTGTCGAGGCGCGGATCCGCGTCGAGACGCGTCTGCACCTCGCGCTCGATCGTCGAGTCGGGAACCGACATCACGGTCTCGCCCGCCGGGGGGGCCTCGTCCGGCTCGGTCTCCTCCCCGCCACAGGCCGCCACCAGGGCCGCGGCGAGTCCCCAGGTCACGAGCGCGCTTGCCTTCCTCATCGAATCCTCCATGCGGGGGTTGGGATCACACGCCGCCCCGGGACGCGACCCGGTCGGCGTTCCTGACGAAGTAGTGCACGACGCGAGCGAACGGCTCCGGCTCCTCGAGGAACGGGAAGTGGCCGCTCTCCTGGAACGCCACGAAGCGGGCGGTCAACAGCCGTCCGCGGAACGCGAGCTGGTACTCCGGCTGGACGACGCGATCGGAGGCGCCGTAGACGACCAGGGCCGGGACCCGGACGTGCGGGAGCGCCGGCGACAGGTCGTACTCTTCCAGGCCGGCGGCCACCGCCCGGTTCACGCGCGCGCTGAACGACGTGGTCGCCAGGAGCGAGTCCCGCTCCGCCGCGGACGGCCGCCGGTGGAAATAGAGGGGGAGGGCGAGCCGGAACCGCTCCCGCATCGCCGCGTCGTCGATCTCCCCGGACTGGATCGCCGCCAGCCGATCCCGGTCCTCCGCCGGGAGCTCGGTCGCGACCGCGGTCCGATACCCTTCCATGAAGCCACGCGTGGGGGCGCCGCCGACGATCACGAGGCCGGAGAGCCGCTCGGGATGGCGGACGGCGAAGAGGAGCGCCAGGACAGAGCCGAACGAGTGGCCGAAGACGATGGGCCGCTCGAGGCCGAGCGCGATCCGCACCGAATCGATGTCGTCCACGTGACGCGACAGGGCGAGCGGCTCGTCGACGTCGGGAACGCCGGAGGCTCCGCATCCCCGCTGGTCGTAGGCGATCACCCGATGATCGGCCGCAAGCGCCGCGAGGCCCGGCCCCCAGACCCCAGGGTCGGGGAAGAAGTAGCCGGAGTCCATCCCCGGCCCTCCGTGCAGGCAGAGGATCGGCGGGCCCTCGCCGGCCTCGCGCAGTCGCACGTCGAAGCCGTCGAGGCGGAGGTCGCGCTCGGTCACGGGGATCGGGGACACAGGACTCGAAGATAGAGGCATCCCGGCGATCGCGTCGAACGGCGGCGGCGCGAGTCGACCGGTCCCCGGTACCTTGGGGCGGAGGAAAGGAGGTCCTATGAGCGTCATGATCGCGTGGGAAGGCGACCTGCGGTTCCGGGCCCGGACGGAGGACGGGCACGAGCTCCCGTTCGACGGGACGCGCGAGCGGGGCGCGTCCCCGACCGAAGGGCTGCTGGCATCGCTGGCCGCCTGCATGGGGATCGACGTCGTCGACATCCTGCGCAAGGGTCGCCAGGAGGTGGACCGGTGCGACATCGAGGTCGCCGGGGAGCGCCGGATGGACCCGCCACGGCGGTTCACCTCGATCCGGCTCGGCTTCCGCGTGGTGGGCCGCGGGCTGTCGCGGCCGCGCGTCGAGCGCGCCGTGGAGCTCAGCCGGTCCACGTACTGCTCGGTGCTCCACACGCTGGCTCCCGACCTCGAGCTCGACGTCTCGCTGGCGATCGAGGAGAGCCCCATTCCGGGCTAGGCGGTCGGCGGGTCGTTCGCCGGGCCGGACGCCGGCACGAGGTCACCGGTGAACGCCTTTGTGAGGAGCTCGCGGCCGGCCTGTCGTTCCTCGACCATAGAGGTCGTCGCGGATCGCGAGATCGGATGAGATGCCCATGGTTTCCGGGCGCCAAGATAGCGGAAACGGTCAGGTTGACGCTCCTTCGACCGGCCGATTAACTTCCGTGGCTGCTGATCGGACGTTGCTCTCTACGATCCACGACACAATCGGCACCGCGGGAGAACGAGAGGCGAGGGTTGGGCGCCAACCACGAACTCCGGCTGCTGACCGGCAGCGCGAATCCCGATCTGGCGCGGGAGATCGCCGAGCAGATGGGAACGCGGCTGACCGACGTGGAGGTGAACCGCTTCGCCGACGGGGAGATCTTCGTAAAGATCAACGAAAACGTCCGCGGCCGGGACGTCTTCATCATCCAGGCCACGAACCCCCCGGCCGACAACCTGATGGAGCTGCTGCTCCTGATCGACGCCGCACGCCGGGCATCCGCGCACCGCATCGCGGCCGTGGTGCCCTACTTCGGGTACGCGCGCGCCGATCGCAAGGATCAGCCGCGGGTGGCGATCAGCGCGAAGCTGATCGCCAACATGCTGGTCAACTCGGGGGCGGACCGGATGATCACGATCGACCTGCACTCGCACCAGGTCCAGGGGTTCTTCGACATTCCCGTCGATCACCTGTACGCCTCGCCCGTGTTCCTCGAGTACTTCCGGGCGAAGGACCTAGGAGACGTCGTGGTGGTGGCGCCCGACGTGGGCGCGGCGAAGATGGCGCGGGGGTTCGCGCGCCGCATGGACGCCTCGATGGCGCTGATCGACAAGCGCCGTCCGAAGCCGAACGAAGCCGAGGTCGTCCATCTTGTGGGCGAGGTCGAGGGGAAGACCGCGATCCTGATCGACGACATGATTGATACGGCGGGGACCTTCGCGCAGGCGGCCCACGCGCTGGAGCGGAACGGAGCGGTGGCGGTCTACGGCTGTGCGACCCATGCGCTGCTGTCGCGCGATGCGACGCGCAGGTTGCAGGACGCGCCGTTCAAGGAGGTGTGTGTCGCGAACACCCTTCACATTCCGGAGGACCGGCGGTTCCCGAGTCTCCAGGTGCTTTCCATCGCGGGCCTGTTGGGCAAGTCGATCAAGTACACTCACGAATACCAGTCGGTCTCGTCGCTGTTCCCGGATTGAGCCGGCTCATTCACGAAGGAGCTTCGGCATGGCTAGAGCCGCAACGATCAACGCACAGACGCGCGACGAAATCGGCAAAGGAGCGGCGCGCACGGCGCGCAGGGGTGGAAGGGTGCCGGGCATCCTCTACGGCCACGGCGAGGAGTCGGTGGCGTTGAGCGTGGATGCCCGCGAGCTGCAGAAGCTCGTCTCGACGATCTCGGTGGATAACACGATCCTGGATCTGGACATGGACGGAGAGTCCTACAAGGTCCTGATCCGGGAGCTTCAGAAGCACCCCTTTCGTGATGAATTCCTGCACATCGACTTCTTCCACGTCGCGATGGACGAGAAGATCCAGGTGGAGATCCCCATCCTGGTCACGGGAGTCTCGACAGGGGTCAAGAACAAGGGCGGAGTGCTCGACCACCAGTTGCGGGAGCTCGAGGTCTACTGCCTGCCCGGCAACATCCCCGAGAAGGTGGAGATCGACGTCAGCGAGCTCGACATCGGCGACTCCGTCCACGTGCGGGACATCACGCTTCCGGACATCGAGATCCTGACCGATCTCGATCGCTCCGTGGTCGCCGTCCTCGCTCCCACCGTCATTGAGGAGGAGGAGGAGGAGCCCGAGGAGGAGGACCTCGAGCCCGAGGTGATCGGCCGCGGCAAGCCGGAGGACGGTGAGGAAGAGGAGGCCGGGCGGTCCAAGCGGGAACGCGAGGAAGAGAAAGAGTAGCGGCCCTGGCCCTGCGTGCCGTCGTCGGGCTGGGGAATCCCGGCCCGGAGTACGAAGACACCCGCCACAATCTCGGGTTCTGGATCGTGGACCGGCTGGTCGAGCGGTGGAAGGCCGTTCGCTGGCGCCGCTCGGGCGCGCGGTTCCAGTCGAGGGCGACGGCGGGAGGTCGGGAGATCGAGCTGGTCAAGCCGCTGACGTGGATGAACCGGTCGGGGGTTGCCGTGAGGGAGCTGCGCGACGACCTCGAATGCGAGCCGGGAGAGATCCTGGTCTGCTACGACGACCTCGCGCTCCCGCTGGGACGGATCCGGCTGCGGCCCGCCGGCTCGCACGGCGGCCACAACGGAATGCGCTCGATCATTCAGCGGCTCGGAACGACCGACTTTCCGCGCCTCAGGGTCGGGATCGCGCCCGAGGACCGGGCGATCGAGGACGGATCCGAGTTCGTGCTGTCGCCGTTCCGCCGGCACGAGCGGCCGATCGTGGACGAAGCCGTGGTACGGGCCGCCGAGGCCGTCGAGTGCGCGGTGACCGAGGACCTGCTGATCGCCATGAACCGATACAACCCGGAACCTTCGTAAGAGGAGACGCCGTGGAGACGTTCGCATCGTCGGCTCCCGCCTGGGGCCTGCTGGGGCTCGTCGTGGCGTGGGGCATTTACGTATACCTGAAGAAGCAGTCCTCGGGGAACGAGGTCATGCGCGACCTCGCCGAGCAGATCCGCTCCGGCGCCATGGCGTTCCTCAAGCGGGAGTACTCCGTGCTTCTGCCCTTCGTCGCCGTCGTGGCCGTCCTGCTCGGCCTGGCCGTTGGGTGGCGAACAGCGGGAGCCTACGTCGCCGGCGCGGCGTGCTCGATCCTGGCCGGCCTCTTCGGCATGAGCGCGGCCACCGAGGCCAACGTCCGCACCTCGGAGGCGGCCCGCTCCCAGGGCCAGGGCCCGGCGCTCCGGATCGCGTTCTTCGGCGGAAGCGTGATGGGCCTGTCGGTCGCCTCCCTCGGCCTGCTCGGGATCGGGCTCGTGTTCCTGTGGGTCGGCCGGGCGGCCGGCACCGAGGAAGCGTTCCGGGGGTTCGCGGAGATCATCTCGGGGTTCGCCATGGGCGCGTCGTCGATCGCCCTGTTCGCCCGCGTGGGCGGCGGGATCTACACCAAGGCCGCCGACGTGGGTGCCGACCTGGTCGGCAAGGTCGAGGCCGGGATCCCGGAGGACGACCCGCGGAACCCGGCTACGATCGCCGACAACGTGGGGGACAACGTCGGCGATGTCGCCGGCATGGGCGCGGACATCTTCGAGTCGTACGTGGGCGCGGTCATCGCCACGATCGCGATCGCGGCGACCAGCCCGCTCATCCTCCCCGAGCAGCGCATGGCCGGCATCACGCTGCCGATCCTGCTCATCGTTGTGGGGCTGATCGCGTCGCTGATCGGCGTCGGCGCGATGAAGCTGCTGGAACGGACGAACCCGGCCGGGGCCCTGCGCAACACGACGTTCATCGCCGCGGGCCTGTTCCTGGTGGCCGCCTACTTCGTGATCGCCCGGGCGGACGTGTTCGCCGGCAACCCCGACTATGGGGTCGCGGGGCCCTTCTGGGCGCTCCTGTCGGGAACGCTGGTCGGGATCCTGATCGGGCTCGCGACCGAGTACTACACGTCGTCCAAGCCGGTCCGCCGCATCGCGGCCGCCTCCGAGACCGGTTCGGCGACGAACATCATCGCCGGGCTGGCTGTGGGAATGGAGTCGGTGGTGATCCCCGTGGGGCTGATCTGCGGAGCGATCTGGGTCTCGTTCCAGGCCGCGGGTCTGTACGGTATCGGGATCGCGGCCGTGGGGATGCTGGCCACCGTGGGTGTCACGATGTCGGTCGACGCCTATGGCCCGATCGCGGACAACGCGGGCGGGATCACGGAGATGAGCGGGCTCGGCAAGGAGGTGCGCGCCATCACGGACGGCCTCGACGCGCTCGGCAACACCACGGCCGCGATCGGCAAGGGATTCGCCATCGGATCGGCGGCCCTGACGGCTCTGGCCCTGTTCTCGGCCTATGCCTCGGCGGTCGGGCTGCGGGAGACCGGGATCAACATCATCGACCCCAATGTCGTGATTGGGCTCTTCATCGGAGGCTTCCTGCCGTTCCTGATCGCCGCTCTGACGATGACCGCGGTGGGTCGCGCCGCCGAGGGCATGGTCGCAGAGGTGCGACGTCAGTTCCGCGAGATCCCCGGCCTCATGGAAGGGAAGGCGAAGCCCGACAGTGCGCGCTGCGTGGACATCTCGACCCGCGCCGCCCTGCGGGAGATGATCGTGCCGGGAGTCATCGCCGTCGTCGCGCCCGTCATCGTCGGAAAGGTGATGGGGGTGGCGGCGCTGGGTGGCATGCTCGCCGGAGCGACGCTTACGGGCGTCCTGATGGCGCTGTTCATGGCCAATGCCGGTGGCGCCTGGGACAACGCGAAGAAGTACATCGAGAGCGGGTTCCTGGGCGGCAAGGGATCGGACGCCCACAAGGCGGCGGTCGTCGGGGATACGGTGGGGGATCCGTTCAAGGATACGTCGGGACCGTCGATGAACATTTTGATCAAGCTGATGAGCGTGGTGTCCCTCGTCCTCGCCCCCTGGTTTATGGCGTAGACGGCTGAAAACGGGCGATCTCTTCGTTGCGCTCCTCGGGCGGGCCTGCGGCGCACCTTTCAGTGCGCCCCGGCCTCCCTCGTCGCGCGCCTCGACCCCGCTCATCGTTCCTGACCAGGAGATCCGCCAACGGGCCTGAACCTACGCCCGTTGTGGGAATCCTCCGACGTCTTTACCTTCTCGGTGGTCAAGGAGGACTCTCGTCCCGGCGTCCAGGAGGTCAGATGGGGGAGGAACTCGTCTCACGCGTTCCCGAGGGCGGGCCCGAGTGGCTCGAGAGCTGGCTGGGTGCCGCACTGGCGGTCGGCCGGAGCCATCTGGATCTCTCGCTCAAGGACGCGTGCCGGGACCTGGCCCGCGTGTCCGACAAGACGCTGATGAAGTGGGAGTCGGGAGACCGCCTCCAGCCGCTGACGTATGCCGTCGAGCTCGCCCGGCGCGACGACGTGACGAGACGGATGCTGATCCAGGCGATCGGGTACGACCATCGGAGAACCCCTTGGTCCGAGACCCCCGACGTCCGTCGTCCCGCGGTGGCCGACCTGGCCCAGCGCCTCGACCGGGCGTCGAGTCGGAAGGACGGGGACCGTATCCTCAAGATGGTGGGAGCGATGCTCGAGTCCGCGCTGGGGGAAGACGGCGCCACCGCGCCGGACGGCCTTTCCGCACCCTGATCGGCGGGGTATACTGACCCGCGTCCAGTCCGACCGGCCGCGGCTCGCGGGCCATCCCTCCACTTCCACCAGGATCCTCCGCCCATGCAGGTCGGCATCGTGGGACTCCCCAACGTGGGGAAGTCGACCCTGTTCAACGCCCTGACCGCGGCCGGGGCGCAGGCGGCGAACTACCCGTTCTCCACGATCGACCCGAACGTCGGCGTGGTGGCCGTCCCCGACGAGCGACTGGACGTGCTGGCCGAAGCTTTCTCACCAGATCGGGTGACGCCCACGGCCATCGAATTCCTCGACATCGCCGGGCTCGTCGAGGGCGCGAGCGCGGGAGAGGGGCTGGGGAACCAGTTCCTGAGCCACATCCGCCAGGTCGACGCCATCGTCCACATCGTGCGCTGTTTCCCGTCCACCGACGTTGTCCACGTCTACGGCGGCGTCGATCCCCTGCGGGACAAGGAGATCATCGACACCGAGCTCGCGCTGGCCGACCTGCAGGTGGTCGAGAAGCGGCACGAACGGGTGTCGAAGCAGGTCCAGACAGGGCGCAAGGAGCTGTTGGCCGAGCAGGCCGGCCTCGAGAAGCTGGTCGATGCGCTGCGCGCGGGCCGCCCCGCCCGGACGGTCCCGCTGACGGCGGCCGAGGAGGAGGCGGTGCGGTCGTATGGCCTGTTGACCCGGAAGCCGGTCATCTACGCGGCCAACGTCTCCGAATCCGATGTCGCGGCGGCGGTGGCCGACCCCGGCTCGGTTCCGGCGGTGTCCGCGCTCGCCGCGGCGGCGGCCGCCGAGGGAGCGGGACTGGTGGCCGTCTGCGGCGATCTCGAGGCGGAGCTCGCCACGCTTCCCCGCGAGGATCGACACGCCTTCCTTGCCGACATCGGGCTACCCGAGTCGGGCCTCCGGCGGGTGATCCACGCGGCCCACGACCTGCTCGGGCTGCTGACCTTCTTCACCGCCGGGCCCAAGGAGGTCCGGGCCTGGACGATCCATCGCGGCGACACGGCGGTCGAAGCGGCGGGGGCGATCCACACCGACATGGCACGCGGGTTCATCCGCGCCGAGATCGTGGGTTGGGACGACTTCGTGACCGCCGGACGCTCGATGCAGCGCGCGAAGGAGATGGGGCTCGTGCGGAGCGAGGGAAAGGACTACCGGATGGCCGACGGCGACATCACGTACGTGCGGTTCAACGTATAGGCCGACCGGGGCGCGGCTCGAGCGACATCCGGGCGCCGGCGGGGGCGGGCGCCGGTCCCCCGACGGTCGGCTTCTCCTCGTCGTCCGCGGCCTCGCGGCGCCCCACGATCCATTCCTTCAGCCGCTCCGCGAAGCGGTGGACGCCGACGTAGGCGCCGGGTACGACCAGCAGGGTCAGGGCCATGGAGAACAGCAAGCCGGAGACGACCGCGATCGCGAGCGGCTGCATGAGCTCGGAGCCCTCGCCCCAGCCGATCGCCAATGGCAGCATGCCGAACATCGTGGTCAGCGTGGTCATGAGGATCGGCCGCAGGCGGATCACGCCCGCCTCGACGACCGCCTCCTCCAGGGAGACTCCGAGCCGCCGGTTCTGGTTCGCGTACTCGACGAGCA
Source organism: Gemmatimonadota bacterium (assembly GCA_035513155.1). Classification (GTDB taxonomy): domain Bacteria; phylum Gemmatimonadota; class Gemmatimonadetes; order JACCXV01; family JAHWKZ01; genus JAICNR01. Next base: position 74,918 of record DATKCO010000022.1, on the reverse strand, counting down.
GGATCGCGTTGTTGACCACGATCCCCGCCAGCAGGATGACCCCCAGCAGGACGGGCGCGCTCTGCGGCGTGCCGGTGATCCACAGGCCGAGGCCTACGCCGATCAACGACAGCGGGATCGCGAGCAGGATGACGAGCGGATCGGTCAGGCTCTCGTACTGCACCGCCAGCACGACGAAGACGAGGAAGATCGCCAGCAGTATGACGATCAGGAGCTGGCGATTGTTCTCGCGGATCGCCTCGGCCTCGCCGCCCATCACGATCCCGTACCCTTCCGGGAGCTGGAATCCCGCCAGGCGGGTTTCGATCGAGTCGCTGACCGCGCCCACCGGGGCGATGTCGGTCAGCACGTCGCCGCTCACCCGCAGAACCCGGTTCTGCTGCTCCCGCAGGATGCTCGTCGGCCCCAGGCCGGAGGAGACGGAGGCGACGTCGCGCAGATAGATGGGAGCTCCGCCCGTGCCGCCGGGGAACAGGGCCACGGTCTCGAGATCCTCCGAGCTCGTGAACCGCTCACGCGGAAGGATCACCCGCACGTCGTACTCCCGGTTTCCTTCCGTGTAGCGGGTCGCGATCGTGCCGCCAAGCGCCGTGCGCAGGGTCTGGCCCACCGTAGCGACGTCGAGTCCGAGCGTGGCCGCGCGCTCGCGGTCCAGCCGCACGGTCAGCTGCGGGCTCGCCTCCTCGGTGGACGGCTGCAGGTTCTCCAGCCCCGGGACCCCGTCCAGCTCCCGCATGACCTCGTCGGCGATGCGATTGAGCTCACCGAGGTCGTCGCCCTGTATCGTGATCGCGACCGACTCTCCCGACGACGATGTGCGGAGACCGCGGATCCGGGGTGGGCGGACGAAGATCCTCGCACCCGGGAAGCCGCGCTGGTCGATCCGCTGCTGCAGCTCCTGCACCCACGCGTCCGCGCTCATCCCGCGCCGGCTGGAGGGCGTGAGCACGATGTCGAGCGATCCCCGGCCGGATCTGGCGGAGGTCGATCCCCCCCACAGGAAGCCGCCGGCGGTCGTGAACATGTGCTCGACGTGCGGCATCCCGGCGACGATCTCCTCGACCTCGAGCGCGACCCGGTTCGTCTCCTCGGCCGAGGCGCCGGGCCCCAGGCGCAGAAAGACGCCCACGTTCCCGCTGTCGACCTGCGGGAGGAACTCGTTCCCGAGGTCGCGGGTCAGGAACCAGACCCCCACGAGCGCGAGGATGGCCGCGCCCAGCGTCAGCCCGCGGCGGCGGACGATCGCCGGCCCGACCCGGCGGTAGATCCCGCGCAGGCGCCGGATCGTGCCGTCCACGGTGCGCAGGACGCGGGATTCGGAGAGGCCGCTCGTCCGCTCGACCTTGCCGAGCACGGCCGCCAGCGACGGGACCAGCGTCAGGGCCACGCTCAGCGAGGCGAGCATCGCGAACGAGATCGTCAGGATCATCTCGCGGAAGATGAGCGCGGCGAGTCCGCTCACGAGGAGGAACGGGACCACCGCCGCGAGGTTCGTGATCGTGGCCGCGATGACCGCGCTCTGCACCTCGCCGGCGCCCGTGTGGGCGGCATCCTCCGGGTCACGACCCTCTTCGTCGCGATGTCGGAAGATGTTCTCCAGCATGACGATCGAGTTGTCGATGAGGAGCCCGACCCCCAGCGCCAGCCCGCCCAGCGTCATGATGTTGAGGGTCAGGTTGCCGGTCCCCATCATCACGAACGTGGCGAGGATGGCGAGCGGGATCGCGGTGCCGATGATGAACGTCTTGCGGAGCGATCCGAGGAAGAGCAGGACCACGACCATCGCCAGGAAGGCGCCCACGAGGGCGGCGTTCCGCACCGACGAGATCGAGGCGTCGATGAAGTCGGCCTGGTTCTGGATGACCTCGAAGTCGATGTCGCCGGGGACGAAGCCGGAGGACGAGAGATCCGCGAGCCGCTTCTCCACCTCCTCGGCCACGCGGACGGTGTTGGCGTCGGGCTGCTTGCGGATCGACAGCTTGACCGCGGGCGTCCCGTCGAGACGCGCCCACAGCCGCTGTTCGGGATGCGTGTCGCGCACTTCGGCGACCTCGGCGAGCGGGATCCGCCCGCCCCCCGTGATCTCCAGCGGCAGCTCGCGGATCTCCAGCACGCTGCGGAACTTCCCAGCGGTCTTCCCGACGACCTCCCATTGATCCGAGGAGACGACGCCGGCGGCCACGTCCTGGTTGCCCGCGCGGAGGGCGTCGATCACGCCCGCGATCGTCAGGCCGTAGCTCTGGAGGCGCTCCTGGTCGAGCACCACCTGGATCTCGCGCTCGAGTCCGCCGGCGACGTCGACCGAAGCGACGCCGCCGACCGTGAGCAGCCGCGGACGGAGTTGCGTCTCCACCCAGTCGCGTAGCGAGACCAGGTCGCGGCCGGCGGAGCTGAAGCCGACCTCGAAGATCGGGATCTGCGCGGGATCGAACTTGAAGATCGACGGGGGGTTCGCTTCCTCCGGCAGGCCGCCCCGCGCGCGCTCCAGGTTCTTGGAGGCGTCCTGCAGCGCGAAGTCCATGTTGGCGCTGTAGGCGAAGTGGAGGTTGACGCCGACCTGGCCCTCCTGGACCTCGGTCTCGATCCCCTCGAGATCCTCGGTGGGCGCGAGTGCGGCCTCGAGCGGCTTGGCGATCGTCTCCTCCATGACCTCCGGCGCCACGCCGGGATTGCTGACCGACGCCCGGATCTGGGGATAGACGATGCTCGGTAGGAGGTCGATCGGGAGCTTGCCGAGGAAGAACAGGCCGAGCACGATCGCCACCATGGCGAGCATCACGGTCCCGATGGGACGCCGGATCGCCCAGCTCGGAATCCCGCTCCGCCGGTCGCTCACGATCCCGGCCTCCCGGCGCCCGCCGAATCCGCCGGGGCCTCCGCGGCCGCGGGCGGATCCCCGACCGACCGCACCGCCGCGCCCTCGCGCAGCGAAGAGCCACCCGACACGACCACGATCTCGCCGGGGCGGAGGCCACGGACGACCTCGACCCGGCCCTTCGAAACGAGGCCCGTCTCCACCGTGCGCCGGAAGGCCTTCCCGTCCTCGACGACGAACGTGGACTCGTCGCCGCCGACACCGGTCAGGATCGCGCTGGCGGGGATGATGGGGACGGACTCCCGCTCCTCGAGGCGGAGCGACACACGCGCCAGGTAGCCGGGCCGGGCCGTGCTGCCGGGCTCGAGCGCGATCTCGACGGGGACGAGGCGCGTGGCGGGATCGCCGGCGGGGAAGATGCGGCGGATGCGGCCGGTCAACGGCCGGTCGGGGAGCGCGTCGAGCGTGATCTCGACCACGTCGCCCGGAGACAGCCGCGCGACGTCGAGCTCGGAGACGCCGATCGGCACGACCAGCGTGGAGATGTCGGCGACTTCGAAGAGCGGGGTCTGCGCCCCGACGACGTCTCCGGCCTCGACGTACTTGGCGGTGACGACGCCCGCGATCGGTGAGCGGATGGTGGCGTAGGCGACGCGGGTCTCGAGGCGGCGGACCGCGGCCTCGGCCGCGGCCAGTGCCGTGCGGTCGCGCTCGTACTCCGGCAGCGTGATCACCTCTCGCTCGCGGAGCTGCTCGGCGCGCTCGAACGCGGCCCGGGCCGCTTGCAGGGCGGCGCGCTCGCTCACCAGCTCGACGGCCAGCTCCGCGTCCTCCAGCCGGGCGAGCACGGTGCCGGCGGCCACGCGGTCTCCTTCTTCGGCCAGCATCGCCCGCACGGTGGTGGCGAGCTGGCTGTTGACGCTGACCGTCCGGATGGGCTGGACGACCCCGGTCACCTCGACCTGCCGGGCGATCGGACCGCTCTCGACCGAGGCCGTCTCGACCACCGAGACGCGCGGGCCACCAGGCCCGCCCGGGCCCGCCGCCGGGGATTCGTCCTCGCCGCAGGAGAGAGATGCCGCGAGGGCGATCGCCATGACGGCGGCCGGCAGCAGCCGCCGCCCGCGCCGGGTGTGGTCCATGCGCCGGGTCACGGCCCGACCTCTCTCAGGGGCTCCCCGAGCTCAGCCTCGAGGGCCGCCACCGCGACCCCCAGCTCCTGGCGCGCGCGCACCCAGCCGACCTCGGTTTCTGCCAGCGCGACCTGCGACGTCTGGAGGTCGAGGATCGTCGACGCCCCCAGCTGATAGCGCTCCTCGATCACCCGCAGGTCCTCGCGCGCGAGCTCGAGAGCCCGGGCCGCGATCTCGATCCGCCGTGCGGTGGTCTCGATCTGGCCCGCGGCGTCTTCGACCGCCGCCCGCGCCAGCAGGGCGGCGTCGCGCGCCTCGGCCTCGGCCGTCCGCCGGTCCGCCTCCGCGCGCGCGACCTGGGCCTCGCGCGAGAAGCCGTTGAAGATCGGGAGCGACGCGGTCAGCCGGACGCTCCAGCTCTCCTGGTCCGGCGGCCACTCGAACGAGAACCAGTCGTAGCCGCCGGTCAGCCGGAGCGAGGGGGAGTACTGGCTCCACGCCTGGAGCTTCACGCTCCCGGCCCGGTCGAGCTCCGCGCGAGCCGCGACCGCGTCGGGCGAGCTGGCCTCGGCGCGCTCGATCAGGGTCTCGAGGGGCGGGACGGCGGGGGGCTCCTCGGGGAGTGCGCCCGGGGCGGGTTGGACGGCTCCCGGCCGGCCGACCTGGCGCCCGAGCGCCAGGCGTGCGGTCCGGAGCTGGGCCTCCGCGTCGATCACCGCGAGCTCCGCGTCCGCCTTCTCGAGCTCGGCGCGGAGGGCGTCGGAGCGCGTGGCGGTCCCGACCAGCCGCCGGGTCTCGGCGAACTCCTGCTGCCGGGTCGCCCGCTCGAGCCGCTGGCGGGCCGCCACCAGGAGCTCCTCGGCGGCCGCCGCCTGGTAGAAGACGATCGTCGTGTCGAGGATCGTGTCGTAGCGCTGGCCGCGTTCGCGGGCCTCGGCGGCGCGCAGGGCGGCGGAGGCGGCCTGCCACGTGGCGACCTTGCGGCCGCCCGTGAAGAGATCGTAGCCGGCCTGCACCTGGGCCGTGTAGCTCTCGGAGACGAGTCGTCCGGTGGACTGGTCGAACCGCTCGTTGCTGGAGTTCGAGTAGGTGGAGTTGGCGATGAGCGACGGTAGCCAGGCCCCGCGGGCCTCGAGCACCCCGGCCTGGGCCACCCGGGTCGATCCGCGCGCCCCGACCGCGTCCGGGCTCCGCTCGAGCGCCAGACGCACCGCCTCGGCGAGCGTGACCGTCTCCTGGGCGCGGGCGGACCGAGCGAATCCGGAGATCAGGACCGGGACGAGCAGGAGGGCGAGATGTCGACGCATGGCATGCTCGGATGGAGTATACCGCGGATGCGGGGCGAGGACCGCTGTGGACGAAGACCCGGGATTGGACGCGTACGCCGGCGCATTCGTTCAATCGGCGCCCCGCTTGAGCACCACGATACGTGCGCGGGTGGGCCCAGGACGGCGAGCGAGCTCCTGGCCGCGGCACGGGGAAACTGAGCGCGTCGGCTCGCTCGCACTCTGGTTCCGGGGGAGCGGTCCGCTCCCGCGGCTCGTTCGCTACCGGCTTCCAGGCACGTCGTAGGCCGGACGTGGCGCGTCGTCGAGGGCGCGGTACCGCTCGAGGAGCTCCTTCTGGCGCGACCAGTCGGGCATGACCCGGCCGCGGACGAGGACGGTCTCGGCACGGGTCGAGAGCTCGAGCGGGTCGCCACTCCACACGACGACGTTGGCCACCCGCCCAGGCGCCAGCGACCCGTAGCGGTCGGATACCCCGTAGATCTCCGCCGGCGTCAGCGTCACCGCTCGCAACGCCTCCTCCCAGGAGAGTCCCCACCGGACCGCGTTGCCGGCCTCCTGCGTGATCTCGCCCGCGCGGTGGTTCTCGAACGGCGTGAACGCGATCGGGACCTCCGCCGCCGCCAGCAGGGCCGCGTTGTCGAACCGCGCGCCCAGCCGCTCGAAGCCGCTCGGCAGGCTGGTCCGGGGCTTGAGGATGACCGGCACCGCCTCCGCGGCCAGCGCCCCGGCGACCATCCACGCCTCCGTGCCCCCCAGGATCACCGGCCGCAGGCCGAACTCCGCCGCGATGTCGAGGACGGCGAGGATGTCGCTCGCCCGGTGTGCTTCGACGACGAGCGGGATCTCGCCCGCCAGCACGGGCTGGAGGGCCGCGAGGTCGAGCCGGGACTGGGTGAGCTCCCGCGACTCGCCGCGGTCGAAAGCGGCCCGGCGCGCCGCCCAGAAGCGGGCGTCCTCGAGCGCCTCGCGGAGGCGGAGAGCGGCGGCTCCGCGCGAGCCGCCGACCGCGGCGGCCGCGCCTTCGTCGAAGTCCGCCATCATCGCCACCCGGCGGGCGACCAGCATCCCGGCCGGCGTGTCCCCCGCCAGGTCGATGACCGAGGCCAGTCCGGCGATCAGCCCGCCGCTCGGCGCCGCGACCGCGGTCGTCAGCCCTCCCGAGCGCGCGAACGGGATCAGCGTGGAGCGGGGGTTGAGGCCCGCGACCGGGTCGAACGCCGGCGTGACCTGGTCGTCCTGCATCCGCTCGTCGCGCGTCTGGCCGACCAGGTCGACCTCGACGAGGCCGAGCTGGGAGTAGGGAACGAAGAGGCCCGGCGTGACGACCTTGCCGCGCGCGTCGATGCGGCGCGCGGCGTCCGGGACCGCGACATCGGCGCCGACCGCTACGATGCGCCCGTCGCGGATCAGGACCGTCGCGTTCTCGATCGGCGGTCCGCTGACCGGATGGACGGTGCCGCCGACGATCGCGATCTCCTGGGCGCGCGTCGCGTTCGGCACCAGCGCCACCGCCGCGAGCGCCACCGCCGCCGGCAGGAGCGTGCGTCCCCGCGGGCTCATCGCGGGCCTACTTCCATGGCCTCGTCCGGGGGCAGGACCCCGAGCTCGAAATCGGTCATCGGACGGACCCGCTCGACGTCCCACGCAAGCGCGCCGTCGATCCACACCTTCTCGGCCCGGGTATAGACGCTGAACGGGTCGCCGGACCACAGCACCACGTCGGCCGCCTTGCCGACCTCCAGGGTGCCGGTCCGATCCGCGATCCCGAGCGCCCACGCGGGGTTGGCGGTGATCCAGCGGAGCGCCTCGTCGCGCCCGACCTCGATCCCCGCCTCGCGCCCGGCGTACATCGCCAGCGCGGCGTCCTGGTTCATGATCTGGATGCCCATCGGGTCGTCGGTGTGGAGGATGGCCGGCGCCCCGGCCTCGGAGACCAGCGCGAGGTTCTGCGGAACCATGTCGAACGCCTCCATCTTGAACCCCCACCAGTCGTACCACATCGAGGCCCCGATCGAGTCCGCGGCCAGCAGGTCGCGGACCTTGTACGCCTCCACCGCGTGGTGGAACGAGCGGACCTTGAAGCCGAACTCCCGCGACAGGTTCAGCATGTTGACGATGTCGTCGGCGCGGTAGCAGTGGTTGTGGACGAGGATGTTCCCGCGCAGCACCTCGGCCAGCGTCTCGTTCGCGAGGTCGCGATCCGGCCGCTCGCCCCCGTTCTCCACCCACTCGTCCCACTTCTTCCGGTACCCCTCGGCGGCGATGAACGCCTCGCGATAGCCGGCCCAGTTGCCCATCCGGGTCGAGGGCCCTCGGCTCTGGTAGACCCGCTTCGGGTTCTCGCCGCACGCCATCTTGAGCGCCATGGGGGCGCCCGGCACCATCATCTCCTGGGCGCTGCGGGCCGGGATCGGGTGCACGGTCACGCCGCGACCTCCGATCAGGTTCGCGCTCCCGGGAAGGATCTGGAGCGTGGTCACCCCGCCGGCCAGCGCCCGAACGAAGCCGGGATCCTGGGGCCAGACCGAGTGGACCGCCCACACCTGGGCGGTAGTCGGGGCGGTCGCCTCGTTTCCCTCCGAGTGGGCCGAGACGCCGGGGCTCGGATAGACCCCCAGGTGGGAGTGGGTGTCGATCAGCCCCGGCGTCACGAACTTACCCGCGCCGTCGACCGTCACCGCCCCGGCGGGAGCCTCGAGGCCCCGGCCGACCGCGGCGATCCGGCCGTCCTCGAGGAGCACGTCGCCGCCTTCGATCTCCTGGCCCGCCGCGGTCATGACGGTGGCGCCCCGGATCACCGTCGGACGCGAGGGGAGAGGCGTGTAGGTGGACTCCCAGGCTCCGTTTCGCATGCCCGACAACGCGCGCCGGCTCTCCAGGGAGTCACCGGCACCGTCCTGGCCGGCGCGAGTCTCGGAACGGGCCGCGGCGCAGGCGGTCAGCCCGGCGGCGAGGAGCAGCACGAGGAACCGTACGGGTCGCATGGCGAGCCTCCGGCGGGAAATTCGTCGAGGTGGCGGTGCGGCTGGCCGGACGATGATGAACGCCGACGGCGTCTCCGTCAAACCGGTCCCTGAGGGAATGGACCGGCCGCGCGGCCCGTGGTAGCGTCCGGCATGCGCGATCGAGCCACCCTCCGCGCGGCGCTCCTGGCCGGCGCCGTCATCCTCCTCGCCCTGGCCGGCGCCTTCCTTCCGGTCGGGGCGTGGCTCGAGGCCCTCCTCCGCTGGACGCGGGACCTGGGCCCGTGGGCCGCCCTCGCCCTCGCTCTCGTGTGGCTGCCCGCGGCCGTCCTCCTCGTCCCCGGTTCGCTGATCACGCTGGGGACGGGCTTCGTCCTGGGACCCGGCTGGGGGATCGCCGTCGTCTCGCTCGGCAGCACGCTGGGCGCGACGATCGCCTTCCTGGTCGGGCGCCGGCTGGGCCGCGAGTGGGTGCGGGGGCGCGTCGGCCGCCGCGAGGCGCTCGAGGGGGTCGACCGGGGGATCGCCGAGGAGGGCCTCAAGGTCGTCCTTCTTCTGCGGCTCTCGCCGATCGTCCCCTACAACGCCCTCAACTACGCGCTCGCCCTCACCGGCGTCTCGCTGCGGGACTTCGTGCTCGGATCGTGGCTCGGGATGCTCCCGGGGACCGTCCTCTACGTGGGGCTGGGGGCCGGCGCGCGCTCGATCGCGGCCCTGGCGACCGGGACGACGGATCGGAGCGGGTGGTGGCTCGCCGCGTTCGCGGCGGGGATCCTCGCCACCGCGCTCGCGGTCCTGGTCGTGACCCGCGCCGCGCGCCGCGCGCTCGCCGGGCGGACGGCGGCCGGATGACCGCTCCCGCGCCGATCGACCCCCACGAGCGGCGCCGGCTGGAGCGGGTGCGGCCGCCGGGCTGGACGAACCCCACCCCGGCCGACCGCTACAACCTCGTCGTCCTCGGAGCCGGGACCGCGGGGCTCGTGACCGCCGCCGGCGCGGCCGGCCTCGGCGCCCGCGTGGCCCTGGTGGAGCGCGGGCTGATGGGCGGCGACTGCCTGAACACCGGCTGCGTGCCGTCGAAGGCGCTGCTGGCCTCCGCCCGCGCCGTCGCGGACGCGCGCGCCGCGGGGGGGCTGGGCGTCCGGATCCCCGACGTCAGCGCAGACTTCGCCGCGGCCCTGGGCCGGATGCGGCGGCTCCGCGCCGACCTCGCCGCCCACGACTCCGCCGCCCGCTTCCGCGCCCTGGGGGTCGACGTCTTCCTCGGGGAGGGCCGCTTCGTGGCTCGCGACGCGGTCGAGGTCGAGGGCGTCCGCCTCCGGTTCGCGCGCGCTGTCATCGCGACCGGCGCGCGACCGGTCGTCCCGCCCGTTCCCGGTCTCGCCGACGCCGGGTTCCTGACGAGCGAGAGCGTATGGGACCTCGCCGCCCTGCCGCCGCGGCTGGCGGTGGTCGGCGGCGGTCCGCTGGGGTGCGAGCTGGCCCAGGCCTTCGCCCGCTTCGGCTCCCGGGTCACGGTCGTCGAGGTGGAGGATCGGGTGCTCCCCGCCGAGGACGCCGACGCGGCCGCGATCGTGGCGGCGGCGCTGGGCGCCGACGGGGTCGATCTCGCGCTCGGGAGCCGGCTCGCCCGCGTCGCGCGGACCGCCGGCGAGTGCCGCCTGACCCTCGAGTCGAGGGCGGACCCTCGCGACCTCGAGGTCGACGCGATCCTCGTCGCCGTCGGTCGGGCGCCGGAGATCGGCGGTCTCGACCCGGCGGCCGCCGGCGTGCGCCTCGACGGGCGCAGAGCGCCGATCGTCGACGACCGGCTGCGGACGTCGAACCGCCGGATCTACGCCGCCGGGGACGCGGCCGGCGGGCAGCAGTTCACTCACGTCGCCGACGCGCACGCCCGCCTCGTGATCCGGAACGCGCTGTTCCCGGGAAGCGCGAAGGCGAGCGCGCTCACGCTGCCGTGGTGCACGTACACGGACCCCGAGGTCGCGGGCGTGGGCCTCGACCGCGCGGCTGCGGCCGCGGCCGGACGCGAGGTCCGGGCGTTCGAGGAGCCGTGGGACGCGGTCGACCGGGCGGTCCTGGACGGGGAGACGGCCGGGTTCGCGCGCGTGCTGGTCGACGCCGAGGGCGACGAGATCTTGGGCGCCACGATCGTCGGCCGCCACGCGGGCGAGGCGATTTCGCTGGTCACGCTGGCGATGGAGAAGGGGATCGGGCTTACCGACCTCGCGGCCGTGGTCCATCCCTATCCCACCCGCATGCGGGCGCTGGGCGCGATCGCGGACCAGTACCAGCGCACTAGGCTCGGCCCCCGCGCCCGTTCACTCCTCGATCGCTGGATGCGATGGCGCCGCCGCTGAGGAAGACCGGGCGGCGGACTCCCCCCGGCCCGCCCGGCCACCTGATCCTCGGGAACCTGCGGGAGTTTGCGGCCGACACGCTGGGTTTCGCCACCCGCCTCGCCCGTGAGCACGGCGACGTGGCGCGCTTCCGGCTGGTGAACCGCGAGGCCTGGCTCCTGAGCGGTCCGGAGGCGGTCGAGCGGGTGCTCGTCGACAATCACCGGAGCTACGTCAAGCACACGTTCTTCTGGCGCAAGGTCGAGGCGATCTTCGGTCGGGGCCTCCTCACCAACGAAGGGGATGCCTGGCTCCGCCAGCGACGCCTCGCCCAGCCGGCCTTCCACCACGCGCGGATCGCCGACTACGCCGCGATCATGGTCGACTACACGCTCGACCGCGTAGCCGGCTGGGAGGACGGCGAGGAGCGGGACGTGCGGGCGGAGATGACCTCGATCACGTTTCGCGTGGTCGCCAAGACCCTCTTCGACGCGGAGGTGAGCGGCGACGTGGCCGAGATCGCCGCCGCGTTCGACACCGGGATCGAGGAGATCGCCCGCCGCATCCGCCGGCCCGTCCTCCTGCCCGACTGGGTCCCGACGCGTGGGAACCGGCGCTACCGCAGCGCGGTCCGCCGCATGGACCGCCTCGTGTACCGGATCATCGACGAGCATCGGGATGGGCGCGACCGCGGGGATCTGCTGTCGGCACTGATGCGGGTGGAGGACGAGGAGGGACGCCCGATGAGCGACGTGCAGCTGCGGGACGAGACGATCACGATGCTGCTGGCTGGGCACGAGACGACCGCGCTGGCGCTGACGTGGACCTGGTTCCTGGTGTCTCGCCACCCGGAGGTCGCGGAGCGGCTGGAGGCGGAGGTGGACGCGCTGGACGGGCCTCCCGTCATCGACGACCTGCCACGCCTGCCCTTTACCGAGCGCGTGGTCAAAGAGTCGCTGCGGCTGTACCCGCCCGCGTACTCGTTCGGCCGCGAGGCGCTGGAGGACGACGAGATCGCCGGCTGGCCGCTGGCCGCGGGCACGACGCTGTTCGTCTTCCCGTGGGTGCTCCACCGCGATCCCCGCTTCTTTCCCGAGCCGCTGCGCTACGATCCCGACCGCTGGACCGACGACTTCGAGCGGAGCCTGCCGCGGCTCGCCTACCTCCCGTTCGGCAGCGGGCCGCGGATGTGCATCGGGCGCGAGTTCGCCCGCATGGAGCTGGTCCTGATCGTGGCCGCGATCGCGCAGCGCTTTCGCCTGGAGTGGGGCGGCGAGCCGCCCGCGCCGATGGCGAGCATCACGCTGCGCCCGACCGGCGGGCTGCGGGGGATCTTGCGGCGGCGCGGCTAGCCCTCCTCCGGGCCGTGGGGAGGATCAGCCGGCGGCGAGCGCCTTCCGCACCCGCGTCTGCAGCTCTCCCGACTGGAACAGCTCGCGGGTGATGTCCGCCCCGCCGACGAATTCCCCCGCGATGTAGATCTGGGGGATCGTCGGCCAGTCGCTGTACTCCTTGACCGACTCCCACAGCTCGGGATCGGCCAGCACGTCCACGGAGTGGATGCTGCCCTCGGCCCCGGCCCGCCGCAGCGCCTCGACGGCGGCCGCGGAGAAGCCGCAGCGCGGGAACATCTCGGTCCCCTTCATATAGATCGTGATCGGATTCTCCCGGATCTCGCGATCGATCCGTTCCTTGACCTCGGTCTTCATGGCTCGCTCTCCTGCGTGAAGGAATCATGCTGCGCGGGCGAATAGGCGCGCACCGAGAGCGCGTGGACGGTGTCGTCCTCGATCCAGTCCAGGAGCGGGGCGTAGACCATCTTGTGGCGCTCGATGAGGGACTTGCCCTCGAACGCCGCCGAGACGACCCGCACTTCGAAGTGATTGTCGGTCCCGGTCAGGTCGAGCACCTCGACCCGCCCGTCGAACGCTCGCTCGAGACGCTCGCGGACGCGCTCACGCACCGATCCCCCCTCGCTCACTGCACCTCCCGCATCGACTTTCGCATTCGTCGAGGGCAAGATAGGCGGGTCCACCAGGAGGGTCAAAACGCGTTGACGGAGCGCCGGTCCACGAGTACCTTCTCGATCTCTTTCCCACACCCTGTTCGTCCCGCGCGGGGGCGGACCGCCCAGAGACCGAAGGGAGCGCCGCGTGACCCGACCCTACGAAACCGTCATCATCTTCGACTCCGCCCTGGAAGATCCCCAGGTGCAGGAGAAGATCCAGCGACTCACCGGTCTCCTGGCCCCCAACGGAGGGGACTCCGTCCAGGTCGACGTGTGGGGCAAGCGGAAGCTCGCCTACCCGATCGACAAGAAGGAGCAGGGGATCTACGCCGTGCTGCGGTACGACACCGAGCCTACCGCCCTGACCGAGTTCGAGCGCGTGATGCGGCTCGACGAGCAGGTCCTGCGCCAGCTCACGGTCGTCAACCCCATCGTGCCGGCGGCCCCCGCCGCGCGGACGACGAGCGAGAGCGATGCCGAGGAAGAGTAGCATGCCGCCCCGCAAGAAGACGTGTCACTTCTGCGAGAACAAGCAGGCGATCGACTACAAGGACGAGCACCTGCTGGACCGTTTCACCAACGACCGCGGCAAGATCCTGCCGCGACGCGTGTCGGGGACCTGCGCGGGGCATCAGCGCCAGCTGTCCCAGGCGGTGAAGCGCGGACGGTTCCTGGCGCTCATCCCCTACATTCCCGATCACCAGCGATAGGTCCGCGCGATTCGACGAGCGGCGGATGGGGGCTGGCCGAGTGGACGGTGGCGCTCACGCTCCTGTTCGCGAGCCTGCCGGGGCCCTGGCTGACGATCGCCCTGCCCGCGGGTCTGGCGTTCGCCCTGTTCGACCGGCGCCTCGCGGCGCGCGCCGGAGGAGCGGTCGTCGTGGCGCTGGTCGCGGCGGTCATGCTGAGCACCCGGTTCGGCGGGGTCATGCTGGCCACGGGAGCGGCGGTGGCGATCGTCTCCGGCGCCTTCGTGGCACGCGGCGACGGGCAGCTGGGACTGGACACGCTCGCCGCTCCGGCGCTGGCGACGGCGGGGATCGCGCTGGTCGCGGCCATGGCGCTGGCGGGCGAGGTGGTGGCCGCGTGGGAGGCCGCGCTGGAGCGCGGCGTGATGGAGGGGGGGCGCCGGGCCGTCGAGCAGTATCGGGCCTTCGGGATGGGCGCGGAGTCGCTCGACGCGCTCGCGGCCCTGAGCGCGGACGTGGCGGCCGCGCTGATCGCGGTCTGGCCGGCGCTGGTGGCGCTGGCCCTCTGGCTCGGGGCCTGGCTCGGGCTGCGGCTCCTGGGTCGCTGGGGGCGGGTCCCCTCCCCGCTCGACCGGCGGCTGGTGCCGCGGCCGTTCGAGCGGTTTCGTCCCGCCGAGGGAGCGGTCTGGCCGCTGATCGCCGCCCTGGCCGGGCTGTGGGTGGACGCGACGTGGCTCCACCGCGTGGCGGTCAACGTGGCGCTGGCCCTCGGCGTCGTCTACGCGATGGTCGGGCTGGCGCTGACGTGGTGGTGGCTGGGCCGGCGCGGGATGGGCGCTCTCTGGCGCGCGGCGCTGGTCGGCGTGGCGGCCGTGTTCCTGACCCCGTTCGCTGCGGCGGCGTGGGTGACGATCGGGCTGGCGGACGTATGGGTCGCGTTTCGCGACCGTGAACAGACCTCGTGAGGAGGAAGGCATCATGGCGAAGAGCACCGAAGTGATCCTGCGGACCGAGATCGAGAACCTCGGTCGGGTGGGTGACGTGGTCGAGGTGGCGCCGGGCTACGCGCGGAACTACCTGCTCCCGCGGGGGTTGGCCTATGTGGCGACCGCGTCCAACAAGCAACGCGTGTCCCAGGAGAAGCGGAAGTACGAGGAGAAGCTCGAGCAGCAGCGCGCCGCCGCGGAGGCCCTGGCGGGCCGGCTGGAGGGTCTGGTCCTCGAGTTCCGCGAGATGGCCGGCGAGGAGGACCAACTCTACGGCTCGGTGTCCTCGGCCGACATCGCCGACCGTCTCGAGGCGCTCGGATTCGAGGTCGAGCGCACCCAGGTGAAGCTCGATCAGCCGATCAAGTCGCTGGGCGAATTCGAGGTCCCGCTGCGCCTGCACCCCCGGGTCACGCAGATCATCCACGCGCGCGTGGAGCGGACGGAGGGTTGAGCCACCCGGCCCGCCGCAGCCGCGGCCGCACGGACCCGCGGCGGATCCGCATGCTCGTGGGGACGGCGGCCGAGGAGGCGATCGAGCGGAAGGGGCGCGACGTCGTCCTCCTCGACCTGCGAGGCGTCACGTCGGCGACCGACTGGTTCGTCCTCGTCAGCGGTGAGAGCGACATCCAGGTCCGCTCCATCGCCGAGCGCATCGAGGAACGGCTGGCGCGGGAGCTCGACGCCCGGCCCTGGCACGTCGAGGGTCTCAAGCAGACGCGCTGGATCCTGCTCGACTATGTCGACTTCGTGGTCCACGTCTTCCATCACGAGGCGCGCGCGTTCTACGACCTCGAGCGGCTCTGGGCGGACGCGCCCGCACAGCGGCTGGATCCGGAGGATGGCCCGCCCGAGCCGGATTAAACCCGGCCCCCCCGCTTTCGTTTCCATTACCAGAGACCGACGCGGGCGTTGACCCTGCTCCCGCGGCGGTGATACCCTTCAGCGACGCCCGGCCGCCGGCCGGGCGAATTGGTCAGGAGGATCATCACGCGTCGCATAACCTTCGCCTTCGTCGCGCTCGCCGTCGGACTCGTCCTCGCCGCGCCCGCCCACGCCCAGTTCGGGAAGAACAAGGTCCAGTACGACGAATTCGACTTCAAGGTCCTCCGCACCGAGCACTTCGATATCCACTACTATCCGGAGGAAGAGGCCGCCGTCATGGACGCGGCCCGCATGGCGGAGCGCGCATACGCGCGGCTCTCGAAGGTGTTCCGCCACGACTGGGAGCGCCGGAAGCCGCTGATCCTGTACGCCTCGCAGTCGGACTTCCAGCAGACGAACATCTTCAGCTTCCAGATCTCCGAGGGCACCGCGGGCATCACCGAGCGGCTGCGCGACCGCATCGTCCTGTTCTTCCCCAGCGCCTACCCCGAGTTCGAGCACACGCTCACCCACGAGCTCGTCCACGCGTTCCAGATCGACATCATGCGCCAGGGTGCCCTGTCGCAGGGCTCGAACCCGTTCGCCTTCCGCCCGCCGCTGTGGTTCATGGAGGGGATGGCCGAGTACCTGACGACGGGCAAGATCGACCCGCAGACGGCGATGTGGCTGCGTGACGGCTCGCTCTCCGGCTACCTGACGACGATCGACCAGCTCTCGCGGGTGGGTGACATCCGCGTCTACCGGTTCGGCCAGGCGCTCTGGTATTACATCGGCACCAAGTACGGCGACGAGAAGATCGGCGAGATCATGCAGAAGGCGCCGCTCATCGGCGTGCGGGAGGCGTTCCGCGCCTCGTTGAACGTGGACCTCGACCAGCTGTCCAGGGAGTGGCTGGACGCGGTGCGGCTCACCTACCTGCCGCAGGTCGGCGAGTTCCAGCACGCCGAGGATTTCGCCACGCGCCTCACGAACCACGTGCGCGATGAGGCCACCATCAACCTGGCGCCCGCGCTGTCGCCGGACGGAAGCCGGGTCGCGTTCGTGAGCGACCGGGACTACTTCAACGACATCTACATCGCCGACGCGGAGACGGGCGGTGGCGTCGACAAGCTGCTCAAGGGCGAGCGCACGGCATCGTTCGAGAGCCTGCGCTTCCTGCGGGTCGGGCTTTCGTTCTCGCCCGACGGCCAGTTCCTCGCGTTCTCCAGCAAGGTCGGGGAGCAGGACGCGATCTACATCATGCGGGTGCGCGACGAGAAGATCGTCGCCTCGCTGCGCTTCGGGATGGAAGGGATCGAGACCCCGTCGTGGTCGCCGGACGGACGGCGGCTCGTGTTCACGGGGCTGGAAGGAGGGGTCAGCGACCTCTATGTGATCAACCGGGACGGCAGCGGCCTCCAGCAGCTGACCAACGACCGGTACGCGCAGCGCGACCCGGTGTGGTCGCCCGACGGGACGCGCATCGCGTTCACGACGGACTTCGGCGCCGGCACGGATTTCGAGCTGCTGTCGTACGACGACTACCAGATCGGGCTCTACGACGTGGCGACCCGCCAGGTCACGTTCCTGCCGGATCCGGCCGGCAAGAACATCAATCCCCAGTGGGGGCCCGGCGGCCGCACGATCGCGTTCGTCAGCGATCGGACGGGGATCCCGAACATCTTCCTCCACGACTTCGAGAAGGCCGAGACGTTCCAGCTCACCGATCTGCTGACCGGCGTGAGCGGGATCATCGAGTCGAGCCCCGCGCTCGCCTGGTCGGCCGATGGCCGGCGGATGGTGTTCAGCGCCTTCAGCGACGGTGGTTGGGACCTCTACCGGCTCGACGACCCCCTCTCGCTGGCGGTCGAACCCTACCAGCCCCGTCCGCGGCAGGAGTACGACCTGGCCGCCGGGGCGTTCCTGCGCCCGCCGTCGGACTCGGGGGCCACGCCGGCGCGGGAGATCTCGCCCGCCGATGCCGCTTCCCGACGGGCCGCCGAGCCCACCGCGGCGGCGGATCCAGAGCCCGGGAGCGAGACGGAGGGCGCCGAATCGGACGCGGGCGGCGGCGAGGTGGCGGCGGCACCCCCGGCGGAAGCCCGGCCGGACGCCGTCTCCTACTATCTGGGGGAGAGGCAGCCGCCGCGCCGGGCCGAGGGAGTGGGGATCGCGCGGCGGGACCTGCCGACCTTCGAGGAGCCCGTCGACATCGCGACCCTGCTCTCGGATCCCACGATCGGCCTGCCGCGTGACACGAGCGGGTTCGAGAAGCGGGACTACAAGGTCCGCTTCCAGCCCGACCTGGTGGGCCAGCCCGAGGTCGGGTTCGTCTCCGGTGTCGGCGCCTTCGGGGCGTCCCAGCTGGCGTTCAGCGACCTGCTCGGCGACCACAACATGTACGTCGCCGCTTCGGTCTACGGCTCGATCAGCGACAGCGACCTGCTGTTCACCTACGCGAACCTGAAGAAGCGGATGAACTGGGGGGCCGCGGTGTTCCAGCTGCGGAACGACTTCGCGCCGCTGGCGGCCACGACGTCCGACGACCTGTTCCTGTACCGCAGTGACGTGCTGCGGGGAGTCCAGGTGTTCGGGTCGTATCCCCTGAGCCGGTTCCGGCGCTTCGAGGTCGGCGCGGTCGCAACCCACGTCGACCGGCGCATCGCCCGGTTCGACTTCTTCAGCCCGAGCCCGGAGATCGAGGAGGACCTGTCGAACGAGGCGTACGCGGCCCCCTCGGTGTCCTACGTCTACGACACGGCGTTCTACGGCTCCACCGGGCCGATCGGCGGAAGCCGCCAGCGCCTGGAGGTCATGCGCGCGATCGGTGATCGCCAGTTCACCCAGCTCTACGGAGACGTGCGGAAGTACTGGATGTTCCGCCGCAGCCTCACACTCGCCACCCGCTTCCTGTTCCTGGGCGAGTTCGGCTCCGAGACCGACAACATCCGGTTCCGCTCCATCGCCGGCCCCACGCTCCTGCGGGGCTACGACGCCCGGGACCGCGACGATCCGCACCCCGAGCTGATCGGCAGCCAGGTCGGGCTCATGAACCTCGAGTTCCGCTTCCCGCTGATCGACCGGCCATCGTTCGGAGCCGGCGGGCTGCCACCGATCCGCGGGGCGGTATGGTTCGATACCGGCTTCGCTCGCATCCCCGGGGTGCCGTTCCAGTTCGCGACCTCGCAGGACGCCGGTCCGTTCGGCTTCCGGCTGGCCGACGCCCGCGCCTCGTTCGGTGCGGGGGTCCGCATGAACCTGTTCGGCTTCGCCGTCATGCGCGTGGACTGGGCGAAGCAGACCGACCTGGCCGACCTCGACCGGAGTCGGGTGATCTTCACCCTGGCGCCCGAGTTCTGATTCGGGCAGATTGATGACCCGTCGCCGGCGCGTCCGGCGACGCCCCATCCGCACGGCCAGCTTTCCCATCCGAGTTGCGCCCGCACGAACGGGTCCGTCCGCGGCCCGACCCCTCCTCGCGTCCGCGGGACCGAGGGATGGGGGTCCCGACCGGCGGAACCCCTACATGTTGTGGTCTTTCGTTGACGGACGCGCGCTCGCGCTCGTATCTTGGAGCGTCGCGGCGCGCCCACCTCAACTCCGGCGGTCATGCGGGATTTCGAGCTCGACGATTCGTTCTGGCGCGACGCGCTCGCCGCCCTCGAGGCCGGCGAGCCGGTGGAGGCGCTGGCCGACCGCTATCCGGACTACGCCGCCCTGATCGGCGAGCTCGCCATCGACGCGGCCGCGGAGCCGGTCCTGATCGGCCTGCGACACGCGGCGGCGGACGAGAACCCGCGGCTGCTGGCGTTCCTCTCGGCGGTCTTCCTGGCGCGTGAGGGACTGCGCACGCTCCTGCTCGACCTCGATCCGGAAGTGCGGTGGCTCGAACAGCTTCTCGGAGAGGACTTCAAGGAGGGCGTCGTCGACCATCTCCAGTTCGGGATCCCGCTCGATCAATGCGCGCGGCGCTCGGCGGTCGACGGCCTCGAGGTCATGAGTGGCGGGGCCGCGTTCCTCGCCGGGTCTCCGCTGGACGATCCGCCCCGCTTCCGCGCCTCGCTGCTGGCGCTCAAGCAGGGCCGCGACGCGGTCCTCGTGGCCCTGCCGCCCCCGGCGGAGAGCGCCGACGGCGCCGGTGTGCCGGCCCTCTGCGACGCGGTCGTGACGATCGAGGACACCGAGGGACGGTCCGGCACGGCGCTGGGAACCGAGCGCGGGATCGTGCGGCTCTCGGGCGATCCCCGAGCGGCTCGGGAGCTCGCCCGTCTCTGCCATCGCTTCGTGGGACCCCTTCCCGCGCTGCTGGCCCGCGGCCCGGTCGCCGAACGGAAGTCGCGACCGGCGGAGCGGGCCGCCGCGGAGCCGGCCAGGCCCCGGCCGACCGATCCCTTCTTCGTGACCGAGGCGAGGTCCGGCTCCGAGGAGCTCGACTTCCTGAGCGCGTTCGAGGGCCGGTCTGTGCCCGAGCCGGCGACGGCGGGGATCGCCGAAGGGCGCCCCCGGCAGCGGCTCGAGGAGGTCGTCCAGGGCACCCGCCAGCGGCGGGGGGCCCGATCGGCCCGGACGGCGCGCGAGCCGAAGCGCGGGCGGCGACCGCTGGACCGGCGCGCGCTGACGCTCGCCACCGTGGTGCTGGTCGCGGTGGCGGCCCTGGCGCTCGGCTCGCGCTGGTTCGCGCCGCTCTTCGCCGGCTGGATGGGAAGTGATCGAGAGATCGCCTGGGACGATCCCGACCGGTCGCCGACGGCGAGCGGGGAGCCCGGCACCGTGATCCCCCTGACCGGCGCGGCGCCCCTCGGAGACGAGGCCGTCCCCGACGCGGTCGGACCGGGCGCTACGGATGGCGACACGGCCGTCGGAGCCGGCGCCATTGCCGGGCTGGAGGCGGCGGCCGCGCCGCGCGGGGAGCCCACGCCGTACTCGGTCCACGTGGGATCGTACCGGACCGCCGAGGCAGCCCATGGGGTCGTGCGCGACCTCGGGCAGCGCGGGCTCGTCGCCTTCGCCGCCCCAGTCGTCCTTCCCGACAAGGGAGAATGGGTCCGCGTCTACGTGGGCGCCTACGACGATTCGGAGGAGGCCCGCGCCGCCCTGAGCCGGCTGACGTCGGCGGGGGTCGTGCCCGAGGGGTCGGTGCGCGACACGCCCCTCGCGTTCCCGCTCGGGACGTACGCCACGCCGGAGGAAGCCGGCCAGCGGATCTCCGAGCTCGCGGCTCGCGGCATTCCGGCGTACGCGCTCGGCGAGGGGCCCTTCCGGGTATGGGCCGGAGCGTTCCAGAACGAAGCGGAATCCCGTCTCCTCGCCTCCGCGCTCGACGCGGCGGCGGACGAGGCGGTCGAGCTGTCCCGACGCGAGCGATGACTCTCCTTCCACCGCACCCCGACCGACGGAGGCACCTGGCGTGAAACTCCAGCGTCTCGAGATGTACGGCTTCAAGTCGTTCGCCGATCGCGTCGCGATCGACTTCAATCCCGGGGTCACCGCCATCGTGGGACCCAACGGATGCGGCAAGAGCAACATCTCCGATGCCATCCGCTGGGTGCTCGGCGAGCAGCGTCCGACGCTCGTGCGCGGCAGCAGGATGGACGAAGTGATCTTCGCCGGCAGCCGCATTCGGAAGCCCGTCAACCTGGCCGAGGTCGTGCTCCGGTTCTCGAACGAGGACGGCACCCTTCCGCTCGATTACTCGGAGGTAGCGATCGCCCGGCGCGTGTTCCGCGAAGGGCAGAGCGAGTATCGCCTCAACAAACATGTATGTCGACTCAAGGATATCCAGGACCTGTTCATGGGCACGGGGGTGGGCACGCACACCTATTCGCTCATCCAGCAGGGAATGGTCGACAGCATCCTGTCGGACAAGGCCGAGGAGCGGCGCGTGATGTTCGAGGAGGCGGCCGGGGTGACCCGCTACAAGAGCCGGCGCCGGGCGACGGAGCGGAAGCTCGAGGCGACCACGGCGGACCTGCTGCGCGTCGAGGACATCGTGGGCGAGGTCGACAAGAACGTGGGGTCGCTCAGGCGCCAGGTCGGAAAGGCGCGCCGCTGGCGGGACTACACGGCCGAAGAGGCGCGACTCGACGTCCACGTGGCGGCCGAGGAGCTGGAGGCGCTGGGAGGTCGCGAGGGCCCGGTGGTGGAGGAGCTGGAGCGGCTGGAGACGCTCGAGGCCGAGCGGGCCGCCCGGCTGGGGGATCGCGAGGCCGGTCTCGAGACGCTCGAGCTCGAGATCGTCGAGGCGCGGCGGCGCGAGGCCGGGGTGCGGGAGCAGGCCGAGGGACTGAGGCGCCGGATCTCGCGCCGGGAGGACTCGCAGCTCGTCACCGGCGAGACCCTGCGGCACAACGTGGAGCGGCTGGAGGGCCTGGGCGTCGAAGACGCCCGCGCGACCTCGCGGGCCGACGACCTGGAGGAGCGACGCGCCAATCTGGAGGTCGATCGCCAGGTGGCCGCCGAGCGGCTGAAGGGCGTCGGCGGCCGGCTGGGGCCCGAGGGCGAAGTCGGCTCCGAGGAGGCGCACCAGGCCGAGCTCCGCGCGGAGCGGGCGCACCTGGTGGGGGAGATCGAGGATCAGCAGGAGCGGCTCGGCGAGGCGCGCCAGGCCGCGGCGCGGCAGGCGAGCGCCGCGGAGAGCGCCGCCGAGCGGCTCTCCGCGCTCGAGGACCAGCTGGAGGACCGTCGCCGCGAGGCGGCCGCCGCCGCCGAAGGCGACGCGGCGGCTCGGAGCGCAATGGAGGGCGCCGACGTGGATCGTGGCGAGCGGGGCTCGCGGATCGATGGCCTGGAGACGGCCGTCCGCGACGCGGTGGTCGCGCTCGAGGACGCGCGCGAAGCTCTCGCGGCCGCCCGCGCCGGAGAGCACGCGGCGGCGGGTCGGCTGGAGACCTTACGGGCGATGGAAGCGCGCTTCGAGGGGTACGGCCAGGGGGCCCGCGCGCTCCTCGCCGGCGCGGCTCCGGTCGATGGCCTGGCCGGGGCGCTGCCGCGCGCGGTGGAGGCGGCCGAGCCCGCGTTCGAGCGCGCGCTCGACCGGTACCTGGAGAGCCTGGGCCACGCGATCGTGGCCGCCGATCTGGCCGGGGCGTCCCGCGGGGCGGACCGGCTGGCCGCCGGCGGACTGGGTCGCGCGGACTTCCTCGTGGCCGCCCTGATCGCGGTCGGTCCTCCACCCGAGATCCCCGACGCGGCCGCCGCGCACGTCGTGGCCCGCGGTGACCGGGCGCTCCGGTGGACGGCGGATCCAGCACTCGGCGAGGCCATCGCTCCGCTCTTCGCGCGGCTCCTCGTGGTCGCCGACCGGGGGCGCGCGCTCGCCTGCCGGGAGGCGCTCGCCGCGTCGCCCGAGGCCGCGCGCCACTACGTGATCGCCGGCATGGACGGCACCCTGATCGAGCCCACCGGACGGTGGCGCACGGCCGGGGACGAGGGGGACGGCGGGCTGCTCGCGCGCCGGCGGCTGCTGCAGGAGGCGCAGGCCGAGCTCGAGGATCGCAGAGCCGACGCCGCCGACGCGGCGCGGGAGGCCGCGGCCGCGGAGGCCGCCGTGTCGGCCGCCGAGGCGGCGCTCTCGACCGCGCAGGCGGAGGCGCTGGAGGCCGAAGCCCGCTACCGCGAGTCGCGCGAGGCCGCGGTCGTGGCCGAGCAGGAGGCGCGGCAGGCGGCCCGCCGCGTGGAGGAGATCGAGGCTCACGCGGACGAGCAGCGCCAGGCGCAGGAACGGGCCACCCTGGCCGGCCGCGCGATCGCCGAGACGGTGGAGGAGATCGAGGCCGACCTCGAGCGGTCCCGCGCCCGGATGCACGACGTCCGGGCGGCGATCGAGCGCCACGAGGAGGTGCGGGCCGAGCGGATCTCCGCGCGTCACGCCATCGAGCTCGAGCGGACCGAGGCGGAGGCGGCGCTCCGGGCGGTCGAGCGGGAGCTTGAGCACCTCGCCGACGAAGAGGACCGCCTGGCGAGCGGCCGGGCCGAGCGGGTAGCGGAGCGCCGCCGGCTGGAGGAAGCGAACGCCGCGCTGGAGGAGGAGCGCGAGGCAACGCTGGTCGAGATCCAGTCGCTTTACGCGCAGCTCGACGGGATCGAGAAGCAGCTCGTCGAGAGCGGCGAGGCGCTCAGGGAGGCCGAGACCCGGCGGACCGGGTTCGAGTCCGAGCTGCGCGAGCTCAGGCGCGAGCACGAGGCCGCGACCGAGAAGCGCCACGAGCTGGCGCTCGCGCGGCAGGATCTACGGTTCCGCCGCCAGGTCCTGCTCGACCACCTGGCGGAGGGATACGACCGCCCGCTGGACGAGCTCCTCGCGGCCCATCCGCTGGCGGAGGGGGAGATCGGGCTGCCCCAGGTGGAGCTAAGGACCCGGCTGGAGGAGGTGCGCCGCAAGCTCGCGAACCTGGGGCCGGTCAACATGCTCGCCGTGGAGGAGTACGAGCGGGAGGCGGAGCGACACGAGTTCCTCGTGCGCCAGCGGGACGACCTCGTCCAGGCGAAGCGTCAGCTCGAAGGGGCGATCCGCACGATCAACGCGACGGCCCGGGAGCTGTTCGTCGAGACGTTCGAGGCGGTGCGGGGGAACCTCGACGTCACGTTCAAGACGCTGTTCGAGGGGGGCCACGCGGAGATCCGGCTCGAGAACCCCGACGATCCGCTCGAGTCCCCGATCGAGATCGTCGCCAGCCCCCGCGGCAAGCGGGTCCAGCACATCAGCCTGCTGTCGGGCGGCGAGCGGGCGCTGACCGCGCTGGCGCTCCTGTTCGCGATCTACCTGGTGAAGCCCTCCCCGTTCTGCATCCTCGACGAGGTGGACGCGCCGCTGGACGACGCCAACGTCAGCCGGTTCCTCCGGATGATCCGTCACTTCAGCGAGGAGACCCAGTTCGTCGTCATCACCCACAACAAGCGGACGATGGCGGAAGCGGACTATCTCTACGGGATCACGATGGAGGAGCCCGGCGTGAGCGCGCTGGTGTCGGTATCCCTGCACGGAGGGGAGACGCAGGAGGAACGGCGGGAAGCGGAGGAGCCGGAGCGGGAGGAGAGCGAGGAGGCGCTGGCCGCCAGCGCTTGAGACCGACCCCGGAGGGTCCACGGCTCAGCCCCGCCAGCGGCGGCTCGCCAGCTCCAGCGCGACGTCTCCGAGGAGCGGGAGCAGGAACCAGCGGCCGCGGAACGCCTGCCATACGAGCAGGACGGTCAGCAGCACGACCCCCACGAACAGGAAGAAGACCAGCCCCAGCCCGAGCAGGGGAACGAGGTCGAGCGCGGCCACGGCGACGGCCACGAACGCGCTCAGGAGCAGCGACTGCCAGCCATGGAACTGGACGTAGGCATCGTCCCGGTAGAGCAGGATGCAGGCGACGGCGGTCACCGGCCCCAGCAGGTACGCGACCGCGGCAATCGATCGATTCGGGCTTTCCGCTCGCGAGGCGTACATGGCGACGAGGGGGTCCGTTCGGGATGGGGCCGCGGTTGACCCTGCAGATGCGCGCCGCGAGATTCGCCGGCGGTGAGCGCGGAGAGTAGACGAGACCCCCGGCCCGTGTCAACCCGGATGGACGACCCCCGGGACGGCCCGGCCGCGCCCGAGCTTCCCTCGGACGCGGAGGCCGCCCGCGCCGCGCTCGTGGCCGCGCTCGAGGCCGCCGTGGGGCTGGAGGAAGGGGAGGCGCTCGACCGCGCGTACGTGTTCGAGCCGGTAGAGCGGCGGGACGTCTCGTTCACGCTGGCGCTGGTCACCAAGCGCCTGGGCGGCGATCGGCTGGAGATGGTGGCCGTCGGGGGCCGTGCCGAAGGAGAGCGAGCCGCGGCCCACGATTTCATACGGCGGGCGCGGTTTCCCGAAGCGGTCCTGCCCGAGATCCTGTCCGAGTTCATCGACCGCTGCGGAGTCGAAGGGGCGCTGTATCGCGAGGTGCCGCTGACGGGGGGCGCGGGACGAGAGGGATCGCTCGATCGCCTGGCGGAGCTCATGGCTCCCGCCGGTGACGGGCCGTGACGCCCGACGGCGTCGAGCGCTTTCGGGAATATCTCCGCGCATACAACCATCCGGTCACGCCCCAGCGTTTACGGGTCGCCGAGGTGCTGTTCGGCACCCACCGCCACATCTCCGCGGAGGAGATCCGCGAGGCGCTGGAGGCCCGGGGGGAGTCGATCGGCAAGGCCACGATCTATCGTACGCTGGACCTGCTGTCGAAGGCGGGATTGACCCGAGAGCAGGATTTCGGGGAAGGGTTCCGGCGCTACGAGGCTCGACCCGCGCGCCCGCGCCACGAGCATCTCGTCTGCACCCGGTGCGGCAAGGTGATCGAGTTCGAGTCCGACGCGGTCGACCGGCTGGAGAGAGAGATCGCCGCGCTGCATCGCTTTCGTCCCTCGCGACACAAGCTGGAGATCTACGGGCTGTGCGAAGAATGCCACGACTGACCGTCTCGATCGTCGTCCTGGGCGCGCTCGCGTCCTTGCCCGCCACGGCGCTCGGTCAGCGCGAGATCTCACCCTCGGTCGCTTCGCTGGCCGCCCACGACGTAAACGACGTATTCCTGCGTGTGACCAACCGCGGCTCCTACGGCCTGCGGCTCAACGAGACGACTCCGCCGGGCAACTTCCCGCGCGGCACCGCGAACCGGTACCTGTTCGGTGCGGGTCTCTGGATCGGCGGAATCGGCGACGTCGACGCCAACGGGGTTCCCGACACGATCACCACGATCGGCTACAACCCCCAATCGACCAGCGAGAACGAGTACATCGAAGGCGTGGTGGGGCAGAGTCCCAACGACCCCCGGTTCCGCGTGCTGGACACGACCGTGGCGAGCGATCAGGAGATCTTCCCCGACGAGCCGATCGCGGCCCAGGAGCTGTTCACCGTGTTCGACGACCGCTTCAGCGTGGGCCCGATCGCGCGGCCCTCGATCCCGCTCGGGGTCGAGGTCCGGCAGCGATCGTTCGCGTTCACCGAGCCGGACCTCGACACGGCGGTCGTGTTCCAGTGGGACATCCTGAACATCTCCGGCCGGATCCGGGAGACCGGATACACGATCCGCGACATGTGGACCGGTCTCGTGCTGGATCCCGACATCGGCGAGCCGACCGACGACACGGCGGCCCCGCTGGAGATCGACGGCGAGCCGGTCCTGCTGGTCTGGGACTTCGACTTCGAGGAAGAGGCGTTCACCGGACGGCCCGGCTTCCTGGCGCTGGTGCCGCTCGACAACCCGGGCGCCGAGATCAACATGACCCAGCTCAGCGGGGACGGTCGTCCGGGCGTTCAGCCGGTGCCGCAGACCGACTCCAGCCAGTACGAGGCCCTGACGGGGATCCGCATCCCCACGTTCGCCTCGCCGTTCTTCGACCTGCGGGTCCTGATCGGCATGGGCGGCGCCGATCTGCCGCAGGACGAGGTCGCGCGCGCGGCGATGGCCTGGGTGTGGGCGGAAGCGGTCGGCGAGGTCCCCGAGCAGCTCCTCCCCTCGAGCCCCGAGCTCGCGGCCGACGCGCCGTTCCTGACCGACCTCGTGGCCGCGGTGCGGGCCGTGCGCGAAGCGTACGACGAGCGGATCGCCGGCCTGCCGGTGTTGCTCGACTTTCCGGCCGGACCCGCGGAGCCCGGACCCGGGAACCTCAACGTCGTCCTCCAGAACTACCCCAACCCGTTCACCGACGAGACGACGATCGAGTATTCGATCGTGGCGGGGGGCGACGTGAGCCTTCAGGTCTTCGACGCGATGGGTCAGGTCGTGACGAGGCTGGCCGCCGGTCACCGCGAGCCCGCCACCTATACGGTGGCCTGGAACGGTCGCTCGTTGAACGGTCGCGAGGTCCCGTCCGGGGTCTACGTGATCCGCCTGACCACCTCCCAGGGGACGTCCGTGGTGCGGGCGCTCAAGCTGCGATGATGGTTGCAGGGTCCCTCTTCGCCGGGCAGATTCATGCCTTCATGCCCGGCCGCCTTGCCGTCTCCGCGCTTTGCCTGCTCGCCCTGGTCTCCTGGCCGGGAGCTTCCGCTCGCGCCCAGACGAGCGGCAACACGTCGGACGGGGGGATCGTCGGGCTGGTGCTGCCGGTCGGCGCGCGCGCCATCGGCCAGGGGCGCGCGGTCGTGGCGACGCGAGGCGAGCTCCAGTCGATGCCGTACAACCCGGCCACCGTCGACGGCCTCGAGCGCGGCGCGCTCACGTTCAGCCGGATCGAGGGGGCGGAGGACGCGGGATACGACGGCAACTACGTGGCGGGCGCGGTGGTCTCTCCCTACGGGACCTTCGCCGCGCAGCTGATCTACCAGGACTACGGGGACATCCCGCTGACCGAGACGTCGCCCGATGTGGTGGGGACGGCTGAGGTCAGCGACTGGGCGGTGGGGCTCACCTGGGCGAACCACTGGCGGGACCGCCTGTCGTACGGGGTCACGGCGAAATGGTACAACTCCGATCTCGGCGTGACGTCGGGCAGCGGCGCGGCGTTCGACATCGGTCTCGTCTACCTCCCGCGCCCGGGCTCGGTGCCGGTCTCGTTCGGCGTCTCGATGCGCAACCTGGGCGGGGACTTCAGCTACGACGAAACCGACGCCACTTCCGGCGGCGGGGACAGCGACAACCTGCCCAGCCGCGTCCGGGTGGGCGTGGAAGCGAAGCCGGAGAGCTTCTTCGGCCTGCCGCCCGAATACGACGTGGGCCTGTCGTTCGACGCGGAGAGCGACCTGCGCGAGCTCGCGAACTCGAGCTTCCACGGCGGCGCCACGGTCATGGTCTACGAGGTGCTCGTCCTGCGCGGCGGGATCGTCATGATCGACAACCCCTATGTGGACTCGGGCGAGGCCGACCGCGCGACCGGCGGCTCGTTCGGGATCGGGATCCGGTACGACCGGTTCGAGGCGGACATCGCGCGGGAGGTTTCGGTGTCGGAGCTGGGTGACGAGACGCACTTCGCGGTCGGATTCCGGTTTTAGGCGGTCGCTGAAAACGGCTCATCTTCGGCGTTGCGCTCCTCGGCACTCACTGCGGCGTACCTTTCAGTACGCCTCGCTCGGCCGTCGTCGCGCGCCTTGAATCTGAGCCGTTTTGAGCGACCTTCGTGCGTTTAAGACCGGGTCGGGCTCGAGCCCCCTCAAGCTCGAACCCACATGAACCGAGGAGGGGCATGATTCGAAACGCCCTACGGGTCGGGGCGCCGATCCTGACCATCGCCCTGCTCGCGTGTGGCGGAGGGCCGGCGGACGAGCTGCTGGTGCTCCACACGGCGGACGGGTACGGGTACTTCGACGACTGCGGCTGTCGCGCGGATTCGACTGGCGGGCTCGCGAAGCGTGCCTGGGTGGTGGACTCGCTGCGGCGCGAGTCGGACGTGCCGATCCTGCTCGTCGACGCGGGCGACTTCACGGGCGGCGAGAGCGCCTACGGCGCGGCGCTGGGCCGCGTGATGGTCGACGCCATGCGGTTGATGGAGTACGACGCGTTCACGCTCGGGGAGTGGGACCTCAACCAGGGGCCCGCCTACGTGCGCGAGATCGTGACCGACAATCCCATCGCCTGGGTCCACACGAACTACGACGTCGTCGGCCTCGAGGGTCTCGGGAACAAGACGCTGGTGGTGGAGAAGGGCGGCCGGAGGATCGGCCTCATCGGGCTGTTCAACCCCACGATCCTGCTGAACGCCGCCATGCGGGACAGCGTGGTCGTCGAGGAGGACATCGTCGCCAGCGCCCGGCGCGGCGTGGCCGAGCTCGAGCGGCAGGACGTCGACCTCGTTGTCGCGCTCAGCCATCTCTCCTACAAGGGGGACCGCGCGCTGGCGCAGATGGTGCCGGGCATCGACCTCATCGTCTCGGGGCACGGCGGCAAGACCCTGAACGCCCCGGAGGAGGCGTCGCCGGGGACGTGGATCGTGGCGGCCGGGGACCTCGGCCGGTTCCTGGGACGGGCGCGGCTCGAGTTCGCGGGCGGCCCCGACGAGGCGGCGCAGGTAGCCGGGGTGGAGGGGGATCTGATCGTGATGGAGCCCTCCCTGCCCAACGATCCCCGGCTGGACTCGCTGTTCGCTCGCTACGAGGAGGAGCAGCGGTCCCTGATGCAGAAGGAGCTGGAGTCCATGCAGGTCCCCGGCGCGATCCCGCCCGGAGAGCCCGGCGGAGACGACGAGTCGATCCGCCTGAAGAGTCCCCAGAGCTGAGGAGGAGAGGCCGGTGCCATTCGTCGCCAAGGAGATGTTCCTGACGCACGGAGTGGGTCGTCACCGCGAGAAGCTGGCGTCGTTCGAGCTCGCGCTTCGGGACGCGAAGATCGCCGAGTACAACATCGTCCGGGTCTCGAGCATCTTCCCGCCGCAGTGCCGAATGGTGTCGGGCAAGGAGGGCGTGAAGAAGCTGCGGGCCGGCCAGGTGCTGTTCACCGTGGTCGCCGAGACGGCGACCAACGAGCCGCACCGGCTGATCGCGTCGTCGATCGGCGTGGCGATCCCGCGCGATCCGGACCATTACGGGTACCTCTCCGAGCACCATGGCTACGGCCAGACCGACAAGATCGCGGGCGACTACGCCGAGGACCTGGCGGCCCAGATGCTGGCGACGGCGATGGGCGTCGACTTCGACCCCGAGGCCGCGTGGGACGCCCGCAAGGAGCAGTGGAAGATCTCCAACGAGATCGTGACGACCCGGAACGTCACGCAGTCGGCGGTGGGGGACAAGGGTGGGTTGTGGACGACGGTGGTGGCGGCTGCGGTTTTGATCGACTAGGTCGATGAAAACGGGCCATCTGCGGCGTTGCGCTCCTCGTGCGAGCCTGCGGCGTACGAGTCGTACGCCTCGGCTCTCCCTCGTCGCGCGCCTTGCATCTGACCCGTTTTGATCGACCTCCACGGTTGGGAGGGAGTCGTCTAGCATGCCCGAAGCGAAGAACTTCCTGGGGCTCTCGGATACCGACGCGCGGTACGAGGACGCGCGCGGGGTGGTGGTGCCGGTGCCGTGGGAGGCGACGGTGTCGTACGGGGCGGGAACGGGGAAGGGGCCGGCGGCGATCCTCGAGGCCTCGGGCTACGTGGAGCTCTACGACGAGGTGCTCCGGGAGGAGCCGTACCGGAAGGGCGGGATCCACACGACGCCCGCCGTCGACGTCTCGCATTCCGACCCGGTCGTGTTTCTCGCCGAGCTGGAGGAAGTGGCTGCGCGGCTTTACGGGGACAGCAAGTTCCCCCTGTTCCTCGGCGGCGAGCACTCGCTGACGACGGCGCCCGTGCGGGCCGCCCGGGCTGCCTTCGAGGACCTCTCCGTGCTCCAGCTCGACGCCCACGCCGACCTGCGCGAGAGCTATGAGGGGACGCCCTGGTCCCACGCGAGCGTGATGCGCCGGGTGTTCGAGCTCGGAGTGCCGGCGGTGCCGGTCGGGATCCGCGCGGTCTCGGTCGAGGAGGCGGAGTTCGCCCAGGACGAGGATCTGCCGGTCTTCTGGTCCCATCGGATCGCGCACGGCGAGGAATGGATGGACACGGTCCTCAACACGCTGACCGACACCGTGTATATCACGTTCGACGTGGATTTCCTCGACCCCGCGCTCGTCCCCGCCACCGGCACCCCCGAGCCCGGGGGCGGGTTCTGGCACGAGACGATGCGGTTCCTCGGCTACGTGTTCCAGGAGAAGAACGTGGTCGGGATGGACGTCGTGGAGCTGGCCCCGATCGAGGGCCTCCACGCCCCCGACTTCGTCATCGCCCGCCTCGTCCACCGCTGCCTCGGGTACAAGTTCCACGACTGGTAGGTCAATCCCGTCGCGATCCCCCGACTCGCCCAGGCTTCCAGTCTCCGACCGTGACAATTAGATTCGTGAAGTGGAGTCTCGCGTGCACGCGTAGGATCAGATCCGTCAAATCCGGCAGAATCGGATCGGTAGCGGTCGCCCTCCTGGCGTTGGCTGTCGCCGTCCCGGCCGTCGCCCAGGAGCGCTCCAGGCCGCCCTGGGAGATCGACCTCCACGCGACCGGCGTCCTGGGACGGCAGTCGCTCGAGGGTCTCCACCCCCTGGATGAAACCCGGCTGCTGGCGGGAGGAATCGCTCTCGCGGAGCTTACGCCGCAGTGGGGCCTGGGCTGCGGCCTCGAAGTCGCGTGGCTGGACACGGAGGTGACGAGCTACCTCTACCACGTGCGCGTCGAGCGTCGGGTCGCGTCGGGGGGCGCACTCGACTTCGTGGGAGCCGTAGGGATCGGCGGGATCACGAGCCGCCTGGACGTGCGGGGCGTGGACGAGACCGAGACCGACTGGCTCGTGCCGCTCGCCCTGGGGGTCGCCTGGAGCGGCGTACCCGATTCGCCCTGGGGAGCCCGTGTGACGTTCACCGACTGGGTCGTGTTCCAGGAGGAACGCCTGGGCGCGGACATCGGGGACGGTTCGGTTCCGACCGGCGATCGCCGTGCGATCCACCTGGCCGGCGTCTCGGCCGGCGTGACGTACCGCCTCGGTGGCCGCTGACGACCGAAGGGAGGCCGGCGGAATTCCGCGTCGATTCTCCGGTGGAACCGCAATCCTCGATGCGCTACGCTGAGGGCATGGAGCACGCCACCCTCCCCCCGCCCGCCGAGATGTGGGACGCCTTCGAGCGGCGCGACCCGGAGTACGACGGGGTGTTCGTCACCGGCGTCACGACGACGGGGATCTTCTGCCGTCCGACGTGCCCGGCCAGGAAGCCGGCCCGGGGGAACGTGGAGTTCTTTCCCGGCGCTCGCGACGCCCTGACCGCAGGCTACCGCCCCTGTAAGCGTTGCCGGCCGATGGCGAACGGCGCGGCCCCGGAATGGATCGCCGGGCTCCTCGACGCGGTCGAGGCGGATCCCTCGCGCCGCTGGAGGGACGCGGACCTCCGGGAGCGGGGCCTCGAGCCCGAGCGCGTCCGGCGCTGGTTCAAGCGCCACCACGGGATGACGTTCCATGCCTATCATCGAGCCCGGCGGCTCGGGCGGGCGATCGGCCGCCTCAAGGACGGCGCGGGGCCGGCGAGCGCGGCGTACGAGAGCGGCTACGAGTCGCTGAGCGGGTTCCACGAGGCGTTCGTGCGGACGACCGGGACGACACCGGGCCGCGCCGCCGCCACGGAGCCGATCGTCCTCCACCGGCTGACGACCCCGCTGGGCCCGATGATCGCCGGCGCCTCGGAGACCGCGCTCTTCCTGCTCGAGTTCGCCGACCGCCGCATGCTGGAGACCCAGATCGAGCGGGTGAGGGCGGGGACCGGGCGGGTGGCGGTTCCGGGCGTCAACGACGTGATCCGTCGAACCGGCGAGGAGCTCGACGCCTACTTCGCCGGCGAGCTGCGGGAGTTCACGCTTCCGCTCGAGACCCCCGGAAGCGAGTTCCAGCGCGCGGTGTGGGAGGGGCTCCAAGCGATCCCCTACGGGAAGACCCGCAGCTACGGCGAGCAGACCCGCCGGCTGGGGGTGCGTCCCGAGGCGGTGCGAGCAGTCGCGCGGGCGAACGGGGACAACCGGATCGCGATCGTGATCCCGTGTCACCGGGTGATCGGCGCCGACGGGAACCTGACGGGCTATGGCGGGGGCCTCTGGCGGAAGCGGCGGCTGCTGGACCTCGAGCGCGCGGTGGCCGAGGGAAGCGCGCTGGGACCGCTGTTCGCGGAGTCGAAGGAGGATCCTGTCGGCTAGGGCAATCCGGTCGTGGAGGCCGTGTCGGTCGTGTCCGGGACCGCGAGGGTGTCCGACACCGAGAGCGTGTCCTCGACCGTGGGGTCCTCGGGGATCAGGTTGCCGAAACCGTCCACGTTTTGCCAGCGCCCCTCGTCGACGCACTTCTTCAGGACCCCGTCCTGGGCCCGGACTCCGCCGACACTGTATCGCTGCCCCTGGTAGTAGCACCCGTCGAACGCGTCAGGCCCGGTCGCCCGCTGCCGCACGGGCGCGACGGTGTCGGAAGGCGCGGGCGGCATCATCGCCTGCTCGGGCTCGGGGGGTTCGCATCCCGCGAGGAGCAGCGAGCAGGCGGCGGTCAGGCAGAGAATCGAGCGCACGGACATTCCTCCTGGATTCGGGACACGGAAGGGAACGACGCTACCATCGGGTCGTCGGACCGGTCAAGGCCGGGGGTTGACAGCGAGCGACGGAATCTGCTAGAATTCTAGCATTCACGGATCGGACCCCGATTCACGACCAGATTCCGATGGAGGACGCATGAGCGAAAAGGCCCCCCACGGCTTGAGCCCGCGCGAGCGACAGATCATGGACGTCGTGTACCGGCGCGGCAAGGCCACCGTCCAGGAGGTCCAGGACGAGATGCCCGACCCGCCGAGCTACTCCGCGGTCCGGGCCACCATGCGGGTCCTGGAGGAAAAGGGCCGGCTCCATCACAAGGAAGAAGGCCGCAAGTACGTCTACTATCCGGCCGTCGCGCCGGAGCGCGCCCGCAAGAACGCGCTCCAGCACATCGTGACCACGTTCTTCGGCGGTTCGGCCGAGCAGGCCGCGGTCGCGCTCCTGCGCATGTCCGACACCGGCCTTTCGCCGGCCGAGCTCGAGAGGCTCGCCGAGCGCATCGAAGAGGCCCGAAAGGAAGGCAGGTAGCCATGGAATCCGTCCTCGTCGGATCGCTCGTCAAGGGAACCCTGCTCCTCCTGGCCGCCTTCGGGGTCACGTCCGCGATGCGCGGGACCTCGGCCGCCGCCCGGCACGCCGTGTGGAGCGCGGCCCTGGCCGGCGTCGTCGCGATCCCGCTCGTCACCCTGGCGGTGCCGTGGAGGATGTCCATCCTTCCCGCCGGATGGGGAGGGGCGGCGATCGAGACTCCCGCGCCGACGACCGCGACGACCCCGGTGGCCGAGCCGTCGCGCTCGTCGGCCAACTGGCCGATGAGCGCTCCGGTCAGCGCCGCCGTCGAGGAGCCCGGCGGACCCGCTTCGCTCTCCGCCGGCGCCATCGACGCGCCGGAGCCCTGGGGGCCGGCGTCCGGTGACGGCGGCTCCCGCTTCGGTCTCCCGCACGACCCGTGGCGGCTCGCGCTCTACGCCTGGCTCGCCATCGGCGCGCTCGTCCTCGGCCGGATCCTCGTCGGGATGGCGTGGATGTGGCGACTGGCGCGTCGCGCCGAGCCGCTCTCGGGACCGGCGTGGCTCCTGCCCCTCGGGCGGGTGACGGAGCGACTGGACCTGCGGACCGCCGTGCGGGTGGTCCGGAGCGACGCCGCGGTGATGCCCGTGACCTGCGGGGTGATCCGGCCGGCGGTCGTCCTGCCGCTGGAATCGGAGGCGTGGGACGAGGAGCGCCGCGAGGCGGTCCTCCTCCACGAGCTCGCGCACGTCCGCCGGGGCGACCTCGCCACCCACCTCGTCGCGTGGGTTGCGTGCTCGCTGTACTGGTTCCACCCCCTCGCCTGGATCGCAGCCCGCCGCCTGCGCCACGAGAGCGAGCGGGCCTGCGACGACCTCGTCCTCGGAGCGGGCACCCGGGCCTCCGAGTACGCGACGCACCTGCTCGACATCGTCCGCGCGGCGGGTCGGGGACGCGCGCCGGTCGCGGCGGTGCCCATGGCCCAGAGATCGAGCTTCGAGGGCCGCCTCCTGGCGATCCTCGAGCCCGGTGTGGCGCGGCACTCGCTGACCCCGGGACGGAAGGCGGCGGTGGCGGCGGCGCTCGCGCTCGTCGTCCTCCCGCTCGCCGCGATGGCGCCCGCTCGGCCGTCGCTCGAGGCCGAGGAGCTCGTCGCCGAGCGTGCGGAAAGCGCGGACGAGCCGATCCGGGTCGACCCGGCGGAGGGGTGGACCGAGCGGCTCGCCCCGTCCGGCGAGAGCGTCGACTCGAGCTCCGGGTTCGACACCTCCGCCGACTTCGACTCGGAGACGGCGCTCGACGGCATGGGGCCGATCCAGGCCGAGCCGGGGAAGGACCCGAAGCGGGAAGCGGGCGCCGACCCGCGCACGGTGACCGCGCTCCTGACGGCCATGGGGGACCCGGACGCCGACGTGCGGGAGACGGCCGCCCATGCGCTGGGCGGCCTGGACGATCCCCGGGCGGTCGACGCGCTGGTCCGGGCCCTGGCGAACGACGCCGACGCGGGCGTGAGGAAGATGGCCGCGTGGGCCCTGGGCGAGATCGAGAGCCCGCGGGCGGTGCCGGCACTCTCGCAGGCTGTGCGGAACGACGCCTCGCCCGACGTTCGCTCGATGGCGGCGTGGGCGCTGGGCGAGATCGAGAGCGAGGAGGCCGTGCCCGCGCTGGGCGCCGCGCTCCGCGACTCGAGCGTCGAGGTCCGCCGCATGGCGATCTGGGCCCTGGGCGAGATCGAGAGCGAGGAGGCGGTCCCGTGGCTGATCCCGGCGGTCCGGGACGCGGACGTCGACGTCCGCCGCAAGGCCGTCTGGGCGCTGGGCGAGATCGAGAGCGAGGCCGCGGTGGACGCGCTCGCAGGCGCCCTGTCGGACTCCGACGCCGAAGTGCGGAAGACCGCCGCCTGGGCGATCGGCGAGATCGAGAGCGTCGAGGCCGTTCCCGCGCTCGCCCAGGCGCTCGCCGATGACAACGCCGAGGTACGGAAGACCGCGGCCTGGGCGATCGGCGAGATCCAGCCGGCGCGGGCGCCCCAGGCGCTGATCGCGGCGCTCCGGGACGGGAACGCCGAGGTGCGGAAGACAGCGGCCTGGGCGGTCGGGGAGATCGAGGACCCGAGCGCCGCTCCCGCCCTCCGGCCGCTGCTCCGGGACGCCAACAAGGAGGTGAGGAAGACCGCCATCTGGGCGCTGACCGAGATGGACGACCCGATCGCGTACGACATGCTGATCGAGCTCCTCAAGGACGAGGACCCGGAGGTCCGGAAGCAGGCGGCTCAGGCGCTGGGGAACCAGTGAGGTCCTTCGGGCCCGACCGGATCCCCGCGCTCGCCTCGGCGCTGCTCCTGGTCGCGGCGGTCGTGGTCGTGTGCCGCGCGGGCGAGCCCGGCCCGGCGGCGCAGGCGGCGGAGCCCGCCGTCCCCTCCGACTCCCTCGCGGCGGCGCTGCTCGCCACCGTGCGGGGAGCCGACCCCGTCGTCTGCGAGCTCGCCGTCCGGGCCGTCGACGGTCGTCACGGCTGGTCCTCGACGCGGGACGAGCTGGTCGGCGTGGGGGTGCCCCTGAATCCCCTCCAGCGCGCCACCGTCCAGTGGGCGGTCCAGGATCGGGGCCGCACTGCCGGGGACGCCGCGGCGATCGATCCCCTGGCTGCGGGTCTCCGGGAGTCGGATCCCTGCGTCCGGCGGATGGCCGCTCTCAAGCTCGGCCGGATGCGGGATCCGCGCGCGACCTCCGAGCTACGCGCGGCGCTCGCCGCGCCCGACCCGGGCGTCCGCGCGGCCGGTGCCCTGGGGCTGGGGTACGCCGAGGACCCGGCGACGATCGGGGAGCTGGCGGAGGCGCTCGGGGACGCGCGCGTCGAGGTCCGTGCGACGGCGGCCTGGGCGCTGGGAGCGATCGAGGACGAGCGGGCGATCCCCTACCTCCTGCCGATCCTGGAACGGGATGCGGACCCCGACGTCCGGAAAGCCGTGGCCTGGGCGCTGGGGGCCATCGAGTAGTCCGCCTCCGGCCCGGTTTTCGCATCGCCCCCGGGAATGGTACATTTCCCGTCCATGCTCACGACAGCTTCCATCGTTCGCCTCCTTCTCGGAACGCTCCTCGTCGCGGGCCTCGTGACCGGCTGCGGACGGGAGCACGACGCCCGGGCGGACGGGGGAGCGGCCGGCGCGCCCGGGGGGGCGGCCCTCGAGGCGATCCGCGAGGCGCCATCGTTCGAGCTCGAGACCCTGGGTGGCGACACCCTGACGCTCGCCGCCCTCGACTCGGTCCCCGTCATCCTGATGAACTTCTGGGCCTCGTGGTGCGGTCCCTGCAAGGTCGAGATCCCCGACCTGATGGCCCTTCACGAGACCTACGGTCCAAGGGGGTTCATGGTCCTCGGCGTGACGGTGAACGACATGCCGCGGGACTCGCGCGAGTTCGCGGTCGGGATCGCGATGAGCTATCCCTCGGTCATCGGCACGCCTCAGATGCTCGAGGCGTACGAGCTCTCGCCGTGGCTTCCCACCTCGCTCCTCATCAAGGACGGCCAGGTCGTCAAGGAGTGGATCGGCCCTCGCTCGCGGGAAGAGTTCGAGCACCCGGTGAAGGTGGCGCTCGGCCTCGCCCCCGCGGCGTCGGATCTCATGGAGGATGTCACGGAGGTGCGCGGGCGGGACGGAGATGGGCGGTGAGCTGTCGCTCGCGGTGGCGTTCGCCGCCGGCGTCGTCTCGTTCCTGAGCCCCTGCGTCCTTCCGCTCTTCCCCAGCTACCTCTCGTTCATCACCGGGCTCACGTTCGACGAGCTCTCCGACCCCGATCCCGGAGCGCGCGCCCGGGTCCGCCGCCTGACCGTCATCCATTCGCTGCTGTTCATCCTCGGGTTCATGATGGTGTTCGTCGCGCTGGGAGCGTCGGCGTCCGCCCTGGGCCAGTTCATGCGCTCCAACCAGATCTGGATCCGTCGCGTGGCGGGCCTCGTGATCGTGCTGTTCGGGCTCCACATCACGGGACTCCTCAACCTCGGCTTCCTCCGGCGCGAGCGTCGCGTGCACCTGCAGGAACGTCCGGCGGGCATGCTGGGCTCGGTCGTCGTGGGGTTCGCCTTCGGAGCCGGATGGACCCCCTGCATCGGCCCGATCCTCGGCGCCATCCTGACCATGGCCGGGACGAGCGGAGAGCTCCGGGCGGGGGTGGGGCTGCTGGTCGTGTACGGACTGGGACTGGGCGTGCCGTTCTTCGTCGCCGCGGTCGGGTTCAACGCCTTCCTGACGACCTTCCGCCGCATCCGTTCCTGGATGCGCCCGATCGAGATCGCCAGTGGTCTCATGCTCGTGGCGGTCGGGATCCTGATCTTCACGAACTACTTCGCGGTCCTGGCCGCCTATTTGAATCGGTGGTTGTTGCCGCTGTTCCCCTTCATCGCCGAGAACATCTAGAGGTCGCTGAAAATGGCCGATTTCGGCGTTGCGCTCCTCGGCGCTCCTGCGGCGTACGAGTCGTACGCCTCGGAGCCCCTGCGTCGCGCGCCTTGAAATCGACTCATTTTGAGCGACCTCAAGGGCATGGCTCAAGGGAATGGTGGGGTGCGGCGTCGCGGTCGACGGGTGGGGGCCGGGGGTCTAGATTCCGACCCACCGGTGCGTCGTCACTGCAACGTGGGGAAGGGAGGGGCTCCGTGGACTGGTTCTACCTGTATTTCATCGGCTTCCTGGTCCTGATCGGCGCGGTCGCGATGGGGATGAACATGATCGGGATCGGCGCCCAGTGGATCTTCGTCGTATGCCTGGCTCTCTTCGGCGTCGCGGTCATGAGCGCGGTCAAGCACACGCGGGGCGGGTCCGAGGGCGACGGGCAGTAGCCGTTGGCCTCGCGGATCCGCGACTTCTTCACCCGGAACCCCGGCTACAAGGCCGTCGCCCTGGTGCTGGCCCTTCTGCTCTGGTTCGACGTCACGTCCGACGAAACCGCGGTCATCGAGTATCCGGTGCCTCTCCAGATCGCCGTGGAGGGCGCGGACATGATCATCACCAACCGCGAGCAGCTCCCGTCCGAGGTGGAGGTCACGTTCTCCGG
The DNA here is from genome assembly GCA_035513155.1 of Gemmatimonadota bacterium. GTDB lineage: Bacteria > Gemmatimonadota > Gemmatimonadetes > JACCXV01 > JAHWKZ01 > JAICNR01. Next base: position 36,252 of record DATKCO010000022.1, on the reverse strand, counting down.
AACAGGGAAGGAGCTCCTCCGTCTCGACAAGGACGACCTCGCCGTTCAGGAGCGGGTCCAGGGCGGGGAGAACGACTCCGTCGTCGTGACGCTGGAGCTGGCCGACGTGCGGAAGCCGGCCGGTCTCGGCGTGACCCCGGTCTCGATCACCCCCAGCCAGGTTACGGTCGTGACCGATCGCTTCATCGAGCGCACGGTGCCGCTCCAGACCGTGGGAGCGCCGCGGCCTGTCGACGGATTCCGGATCGACAGCGTGGAGGTGACCCCGCAGCGGGTGCAGGTGCGGGGCGTGACCGCCGAGGTGCGTCCAATCGGCTCCCTGGCCCTCGATCTCTCTCAGGTGGAGGACGTGCAAGGGGAGTTCGACCAGCGGCTGGAGATCGCGGTCCCCGAGAGTCTCGGGACCGTGACCGTCACTCCCGACACGGTCCGGATCCGTGGCCGCGCCGTGCGGGACACGATCGACGCCGACTCGTAGCCGTGCTGACACTCGGGATCGAGACGTCCTGCGACGACACGTCGATCGCCCTCCTCGAGGGCGAGACCGACCTGCGGGCCAACCTGGTCAGCTCCCAGATCGAGCACGCGGCCTACGGGGGCGTCGTGCCGGAGCTCGCGAGCCGCGCCCACGTCTCGAACGTCCTGCCGGTCTTCGACCGCGCGCTCGAGGAGGCCGGCGCCCGGCCCGAGGAGATCGACCTGATCGGGGTCACCCATGCGCCCGGGCTGGCCGGCGCCCTGCTGGTCGGCGGCGCGTTCGCCCAGGGCCTCTCGCTCGCTCTCGACCGGCCGATCGTGCCCGTCCACCACCTCGAGGCCCACGCCGTGGCGATCCTGCTCGAGCATCCCGGACTGCGCCTGCCCGCGGTCGCGCTGATCGTGTCGGGCGGCCACACCCTGCTCGTCCACGTCCGGGCGTGGCGCTCCTACGAGGTCGTGGGACGGACCCGCGACGACGCGGCCGGCGAGGCGTTCGACAAGGTGGCCAAGCTGCTTGGCCTGGGGTTCCCCGGCGGTCCCGCGATCGAGCGCGAAGCGCGCAGCGGCGATCCGCGGGCGATCGAGTTCCCGCGTCCGATGCTGGGGAGCGGGGATCTGGACCTCTCCTTCTCGGGGCTGAAGACGGCGGTCCTACAGTGGGTCGAGGGGCGGGAGGCGAGTGAGGTGGCGGCCCGCCGGGCCGACGTCTGCGCCTCGTTCCAGGCCGCGGTCGTCGACGTGCTGGTCGAGAAGAGCGCGCGCGCCGCGGACGAGCTCGGGGTCCCGAGCGTGATCCTGGCCGGAGGCGTGGCGTGCAACCGGGCGCTGCGCGAGGCCCTCGCCGCGCGGCTCTCCGGCCGCTCGGTGGCGTGGCCCTCGCCGATCCTCTGTACCGACAACGGCGCGATGATCGCGCGGACGGCGCTGTTGCGCGCGGATCAGGCGGTCCGGCCCGGCGAGTTCGAGATCCACGCGAGCCTCCCGCTCCCCTGACGACCGGCCTCCGTGGCCAGTTGTCCACATCGCAGGTGTCGGAGATTCGACGACCTGGAAGGCCGGAATGGAACCTCCGCAGGGGCCCGCCCGGGCCGGCGCGAGGTTTGCATTCGGTCGCGTTGACAAGCGGATCGCGAATCGGGTAAGACAAAGAAGCTCGTCACCCCACCCCAGCCGGTCGGCGGGCGCGGTCCCGTCGCCCTCGAGGCCTTCATGCCCCACGACGACGCGCCGGGCCTGGACCCGGAGACGCGGAACCTTCTCGACACGCTGGGGGAGGGTGGCGCCGATCCCGCGGCGCTCCCACCCCCTTCCCAGCAACGCCACATCGGCCTTCGGCTCTCCGGGCAGGGCCGGCTCGCGGAAGCGGAGGTCGTCCTCCGCGGCGCGCATCGTGCGGCGGCGCGGTCCTTCGACTCGCGCCTGATGGCCGCCACGACCCTCGACCTGGCGCGGATCGCGCTCTACCGGTCGCCGCGTGAGTGCCTCGGCCTGCTGCGCGCGCTGGAGCGGATGGAGCGCGCCGAGGTCAGCCGGGTCTGCGTCCACAACCTCGTCGGCACCGTGCTCATGGAGCTCTGCCGCTTCGGCGAGGCCGAGCGACATTTCGGCCTCGCGCTCCAGGCGGCGCGCCCGCGGCCGGAAGACCCGTTCGCGGCGTACGCGATGGCGAACCGGGCGCGTCACCTGTTCGAAGTGGGGCTCCCCGGCGAGGCGGTGCGGATGAACCGGAACGCCCTGGGGCGGCTGGAGGACCGGGGCGAGGCCGCGAGCGCGGGCCTCGTCCTGTGCAACATGGGCATTCACGTGTCGCTGCAGGGCCGCTACGACGAGGCGCTCGACCTCTTCGAGCGCAGCCGCCAGCTGGCCGGGAGGGGTGCGTGTCTGCGGCTCGACGCGGTCCTGGAGCTGGGGCGGGCCGAGGCGGAGCTCGCCACGGGCGACCTGGAGAGCGCGGCGATCCGGCTCGAGGCCGCCGCGCGGATCGCGGTCCAGGTCCCGCTCCCGGCCGTGCAGGCGCGGGCGCTGGTGTGGAAGGCGCTTCTCGAAGAGCGCGGCGAGGCCGGGGTGCTCCAGGACGTCGAGGCCGCGGCCGCCGACCTGCACGGCCGGGACCTTCGGTACGACGCGGCGATGGTGTATCTCCTCGCCGCCGCTTGCGCGCGCCGCTGGGGCTGTGAGGGCGAGCGGTACGACTCGCTGGCACGGTCGGTGTTCGGCGACGAGGAAGGAGCCCGCGCGCTGGCCGCCCACTATTCCCGCGTGGTGGCCGTCCTCGACCGGCCGGCCACAGGGCGGCCGGTGGACCCGTTCCCCGAGTTCCTGACCTTCTGTCCCACGATCCGGGCCGCCAAGTCCCGCCTGCGGCGGTTGATCGCCTCGGACGTGCGGATCCTCATCGAGGGGGAGTCGGGCACGGGCAAGACGTTCCTCGCGCGGCAGATGCACGCGGACGCGCGGCGGCGCGAGGCCCCGTTCGTGGTCGTCGACTGCACGAACCTCGAGGAGAACCTCTTCGAGTCCAAGCTCTTCGGCCACGTGCGGGGCGCCTTCACCGGGGCGGTGGGCGACGCGGTGGGTCTCGTCGAGCAGGCGAACGGAGGGACCCTGTTCCTCGACGAGATCGGAGAGCTCCCGGTCGAGATCCAGGCCAAGCTCCTGTATACGATCGAGGAGCAGCGGTATCGGCCGGTGGGCGGGCGCGCGGAGAAGCGATCGGACTTCCGCGTGATCGCCGCCACGAACCGCGACATCGACCGGATGCTGGCCGACGGCGAGCTGCGGGCCGACCTGTTCTATCGCCTGGCCGGCTTCCGCGTCCACCTCCCGCCGCTGCGCGAGCGGCGCGAGGACGTGGTGCCGCTTGCCGAGCTCCGGCTGGCGAGCCTGAACGCCCGCTACGGCCGCCGCAGGTCGCTGCGACTCGATGCCTGGGAGGCGCTCGCCCGGCACGACTGGCCGGGGAACGTGCGCGAGCTCAATGCCGTGCTGGACCGTGGCTTCCATCTGGCGGCCGGGCGCCGGATCGGTCTCGAGGACCTGGGTCTCGGCGCGGCGCCGGCGGCGACGGACCTGTCGTGGCACGCGGTGCGCCGCGAGCACGTGCTCCGGGTGCTGGGGCTCTGCCGCGGTAACGTCACCCGCGCGGCGCGGCTCCTCGGACTGAACCGGACGACCCTCATCTACAAGCTCAAGCTGCTGGGGATCGAGCGGGGGGACTTCGACCCGCGATACCGCCTCGGGCAGGAGCCGTCGTCGGGCCTGATCCGGCGCGTCGCGGACGGGAAGGTGGTGGAGCCATCCACCGGTTGTCCACATTGATTTGACATCCCCTCGGCCCTATCCTGTGCCGGTCCTGTGGAAAACTCGCCGGAGGGGATGTGGACGGTCTCGCGATCATCCTGAGCGGGATAGTGGGTCTGGTGATCGGCTCGTTCCTCAACGTCGTGATCCTGCGCCTGCCGCGCGAGGAGTCGATCGTCTCCCCGCCCTCCCACTGTCCCGCCTGCGGGACGCCACTGCGCTGGTTCCACAACATCCCGCTCGTCTCGTGGCTCGCCCTGCGTGGCCGCTGCGCCTCGTGCCGGACCTGGATCGGCTGGCAGTACCCGCTGGTCGAGGCGGCCACCGCCGCGATCTGGGCCGGGAACGTCGCGGCGTACGGCGTGAGCCCCGAAGCGGTCCGCGGGATCGCCCTCCTGACGCTGCTCCTCGCGATCGCGGTGACCGACGCCCGCTTCTATCTCATCCCCGACGAGCTCTCGCTGGGAGGCGCGGTCCTGGGGACCGCGCTGGCCGCGCTCCCCACCGGCCCCACGGTCCCCGAGGCCGTCATCGGGGCCGTGATCGGAGGCGGGGTCCTGTGGCTCGTGGCGATCGTCGGCACGTGGGCGTTCAAGAAGGAGGCGATGGGGGGCGGAGACATCAAAATGATGACGATGATCGGCGCCTTTCTGGGGTGGAAGGGGGCGCTCCTCAGCGTCTTCCTGGGAGCCCTCGCGGGAACGCTCGTGTTCGTCCCGATCGCGTGGAAGTCCGACAAGCTCGTGCCGTTCGGTCTCTTCCTGGCGCTCGGGGCGGCGCTGGCGTTCTACCTGGGCGATCCGCTCATCGAGTGGTACCTGAGGGTCCTGCTGTGACGCGGGCGTGAAGGCGCGCTGCCTGATCCCGGCGGCGGGGCGGGGGACGCGGATGCGCCCCGCCACGCGCGTGGTGCCCAAGGAGCTCCTGCCGGTCGGCACCCGGCCGATGCTCCAGTGGTGCCTGACCGAGGCGCTCGAGGGGGGGTTCGAGGAGATCGGGATCGTGATCTCCCCCGTCAAGCCCGCGCTCGTCTCGTACGTGCGGGAGGAGAGGTGGCGCGAGGGGCTGCTCCCGTCCCTCGAGGAGCGCGCCGCGGAGGTGACGGTGACGACCTTTGAGCAGGCGGCGCCGACCGGCGTGGTCGACGCGGTGCTGTCGGCCCGCCCATGGGTGGAGGAAGGAGCGTTCGCGGTGTTCCTGCCCGACAACGTCCGGATCGCCGGGGGGCCGCCGCTGACAGCCGACGATCTCGCCGAGGCCCGGCGGCGCGACGTCGTGCTGGCGGCGTGCCACCGGGTAGGCCCCGAGACCCGGCACTTCTTCGGGAACGTGGGCCGGATCGACCTCGACGAGATGGCGCCCGCCGGCGCGGGGTCCCGGGTCCTGGAGATCCAGCCGCGTCGCGCACCCGGGCCGTTCCACGCCCCTCCCGAAGGAGGCTGGCGGCTGATGCCCCGCACCGCGGTGACGCGGCCGTGGCTGGAGGAAGCGCGGCGGGTGGCCGCGGAGGCGACGCTGGCCGGCCGCGAGTCCGACGACGTCGAGGTCCTCCGCCGGCTCGTGGAGCGCGGTCTCCTGCGCGCGCTGCCGTGGCGGGGGACGATCGTCGACGCCGGGAACCCCGCCGGGTACCTGTGGGCCGCGCACCTCCTCCACGAGGCCGGCGCGCGGGACCGCGACGCCCTCGACCAGGGAGCGGTCCCCTCCGATCTGATCTCGATCGATCGGCTCGACTGATACCCGCGACCCGGGAGGGCGCTCGCCATGGAGCCCATCGAATACACGCTGATCGGCAGCGGGACGGTGATTCCCGACGCCGACCGGGGACCGGCCGCCCATCACTTCACCTGCGGCGACCTGCAGGTCCTCTGCGACCTCGGCTCCGGGACCCTGCGCCGCCTGGACGGCCTCGGCCTCGCCTGGTCGGAGCTCGATCTGGTGGCGGTGACCCATCGCCATCAGGATCACGTCGCCGACCTCCTGCCGCTGCTCTTCGCGCTGAAGAACGCTCCCGGCACGGCACGCGTCCGTCCGCTCACGCTGCTCGGCTACCCGGGATTCGCCGGCGACCTCGAGAAGCTCGCGGGAGTCTTCGGTGGCTGGGTCGTCGAGCCGGGGTTCCCCCTCGAGATCCGCCAGGTCGACGAGTGCCCGCTGGAGATCGAGCGGGAGGACGCGTGGGTCGAGATCGACGGCCGCCCGGTCGTCCACACCCCCGAAGCCGTCGGCTACCGGCTGGTGCTCGGGGCGTCCGGGCGGGAGGTCGTGGTCGCCTATACGGGCGACACGGAGGAGTGCCGGGAGGTCGTCGACCTGGCGCGCGACGCCGACCTCCTGATCGCCGAGTGCTCGGTGGCCGACGAGGACCGGGTCGCGGGGCACCTGACGCCCGGCGCGGTGGGGCGGCTGGCCGCGGCGGCCGCTGTCCGGCGCGTGGTGGTCACCCACCTCTATCCCAGCGCCCTGGCACTCGGCCGGGACGAGATCCTCCGTCGGATCCGTGCGAGCTACGCCCGCGAGCCGGTCGACCTCGGGGTGGACGGACTGCGGGTGGCGCTGTGACGATCGCCCGCCGCGACCTCGGAGTGGCGGGAGAAGAGGCCGCCGCCCGGCATCTGGAGGCCGGTGGTTGGCGGATCCTGGCGCGCCGCTGGCGCGCGGCCGGGCGGGAGATCGACCTGGTGGCGGAGCGCGCGGGCACGCTGGCCCTGGTGGAGGTGAAGACGCGCCGGCCGGGAGGGCTCGCCCACGCGGTCACGGCCGTCGACTGGCGGAAGCGCCGCCAGCTCGCGGCGGCGGGCGCCGTGGCGGCCGCGCGCTGGCATGCGGCGCGCGCGCTCCGCTTCGACGTGATCGGAGTCACGTGGGGTCCCGGCGGGCCGGCGATCGAGCATCTGGAGGATGCCTTCCGGCCATGAACGTCCGCGCTCGCGCCGGGCTCCGCTTCGTCACGTGGCTGGTCGCGGTCTTCCTGGCGCTGGCGGTGGCGGGCCAGGTGGTCGGGGCTGCCGGGCTGCAGAGCCTGACCGGGTACGCGATCCTCGACGTGGTCCTGCTCGCGGTGACGCTCGGGTGCTGGTGGGCGCTGGACCGGCGGTCCCCGACGCGGACGCCGCTGGCACCGGCCCGCGCGCCGCGGGCGCTCGTCCGGGGTGGGGCGATCGGGGTGGGGCTCGTGGTCGTGGTGGTCGCGATCCTCGCCCTCCTCGGCGCCTACGAGCTCGCCCCCCGGGCGTGCCGCGCCGATTCGCTGCTCCGGTTCCTCGCCGGCACGCTGGCGTTCGTCGGACTCGCCGCGCTGTTCGAGGAGGCGCTGTTCCGCGGCTACGGCCTGTTCTCGCTGCGCGACCTTGCGGGGCCCGCCGTGGCCGTGGGAGTCACCTCGTTCTTCTTCGCCCTCCTCCATCAGGCCAACCCCGGATTCGGCTGGCCGGCGACCGCGAACCTCGCGCTCGTGGGGGTGGTCCTCGGATTCTGGGTGCTCGCCGAGAGGGATGTCTGGGTGGCGGTCGGGGCGCACGCCGGCTGGAACGCGGCGATCGTGATCGGAGCCGCCGTTCCGGTCAGCGGCCTGATGATGCCCGCGCCGTGTCACGCGGGCATCCTGGAAGGGCCGGGGTGGCTGACGGGCGGCGCGTTCGGCCTCGAGGCCGGCCTGCCGACGGCGATCGTCTGGATCGGTTTCGGGCTGTGGCTATGGCGGCGCCGCTCGCGTCGGCGCCCCGGAGGCGGGGCTTGAGTCAGCCCACCGGCTCGGTGGGGGGAGCGCTGCGGAGCGCGCGGGGCTCGGGAGGCGGGATCGCCTCTCCCTCCTCGGCCGTCTCCTCGACCATCGTGGCCACGATGTCGCGGTTCCCGTCGAGGACCTCGAGGAAGCGCTGCGCGAGGTCGGGATCGAACTGCGACCCCGCGTTCCGCCGGATCTCCTCGCGGGCGTACCGGAAGCCTCGCGCGCGGTCGGCGTAGGGTCGGCTCCGGGCCATCGCGTAGAAGGCGTCGACGAGCCCCACGATGCGGGCGCCATAGGGGATTTCGTCCCCGGCGAGGCCGTCGGGATACCCCTTCCCGTCCCAACGCTCGTGATGGTGTCGGATCAGGGGCAGCGCGTCCTCCAGACCCTTGAGCGGCTCCACGATCCGGGCGCCGACGATCGGGTGGCGGCGCACGATCTCGTATTCCTGCCGCGTCAGGAAGTCCTTCTTCTGCAGGACGTCGTCGCTGATCGCCAGCTTGCCGATGTCCCGCAGAAGGCACGCCACATGGATCGTCCAGCGATTCCGCTCGGGCATGGGAAGATGAGCCAGGAAGAGCTCGGTGAGCGTGGAGATGTCCCGCAAGCTCCGGATCGCGTTGGGATCCTTGGCCCGCATGATGTTCGCCAGCGCGGCGATCACGTCGAGGTGCCGCATCAGGTTCCGGTCGTCGGACAAGCCCGCCAGGGCCAGTCGCACCGATCGCACGGCCGAGTCATCGGCCAGACGGGCGCCGAGCTCGCTGTCCGGCGGCTCCGGCGGCGCGGCCTGTCTGTCTCCCGATGAATCGGTGAACGGCGTCGAACGATTCCGGCCGTTGAACTTCGAGGCGTAGAGCGCGACGTCGGCCTTGTGGAGGAGGTCGCTGGGCGTGACCGCGTCACTCGGGCAGGTCGCGATCCCCACCGAGATCGTTACCGGCTCCAGCAGCTCCTCATGGCCGGCCGAGGCCACCCGGGATCGCAGCCGCTCGGCGACGAGCAGCGCGCGCTCGTTGCTGGTCTCGGGCAGGAGGACGGCGAACTCCTCGCCCCCGTAGCGCGCGACCGTGTCGATGCCCCGCACCTGATCGGCGAGCACCGCGGCCACGCGCCGGAGGACGCGGTCGCCCGCCAGGTGGCCGAAACGATCGTTGACCCGCTTCATATAGTCGATGTCGATCATCAGCAGGCTGAACGAAGAGCCGGTGCGATCCGAGCGCTCGATCTCGTCGGCCAGGGCCCGGTGGAACGCGCGCACATTGAAGAGGCCGGTCAGGGGATCCCGTCGCGCCGCTTCCGCGACCTCGGCGTATTCGTCGGCCCGATGAAGGGCCCGACCGGCGACCTCCGCCAGGATGCCCCCGAGCTTCAGTTCCTGTTCCGAGAAGTCGCGCCGTGTATCCTCCAGCCGAACGAACAGGACGCCGCGCGCCGATTCGTCCTTCACGATGGGCACGGCGAGGATCGACGAGGCGAGCGCGCGGGAAGGGAGAGTTTCCCGGACCTCGGACATCTGGGGGTGGGTGCTGGCCCGGGTGATGACGACCGGCCGGCGCTCGTCCATCGCGGTCTGGATCTCGGGATAGTCGTCGAGCTCGATGGTGAGATCGTGGTGCGGCTCCCCGCGATCGATGGCCGACACGACGCGCGCCGATCGGCGCTCCCGGTCGGTCAGGATGACGGCCACCCGGTCGGCGCGGAAGACGCGGGCGACGAACTCCGTCAGGTGATCGTAGACGGAGTCGGTATCGAGCGTTCCCGCGAGCAGGGTGCTGATCTCGAGCGCGTTGTCGAGCAGGGCGCTGGTCGCCTCCTCGCGGTCGAGCTCCTCGGTGAGATAGCCGACGATGCCGGTGGTCGTCAGCAGCAGGGCGACCTGGAGGATCAGGACCCCCGGCTCGGCGGTGAGTCGATCGGCATGGGCGAGGACGTGGGCCCCCGCCACCGCCGCTCCCAGCGCCATCGCCCACACCAGCCGGCGAGCGAGCGCGGAGAGCAGGACGGCCAGGAGGAAGAACGCGTAGAAGACCCAGGAGCCGGGAAGCGGGAAGGCGAGGAGGAGCGTCCCCAGCAGACACAGCTCGACGAGCACGAACACCAGGTCGAAGCCAGGACGAGTGAACCAGTCGACCGGCAGGATCGCGTAGGTGACCGTGGTCGCCAGGTAGAGGCCCCAGATGGCGAACAGCCAGATGGAGAGGCCCTCGGGGGGTGCGTACATCCAGAGCAGCACCCCCGCCGCGGCCGTGGCGCAGATGCGCAGTGCCACGAGGGTGCGCTTCTTCGACCAGGATTTCAGCGGCGCCAATGGCCCCCGTCGATGCGATGGGACGAGCCCACGATCCCGTAGAGTTCGTGCTCGCTAGGATGAACGCGATCGCGCGAAGGAATGTCGGAACCCGCCTTGCCCGAGCGGGTACCTACAAGCGAACATTATTGCCCATTCATCCATCTCAGTCCAGTCACGGGAGGAACGGACATCCGTTCGCTCCCGCCCCGCATTCCCAGGAGGAAGCCCTTGAAGACCCTGACCGCTATTTCCCTTGCCACCCTGGCGTGGCTGGCCGGGAGCGCGGACGTCGCGATCTCCCAGACGCTTCGGTACGGCGCCGATCCCGGCACGACCCACACCTACGTGCGGACCCAGCACGACAACGTCACCCAGACCGTCAACGGAGCCGAGCAGAAGGCCGAGGTGAGCAGCTACTGGCGGTTCGACACGACGGTGAAGGACGCCGGGGAGAGCGGTCGCACGGTCGAGGTCGTCCACGACAGCCTCTCGCTCGTGACGCAGCCCGGCGGCGGGGATCAGGACTTCACGCTGCTCTACGGCAAGACGATCCAGATCGTCATGGACGATCGGGGCAACGTCACCGATGTCGTCCTGCCCGATTCGCTGCCGGAAGCCGCGTCCCGACTCGACTTCGCCATGACCTACCGCGGCTTCTACCCGATCCTGCCGGCCGAGCCGATCGCGGATGGCCAGACCTGGTCGGACACGATGAACTTGACGACCAACCAGAACGGTCTCGACATGACGATCGAGCGGGTCAACCACTACACGGCGAGGGGAGAGGGGGAGTACGCGGGCCAGGACGCCTTGCAGGTGGATTACACGTCCGAGGTGGCGATCGAGGGCAGTGGCAGCCAGCAGGGCGCCGACATATCCCTGTCCGGTGAGGGAACGGGCACGGGCTCGTTCTACTTCGTCACCGATGCCGGCCTCTACCTGGGCGGCACCGAGACGAGCGAGATGAAGATGGACGCGTTCGTGGTGGCCGGAGGCCAGAACCTCCTGATCCCGATCGTCCAGCAGCGCGAGGAGAAGATCGAGCTGGTGGACTGAGGCGATCGCGAACGCCGGCCGACGTTCCGCGGAAGGCCCGCGCTCCGGCGCGGGCCTTCTTACGTTCCGGGGGCCAGCCGCAGCCGTCGGGTCGGTCCGCCTCTTGCACCGCCTCCAGCCGTGCTCGCGCGCGTCCACACCGCGTCGCTCCTGGGCCTCACCGCCCGACCGATCACGGTCGAGGTCGATCTCTCCCGGGGGCTTCCCACGTTCCACCTGGTCGGGCTCCCGGACGGGGTCGTGCGCGAGAGCCGGGAGCGGGTGACGGCGGCCCTCGGCAACAGCGGGTTCGCGCTGCCGCTCCGTCGAATCACCGTCAATCTGGCGCCGGCCGACGAGCCGAAGAGCGGATCGGCCTTCGATCTGCCGATCGCGCTGGCGATCCTCCAGGCGGACGGGATCGTGGCTCCGGCGGACGCGCCCCTCTGCGCCCTCGGCGAGCTCGCCCTGGACGGCCGGGTGAGGCCGGTGCGGGGCGTGCTCCCGGCGGCGGCCGCGCTCGCCGAACGCGGAGCGGGCCAGGTGCTGGTCGCGACGGAGAACGCCTGCGAGGCCGCGCTCGTCCGCGGGCTAGACGCGATCCCGGTGGGGTCGCTGCGCGAGGCGGTGGACCACGTCTCGGGCCTGGCCCGGATCGAGCCCGCCACCGCGCCACCGTCCCCCGCCCGGCTCCCCCGGCTCGGGCCCGACTGGGGGCAGGTCCGCGGCCAGGAGGTCGCGCGGCGGGCGCTCGAGATCGCGGCGGCGGGGTTTCACAACGCGCTCCTGATCGGGCCTCCGGGCGCCGGCAAGACGTTCCTCGCCCGCCGGCTCCCGACCATCCTGCCGCCGCTCGACCCGGCCGAGGCGCTCGAGGTCACCGCGATCCACTCGGCCTGGGGGATCCTCTCCCCCGATCGGCCGCTCGTGACGACGCCGCCCTTCCGCGCCCCGCACCACGGGGTTTCCGCGGCCGGGCTTCTCGGCGGCGGGCGGCCGCCCCGCGCGGGCGAGGTGTGCCTGGCGCACCGGGGGGTCCTGTTCCTCGACGAGCTGCCGGAGTTCCGCCGGGACGCGCTGGAGGGGCTCCGGCAGCCGCTGGAGGACGGGGAGATCGTGATCGGCCGCGCGACCCGACGCCTCCGGTTCCCGACCCGCTTCCTGCTGGTCGGCGCGATGAACCCGTGCCCGTGCGGGTGGTGGGGCGACGACCGCCGGGCGTGCCGCTGCACACCCGGGGCGCGTCGGATCTACCGGGCGCGGGTCTCCGGACCGCTGCTCGACCGGATCGACCTCCACGTCCCGTTCCGCTCGCTCGAGTTCCGTGAGCTCGTGGGCGGCCACGCCGCCGAGCGCTCCCGACCCGTGCGGCGACGCGTGGAGGCCGCGCGGGCGCGGCAGCGGGCGCGCGGCCGCCTCAACTCCGCGCTCGAGCCGGGGATGGGCTGGGACCGGCTCGACCGGGAGGGGGGGCGCATCCTCGAAGGGGCGCACGCCCGTCTCGGATTGTCGGCCCGGGCGCACGTCCGCGTGCTCCGGGTCGCCCGGACGATCGCCGACCTGGAGGGGCGCGAAGAGATCCGGTCCGCAGACGTCGCCGAGGCGATCCAGTACCGCGCGCTCGATCGTCCCGCGCCGGAGCCCGACGACCGGGACTCGAAGGAGGCGCGGGTGAGGACGGGGTGACCCCGTGCCGGTCGACGAGCACCAGCGGCGCGTCGTCGAATGCCGGGCGCGGACGATCCGGATGGTGGCTCCGGCGGGATCGGGGAAGACCCAGACGATCGTGGAACGCGCGCTGGGCCGGATCGAGGAGGGCGCCCCCGCCTCGCGGATCCTGGTCCTGACGTTCGACCGCGCCGCCCGCGCCTCGCTGGTCGAGCGGCTCGCAGCGCGCTCCCGCGAGCGGGGGATCGATACCACGGGCTGCACGATCTCGACGTTGAACGCGTTCGGGGCCGCGCTCCTGCGGCGCCACGCGCCGCAGGAGGCGCGCGGTGTGGTCGACGAGGCCGAAGCCGATCGGCTGCTGGCCCGCGCGTGCGCCGCGCTGGGGGCGCCGGCAGAGCTCGCGGACCGGGGCCCGGTCGTCCGCGAGCTCTTCGCACTCCTCAAGAACGCGCTCCACGACCCCCGCTCGGGGAACGAGCGGGCATTCGCGCGCTTCCTCGCGCGCGACCCCGTGGCCGCGGAACGACTCGACCACCTCGACACCGACGTCTCGGGCGTGAAGCCCCGGCTGATCGCCGCGCTGTTCGCGGCCACGGAGCGGGAGATGCGGGCCGCCCGCGTGCTCGACTTCGACGACCAGAAGCTCCGGGCGCTCGGGCTGCTGGACCGGTCGGACCTGCGCCCGGCGGTCGAGGCCCGGTGGATCGAAGTGGTGGTCGACGAGTTCCAGGACATCAATCGGCTGGACTTCGAGCTCGTGCGCCGGCTGGCCGCGCGCGCCGACCTGCTCGTCACCGGAGACGACGACCAGGCGATCTACGGCTTCCGCGGCTGCTCGTCCGAGTTCATTGTCGGGCTTGAGCGGAAGCTCGGCCGCCCGGTCGAGTCCCACGAGCTGGCGATCAACTACCGGAACCCGCCGAACCTGCTGGCGCACGCCGTGCGGCTGGTGGGGCACAACCGGGGGAGGATCCCGAAGTCCCCGGTGGCGGCCCGGTCCGATGCGGCTCGCGTGATCGTCGCCGCGACCGGTGGGACCGATGCCGAGGGCCTGGGTCTCGCACAGCGCGCGCGCAAGGCGATCGACGGTGGCCGCCGGCCGTCGGAGCTCGCGGTCCTGTGCCGCACGAACGCGCATTGCGCAGCGCTGGCCGAGCGGCTTCGCGCCGCGGGTGTGCCGTGCCGGGTGAGGGCGGAACGCGGGGCGGGCGCGCCGCAGCGGGACGAAGGCCCCGCCGACGCGGTCACGGTGGCGACCTACTTTCGCGCCAAGGGACTCCAATGGCCGGTCGTCTTCCTCCCGGGATGCAACGAGGGGGTCCTGCCCCACCCGCGCGCCGACGTCGAGGCGGAGCGGCGGCTGTTCTACGTGGCGCTCACGCGCGCCTCGAACGAGCTCGTCGCGTCCTGGGTCGCGGTGCCTCGCGACGAGGCCCGGCCCAGCCGGTTCCTGGTCGAGGCGGGGCTGCTCGAGCGCGCGGGAGCCTGATGGGCGTTCCTCGTCTGCCACGCCCGGCCCCGCTAGGTTTCGCGCGCATGTCGAGTGCGCTCCGCCTCCAGGCCGTCATCCTGCCTGTTCCCGATCTCGCCGCGGCCGAGAAGTTCTACCGCTGGGTACTGGGAATGAAGGCCTCGGCCGAGGACCCGGTCGGGGGAACCGCGAGCCTCGGCTGGGGGAAGGAGGACCGGGTGATCCTGGTCGACGCCGCGGCCGATCCCGAGACCCCCGAGGTGATCGAGATCCGGATCGAGGCGGGAGAGCCGTCCGATACCGCCGCCTGGCTCGTCGGGCTGGGCCTCTCCCCGACGCGGGTGGTGGCCTTCCCCGACGACGGCGACGAGATGCGCGCGGCCTGGCCGGACGCGGAGCTGGTCCCCGACGACGACCCCGCCGGGTCGAACCGCTACGTCGTCTCGCTCGACGCGCCGGCCGACGTGCGGGTCGACCTCCACGTTCCGCTACCCGCCGCGACGGTGGTGGCCCGGAGCCGGCACGGTCCCTTCTATCGCCGGACGAAGGTGTGGAGAGGCCTGGAGAACCCTGGTCTCCTGGGCGTCACCCTGGGCGCCACCGACACCGCCGCGCTCGCGGGCTTCCTCGAGTCCCTGGGGATCGGCCCCATGGCGTCGGATCCCGAGTCCGGGAAGGCCGCCCGGGAGACCGATCCACCCCTCCTTGCCGGGGACCACCAGATCCGCGTCGAGGCGCGCGAGCCGCCGGGGATCTACGGCACCGCCTTCGTCGTGGCCGCCTCGCGGCTGCCCGACCTCGTGCGCACGCTCGAGCGGTTCGAAGCCCCTCACAGGCACGACAGGAACCACCTGCTGGCGGTCGATCCCGCGGGCCGGATCGTCGCGGTGAACGGCGTGCGCTCGGGGTGACCCCCCGGTACCTTGCCGGTTCCATGAAGCCGATGCCGTCCCCCATCTCCACGTCCGCCGCGCTCGAGGAGAAGGAGCGCCGGCTGGAGTCGATCCTGCGAGACGCCGGCTCGGTGCTCCTCGGATACTCCGGCGGCGTCGATTCAACTTTGCTCCTCAGGAAGTCGTTGGACGTACTGGGGGCGGCGAACGTGCTCGCCGTCACGGCCGCGAGCGCCACCTACGACGCCGACGAGGTCGACGAGGCGACGCGCCTGGCCGGGGCGCTGGGGGCCGCGCACGAGCGCGTCCAATCCACCGAGCTGGAGGACGAAGGATTCCTGCTGAACCCGCCCGAGCGGTGCTATTACTGCAAAGCCGACCTGTATGGCGACCTGAAGGAGCTGGCGTCCACCCGCGGGTTCCGGGCGGTGATCGACGGCTCCCACGCCGAGGACGCCCTCGACTTCCGTCCGGGGCTCCGGGCGCTGGACGAGCGCGGAATCCTGTCGCCGCTGAAGGAGGCCGGCTTCACCAAGGCCGACGTCCGCGAGCTCTCCCGACGGCTCGGGCTGCCGACGGCCGACAAGCCCGCCAACGCCTGCCTCGCCTCGCGCTTCCCCTACGGGGAGACGATCACGACCGAGAAGCTGGGCCGCGTCGGGAAGGCCGAGCGGGTGCTGCGCGAGGCGGGGTTCGAGGTCGTCCGGGTGCGCCACCACGGGGACGTCGCCCGCATCGAGGTGCCGCCGGGAGACCGCGCCCGGTTGCTGGCGGCGGCCGGGGAGGTCGTCCCCGAGCTGAAGGCGCTCGGCTACGTCTGGGTCGCCTGCGACCTGGAGGGGTACCGGAGCGGCAGCATGAACGAGGCGCTTTGAGCATCCGGCCCGACCGCTGGATCGCACGGATGGCGAAGGAGCACGGGATGATCGAGCCGTTCTCCGACCGCCAGGTGCGAGAGGGCGTGATCTCCTACGGGGTGTCTTCCTACGGCTACGACGTCCGGGTGGCCGACGAGTTCAAGATCTTCACCAACGTGTACGCCGCGACCGTCGACCCGAAGAACTTCGATCCGCGCTCGTTCGTCGACTGGCAGGGAGAGACCTGCATCGTGCCGCCCAATTCGTTCGCGCTCGCCCGCACGATCGAGTACTTCCGAATCCCCCGCAACGTGCTGACGATCTGCGTCGGAAAATCGACTTATGCCCGTTGCGGCATAATCGTGAACGTTACGCCATTCGAGCCGGAGTGGGAGGGACATGTGACACTCGAGATCTCCAATACGACGCCACTGCCGGCGAAGATCTACGCCAACGAGGGGATCGCGCAGGTGCTCTTCTTCGAATCCGACGAGCCGTGCGAGATGACCTACGCCGATCGCGGCGGCAAGTACCAGGCGCAGCGTGGTGTGACGCTGCCGAAGCTGTGACGCGGTCCGCGCTCCATCGGGTGCCGTTCGCGCTCATGGCGCCCGCGCTCGTGGCCGCGGCCTGCCTCTACTCGCCTCCCGCGCAGCTGCCGTCCTCCGTGCGGATCCTCTACTCCAAGCTCGACGTGGACTCCATCGCAGGCAGCACGGACATCTACTTCGTCGTGGCCCGGAAGGGGAACGAGCTGCGCCTGACCGGCGAGGAAGGCATCGACACCCAGCCCTTCTTCGCCCCGGGGTTGCGGCGCGTGTTCTTCACCCGCCGCCCGCCGGCGGGACGGGACGAGATCTGGTCCATGGACCTGGACGGGAACGACGAGCGTCGCGTGCTGGGCGGCGACGACGCGGACTACCGGGATCCGGCAGTGGGACCGCGGGACCAGAGGATCGCCTACACCGTGACCCGGGGGGGCCGGTCGCAGGTGATGATCGCGGACGTCGACGGGGAGAATCCGCGTCCGCTCTCGAGCGACGGACGGTCGTTCAGCGAGCCGGCCTGGTCTCCCGACGGCCGCACGCTCGCGGTCGTGGGGGACGAAGGAGACCGGAGGCGGATCCTCCTGGTCGACGTGGCCGGCGGCTCGCCCCGTCCGCTGACCTCGGGAGGGGGCGAGAGCCAGTCGCAACCGGACTGGAGCCCCGACGGCGCGCGGATCGTGTTCACCCAGGGGACGGGCTCGGCCGCGGAGATCGCGGTCGCCGTGGTGGCCGGCGGAGCGGTGTCGCGTCTGACCAAAAACGACGTGGAGGACCGCGATCCCGCGTGGAGCACGACCGGGGAGCGGATCGCCTTCGTGTCGCGCAGGCCGGACAGGAAACAGAATCTCTGGCTGGTGGATCCGGACGGGAAGAACCTCAGGAACCTGACCGACTACGACGAGGACGAGGCTCGCGATCCGAACTGGCTGTAAGTCGTAGCGGGCTTCAGGCGTGCTCGGCGGCGGCCGAGGACATCGTCTCTTCCAGGTACTCCAGCGCCTCCTCGTAGGAGGCGTTCCGGATCAGGGCGAGCTCGCTGACGAGCAGGTCACGGCACTTCTCGAAGATCCGCTGGTCGGAGCTGGAAAGGGAGTTGTCCGACCATTTCGGATACATATCGCGCAGGACCTCGCCGACCTGGAGGGGATCTCCCGAGTCCAGCTTGGTCTTCACGACCTTCATGCGGCGGTTGAAGTTCCGGTTCAGCTTCTCGGGCTCCCCCGTGAGGGTCTTCTTCAACTCGGCGAAGCGCCGTCCGTTCAGGGGTGGGCGGATGGCCGAGAGCTCCACGCTCCCCTTGGGAACGAAGATCTTCCGGCCCTTGGATACGCAGCGGATCTTGAGACATTCGATCGTCTCGCCGCCGACCTCGATCGACTCGATCCCCGCGACGTATCCTCCACCGTATTGGGGGTGGACGACCTTGTCGTTGACGTTGAATACGGGAGCCGCCATATTGCCCTAGCCGCGACGGTTGCGGCTGCGAAGCTTGCGCTGCCGACGTTCACTGGGCTTCTCGTAGTGGCGCTTGCGCTTCAGCTCGGAGAAGATATTGGACTTTTTGACCTCGCGACGGAAGCGCTTCAGAGCGCTCTCGAGTGTTTCGCCTTCGCGAACCTGGACCTCGGCCATGCGGATTCCATCCCTCCCTGAGGCAGTTGGAATGAGGCGCGGATAACGCGTGGTAACTTCTCAACTTAGCGGGATGGCGAAAATGCGTCAAGCCAGGGTAGCGAGAGGGCTTGGTCTGGCGGTGCTCTTCGTGTCGTGCACGGGCCCGATCTCCACGATGCGCAGTCCCTATCATCTGCGTACGGTGGAGGTCAGGAACGCCACGGAAGAGCAGAAGGTCCTCAAGATCGAACCCACCGCGTCACAGCATCTGGGTGCCGCCACCACGTTCACCGGCATGCTGCGGCCGGGCGAGGTGAAGTCCCTGTATCTCTATCACGGCTTCGAATACGACTTCCGCGTCCTGGAGTCCGCGGGGTTCAACCAACTGACGCATCTGGAGATGACCGTCGATCGCGACTTCGGGCTCGTGTTCGCCGGGGACTCGCTGACCCCCGAGATCGTTCTCGCCGCTACGATCGGCGAGCCGACGACGACCTTCGCCGACAGCCTGCAGGGTGCCGATCCGTTCGGCATCCGCTCGGAGCGGCTGCAGCCCGACACCGCCCGCGGCCGGGGCTCGCCCCTCGGAGCGCGCGAGGCCATCGAACGGGAGCGCCAGGAGCGGGACGGCAAGATCCAGGACGGCGATATCTGATCTGACGCGGGGATCGTTCGACGGTCCGCGGCGGAAGAGCCCGGCGGCGGTCCGGGGGATCCTGCGGGAGCTCGAGCGCGCCTATCCCGTCGCCGAGACGGCGCTTCGCCACGACTCACCCTACCAGCTCCTGGTCGCGACGATCCTCTCCGCGCAATGCACGGACGTGCGGGTCAACCAGGTCACCGCCGAGCTGTTCCGCGACCACGGCGATCCCTACTCGATCCTCGAGCTGTCCCAGGAAGAGCTGGAGTCGTACATCCGCTCGTGCGGTCTGTACCGCAACAAGGCCAAGAACATCCTGGCCGCCAGCCGGCGCCTGGTGGAGGTCCACGGGGGGCGGGTGCCCGATGACCGGGACGAGCTGATGACGCTCCCCGGCGTGGGCCGGAAGACCGCCAACGTGGTGCTGGCCAACGTGCACGGAGCCCAGACGATCGCGGTGGACACCCACGTCTTCCGTGTGTCCCGGCGACTGGGGCTGGCTGACGGCCGGACGCCGCTCGAGGTGGAGCGGGAACTGATGGCGACCCTCCCCCGAAGGGCGTGGGCCGGGACCCATCACCGGCTGATCCTTCACGGGCGCGCCATCTGTCACGCACGTCGCCCCGCCTGCGAGGAATGTCCGCTCACCCGCTGGTGCGACTGGTACGGCCAGAACGTCCGGTAGCGTCCCCTTCCGGGGGCTCCTAGCTTCCCGGCCATGAGTTCGTCCCTCCTCGTTCAAGAGATGGCGATCGTCATCGCCGTCGGCATCCTCGCACAGGTAGTGGCCGAGAGGCTCCGACAGCCCGCCATCGTCTTCCTCCTGCTGTTCGGGATCCTGGTGGGGCCGGATGTCCTGGGTTGGGTGGATCCCAGCGACCTGGGCCTCGGCCTCGAGGCGATCGTCTCGCTGGCGATCGCCCTCATCCTGTTCGAGGGGGGCCTCCAGCTCCATCTGGTGGACCTGGCGGCGGTGGGCAGGGTCGTCCGCAATCTCGTGACCATCGGAGCCGCTACGACCGTGGTCGGCGCGGCGCTGGCTGCCCGGTTCGTCCTGGGGTTCGACTGGACGTTCGCGATCCTGTTCGGAGCGATCGTCAGCGTCACCGGCCCGACTGTGATCAACCCTCTGCTCGACCGGATCCGGGTGAAGCGGCGAGTGGACACGATCCTGCGCGCGGAGGGGATCCTGATCGATCCGGTGGGAGCGATCCTGGCGGTGATCGTGCTGGAATTCTTCCTCACTACCGACACCAGCGTCTGGGAGGGGTTCCTCGGGTTCGCCGAGCGGGTCCTCGTGGGCGGAGCGATGGGGTTCGCCGGGGGATGGGCTCTGGGGCGGGCGTTGCGGCTGGGCCGGCTGGTGACGGACGAGCTCGTGAACCTCGTGGTCCTCGGATGGGTGCTCGGGCTGTTCGCCGTCTCTCAGGCGATCTCCCCCGAGTCCGGCATTCTCGCCGCGGTAATCGCGGGCATGACCGTGCGCCGGGGGGCCATGCGCCAGGAGCGTCTCGTGCGCCGGTTCAAGGGGCAGCTGAGCATCCTGTTCATCTCCATCCTGTTCATCCTCCTGTCGGCGTATCTGCCGCTCCGGACGATCGCATCGGTGGGCTGGGGAGGCGTGGTGGTCGTGCTTCTCCTGATGTGGGTAGTCCGTCCGCTCGGCGTGGCGCTATCGACCGTCCGATCGGAAACGAGCTGGCGTGAGCGTCTGTTCGTGATGTGGGTCTGTCCCCGGGGTGTCGTGGCGATCTCGATCGCGTCGTTCATCGCGTTGCTGGCGCGCGGAGGATCGGCGGAGGTGGTGCGGGCGGGGATCACTCCGCCCGAAGGCGAGGCGCTTCTGGCCCTGGTCTTCCTGACGATCGCGATCACGGTGCTCGTGCAGGGCCTCTCCGCCCGCGCCGTCGGGCGAGCGCTGAGAGTGCTGGCGGATACGAGTCACCGGGTGGTGATCGTGGGCGCCAACGAACTGGGCCGCGTGCTGGCGCGTGTCCTGTCCGATGTCGGCCTGGAACCGACTCTGGTCGACACCAATCCCCATCGCGTCTCGCTGGCCCGCGCCGAGGGATTCCCGGCCGTGGTGGGGAACTGTCTGGAGCGGTCCGTCATGGAGTCGGCCGGCGCCGACGGTGCGGTGGCGCTCGTCGCCACCACCGCCAATCAGGAGATCAACTTCCTGGTCGCCCAGCGCGCCCGGGAGGAGTTCTTCATCCCCGAGGTGTATCCGGCCCTGGTGGAGACCTCCCGGGGTGCTCATGAGGGTCTGGTGGAGGGTATCGGCGCGGCGGTCGCCTTCGGGGGGGAGATCCCCGTGCGAGAATGGGACCACGACATCCGGGTCGGCCGGGCGGCCGTGGTGGAGCGGACGATCCCGGAGGCGGTTCGCTCGCGGAAGCTCGCCGAGCTCGACTTGCCGGACGGGATCGTTCCCCTCGTCATCGTGCGTGGTGATCGTCCCACCCTGGCCCGATCCGATCAGTACCTGCAGCCGAAGGATGTGGTCCTGTTCCTGGTGGACAAGAACGGCGAGACCGGGCTCGACGACTTCCTCCGATCCGAAGCCGAGATCTCGGGCGTGGTCGAGTCAGGCGCCGTCGGTGGCCCATACGGAGACGCCACCCCGTAGACATGGGCGGTCGAACGGAGCTCAGTCGGGATCTCGGATTCTTCGCCGTGTTCTCGATCGCGTCCGGGACGATGATCGGGGCCGGGATCTTCGTCCTCCCGAGCGTGGCAGCGGCGCAGGCCGGCCCGGGCGCCGCGCTGTCGTTCCTGTTCGCCGGGATGATCTCGATGGTGGCCGCACTCAGCGTGTGCGAGCTCGCAACCGGCATGCCCAAGGCGGGGGGCAGCTACTACTTCATCAGCCGCTCGATGGGACCGATCCTGGGTTCCATCGTTGGTCTGGGCTCCTGGTTGGGACTGATCTTCAAGGGAGCTTTCGCCCTGGAGGGATTCGGCGAATACGCCGCGACCTTCCATCCGTTCCCCATCACGGTCGCGGCGGCCGGGTTGGGCATCGGCCTGGTGGTGGTGAATCTGATCGGGGGGAAGGCGAGCGGGTTCCTGCAGAACCTCATCGTGGCGTTGCTCCTCGGGATCCTCGGCTTCTTCGTGACCCGCGGCTTCATGGAGGTACGGATGGAGGCGATGCGTCCGTTGCTGCCGCACGGGTGGTCCGGCGTCTTCTCGACCACCGGGCTCGTCTTCGTCTCCTACCTCGGTGTGGTGAAGGCCTCGGCGGTTGCCGAGGAAGTCCGAGATCCCGGGAAGACGTTTCCCCGCGCGGTCCTCTCGGCGGTCGCCGTCGTCACGCTCCTCTACGTGCTGGTTATGCTGGTGGTGACCGGCGTGATTCTCCAGGAGCGGTTCGTCCGCCTGGACGCGCCCCTGGTGGAGGCGGGAAAGATCGTCCTGGGCGCCTTCGGCGGAATCTCCCTGGCCGTCGCGGGGTTGCTGGCCACCGCGTCTACCGGCAACGCCGCGATCCTCTCATCCTCGCGCTATCCCTTCGCGATGTCGCGGGACGGCTTGATGACCGAGTGGTTCAGCCGCATCCATCGCCGGTTCCGGACGCCCTTTCGTTCGATCCTGGTGACAGGGGCGCTGATGGTGGGGCTGGCCGTCCTGCTGGAGGTGGAGATGCTGGCCAAGCTCGGGAGCGTCTTCAACATCGTGGTGTTCGCCCTTCTCAACGTGGCGGTCCTGCTGCTCCGCAGGGTCGATCCGGAGTGGTATCGGCCGCGGTTCCGCGCTCCGGGATATCCCTGGCTCCAGATCGTGGGGACGATCGTCACCCTGACTCTGCTCACCCAGATGGGATGGGTCCCCCAGCTCGTGAGCGTCCTGTTCCTGCTCGGCGGGGTCGGCTGGTACTACTTCCACCGCGGATGGTCGAAGTCCCGTCCGATCCAGCCCGGGTATGGCCTGAGGGACCATCTGCAGCGGGTACGGCAGCTCCAGGCGATGGACGTCAAGCGGGAGGCCGCCGAAGTCGAGCAGGAGATCACCGAACAGCCCGGGTCGGTGCTCGTCGAGCTCCTCCCGGACAAGCCGAACGCTCACCTCATCACGATCGCGGCGAGCATCGCCCGCCGCTACGATTCCCGGATCGAGGCGGTCGTGTTCATCGAGGTTCCCTTCCAGAGCCCGTTGGTGCAGCTGGAGGAGATCGACCCCGAGTACGAACAGCGGGTGCTGGAGAAGGGTCGGGCTCACGGCTGCGACATCCACCTGCATCAGGTCGTCGGCCGGGATCGAGCCCAGGGCTTGCTGTCTATGGTGCGGGAGTCGACCCATGCGGTGCTGCTGGACTGGCACGATCGCTTCCGGGTGCTTCATCTCCGCGACAGTTACGTGGACGAGATCCTCAAGCGGAGCCCCGTTCGCGTGGGGGTGCTGAAGTATCGGGGCATCGATACCTACGAGCGGATCCTCGTCGTCTCGGCCGGGGGTCCCTACGGTCCCGCCGAGGTGCAGGTGGCGGACTCGATCGCCCGCCTGACGGAGGCCGAGCTGACCCTGATCATGGTGGTCCCCCCGGACTCGTCCGACGCTCGGTTCGAGCACGCCCAGGAATACCTGGAGGAGCTTCGCGAGCTGACGGAGACTCATGCGCGGCTCGAAGTCGTGCCCGGAGAGGATCCCGTGGTCGAGATCCTCCGGGCGGCCGGGGATCACGATCTGGTGGTCATCGGGGCGTCGCGAAGTCCCCGGTACCGGAAGTATCTCTTCGGACGGACCCCCGACCTCGTGGCTCGCTATTCGGAATCCTCGGTGCTGATGGTCAAGGACCCCCAGATGTCGGTTCCCTGGAGCCACCGTCTGATGTCCCTGATCTCGCGAGGTCGCTGAAGATGGCGCGGAGTCGAGCGCGCGGACGCGGGGAGCGGCTTCGCCGCCGTGTCCATCTCCTGCCGCACCTCTTCACGCTGGGCAACCTCTTCGCCGGGTTCTTCGCGATCAGCTCGACCCTGGGAGGCGACTACGACCTGGCGGCGATCGCCATCGGGGTGGGGATCGTGCTGGACGGCCTGGACGGCGCGGTCGCGCGGCTGGTGTCGTCCTCCTCGCCCATCGGGGTGCAGCTCGACTCGCTCGCCGACGTCGTCACGTTCGGGGTAGCGCCGGCGTTCCTGGCCATGGCCTGGGGAATCGGCGAGCTCGGGGAGGCCGGCTCCCCTCACGCCCGGCGGCTCGTCTGGATCGCGTCGTTCGCGTTCCTCTCCGCGACCGCGCTCCGGCTGGCCCGCTTCAACGTCATGTCCACCGACGACGCTCCGGTCGTCAGCCCGCCCCGCGGTACCTTCATCGGGATGCCGACCCCGACCTCGGCCGCCGTGATCGCCGTCCACGTCCACCTGTTCAAGACGCCGATCCGGGAATGGCCCTGGGCGGTGCTGTGGGCGGCTTCCCTGCTGATCCTGACCGGCCTCATGGTCAGCCGGATCCCGTTCCCGAACGTCAAGCACTTCCTCACCAACCCCCGGTCCCCCCACCTCCTGATGCTCGCCGCGGCCCTCGTCATCGCCGCGGTGTACTATTACTCGGAGATCGTCCTGTTCGCCCTGCTCGTGACCTATCTGGGGTGGGTGGTGTCCTACAACCTCCGGCTGCGACGGACTCCACCCGAGCCGGGCGGTGCCCCGGAGGGTTAAACCGGGGCCCCACGACGTTCGTTTCACAGGCGAGACCAGCCCTCGCGTCAGGAGACGGCTTTGGCCGAGATCGCTCCGGACATCCTCGCTCGCGCTCAGGGTGGCGATACCGTCGCCTTCAACGAGCTCGTGCGATTCTATCGGCAGGATCTGCTGCGGGTGACGTACCGGTTCGTGGGCAATTACGAGGACGCCCGCGACGTGCTCCAGCTGGTGTTCATCAAGGTGTATCAGAACATCGAGCGGTGGGAGCCGCGAGCCCCGTTCTGGTCGTGGCTGTATCGGATCGCGGTCAACGAGTCGCTGGGCTGGAAGAAGCGGGAGAAGCGACGCTACGGCGTCGTCACGCCGATCGAGGAGACGCCATATCCGGACGCGGCGAGCGATACCGCCTCCCCGCTCGATGACGTGGCTCGGGAGGAGGTCGGGGTGCGGCTGAGCGAGGCCATCGACCGGCTTCCCGAGATGCAGCGGGCGACGTTCGTGCTGCGGTACCGGGAGGAGCTGTCGGTCAAGGAAACGGCGGCCGTCCTCGGCTGTGCCGAGGGAACGGTGAAGGCGAATGGTTTTCATGCGATACGCAGGCTCCGTCAGATCCTGCGAACCGAGGAGCCAGAGGTGATTCCCAATGAGTCCACTGCACTGTAGCACCGTCCAGGAGGCGTTGTGGGAGCGGGCCGCGAGCGCGGGTCCGGTCCCGCTCACGCCGGCGCTGGTCGACCACCTGTCGACCTGCGCGACCTGCCAGTCCGAGCGGCGCGCGGTCACCGAGCTGATCGAGGCGAGCCGGGCGTTGTCCGACCCGGAGCCGCCCGCTGCCATCTGGGACGGCTTCGAGGAGGAGCTCGGGGGCCGGATTCACGGCCGCCCGCTGGCGCGGGTCTGGGCGCGCTGGGGTCGAAGCGCCATCGGTCTGGCCGCGATGCTCGTCGTCGGGTTCGGCCTGGGCGCCATCGCCATGCGGATCGCCCGACCGGATTCGAACGCGGCACTGACCGCCGAGCGCCAGGCGCGCGTGGTGGAAACCGTTCAGGCGGAGCTTCGGAACGATGCCCGGCTGCAGTCGTATCTCGACGAGATGGAGACGATCCTGGTCGCGTATCGAGCCTCGGACCACGATCCCTCGATGGACGTCTTCCGCCGCTCGCTGCCGACGGGCATGGTGGCCGGCCCGGGAGTCCCGCCGGAGGCCGATCGGGAGCGGCTGGAGCGCCAGCGTGCGACGCGCGAGCAGCTGCGCTCGCTCGTGCTGGGGATGCTCGTGACCGAGATCGAGTCGGAGAGCCACGGGTTCGCGTACATCGATCGCCGGGTGGCGTCGATTGCGGGCCAGCAGCTGCTCTACTTCATCCATTAGGTTTCGGTCGATGAAAACGGGCCATCTGCGGCGTTGCGCTCCTCGGGTCTTCCTGCGGCGCACCTGAGTGCGCCTCGGAATCCTCTCGTCGCGCGCCTTGCATCTGACCCGTTTTGATCGACCTCTGAGGGTGGGGATGCCCACCCCGGCGTTTGTTCCGAGCCCGCTTCGGCGGGCTCGATTCGTTTTCGGGGGCGGGGTAAGGCGATAGGTTGTGGGGATGGGTAGAGAGACGGGCATGGGATTGGTGGAGCGGCCGCGGGTGGCGGTTTTCGGGAGCGGGGCCGGGGCGGAGGTGGACCTCCAGCGGGCGCGGCGGCTGGGCGCGGGGCTGGCGGGCGCCGGGTACGCGATCCTCAATGGCGGCTACGGGGGCACGATGGAGGCGGCCGCGGCCGGAGCTCGGGAGGCGGGTGGGGAGGCGATCGGCGTGACCTGCTCGGAGTTCACCTTCCGCGTCGGCCCCAACTCCCACCTGGCGCACGTCATCGAGGCGCCGACCTTGTTCGCCCGGCTCGAGCACCTGGTGCGGGAGGCGGCGGCCTACGTGGCGCTGCCGGGGGGCAACGGGACGCTGGCGGAGATCTCGCTCGCGTGGGAATGTCTGCGGAAGGGTCTCGTCGAGCCGCGGCCGCTGGTGGCGTGGCGCGATCCGTGGCAGCCGATCGTCGAACGGCTGGTGAACGGCCCCTACGTGGACGAGGGTGGGGAGCTCTTCACCTGGGTCGAGGACGTCGAGGAAGCGGTGGCCGCGGTGCGGGCCCGGGTACCGACCCGGGATCGGAGCTGAGACTCAGCGCTCCGCATCGGCCGACCCGAGCGGTTCGTCGCGTAGCGGATACCGCTCCCAGCCGGGGGCGTCGAAGTGCCACCACTCGGTCGCGAGGGGGATCCATCCGGCGGCGGTCATCGCCCGCTCCAGTCGCTGGCGGGTGGCGATCGCTCCCGGCGGCAGGTCGGTCGCTTCCCGGTGGGCGCGCGGGCTGAAGTCGTCGTGCGCGGTGGGCAGGGGCACCACGTCCCCGTCCAGCGCCCGCAGGCCGACGTCGACCGCCGCGCCACGATTGTGGCGGGACCCCCGCTCCGGATCGGCCACGTAGTCGGGGTCGGGGAGGATCTCCCACATCAGGTACTGCACGCTCCGCGGCCGGTAGCAGTCCCAGACGACGAGGCGGTACCCGTCGGCCCGCAGCGCACGCTCGGCGACCAGCAACCGCTCGGCGGCATCGGGAACGAGCAGGCAGCGGGCCGCGCCGTAGACCGCTCGGCCGAGGAAGTTCCCGTCGGTCGCGTACCGGATGTCGAGGAGGAGCTCGGGATCGGCCGCTCCGACGTCCACGAGCGGCGTGGCGGCGGGGTCCCGCGAGGCGGCGGCGGGCGCGCAGGCGAGCGGCGCCGCGAATAGGAGCGCGCTCCCGATCGTACGAAGCAGCAGAGGGGAGGCCGACATGGGAGCCGAACATAGCCGACCGCGCCTGCGGCCGCATGCCGACACCGGGGCCGCGCCGGTCCTCGAGCCGGGACACCTCGACGCCCTCTGGTTCCAGGTCACCGGCACGCGCTGTAACCTGCGGTGCGCCCACTGCTTCATCTCCTGCGCTCCCGACAACGACGCCTTCGAGCCGCTCTCCCTCGAGGAGGTCGAGCGGCGGCTGGAGGAGAGCGTCCCGCTCGGCGTCCGCGAGTACTACTTCACGGGCGGGGAGCCGTTCCTCCACCCGCGGATCGTGGACATCCTGTCCCGGGCGCTCGAGTACGGCCCGACGACGGTGCTGACGAACGGGACCCTCCTGAAGCCGCTCCAGGTCGAGCCGCTCGCCGCGGCGGCCGCGGCCAGTCGCTGGTCGCTCGAGTTCCGCCTCTCGCTCGACGGGTTCGACCCGTGCTCGAACGACGCGCTACGCGGCGCCGGGGCGTTCGAGCGGGCGATGGCGGGAGTGGAGCTCCTGCTGGCCCACGGATTCCTGCCGATCGTCACCGCGGTCGAAACCTGGGACCCGGCGAGCGCTCCGGAAGTCCAGCGCCGGCTCGTCGAGACCCTGAAGGCGCACGGGTACTCCCGGCCCCGGATCAAGCTGATGCCGGCGCTCCGGATCGGCGCCGAGGCCGCGCGGTCGGGGGGATACGGCGAGCACGACCGCGTGACCCACGAGATCCTGGAGGGGTACGACCTCGGTCAGCTCGTCTGCAGCCACGCGCGAGTCGTCACGGACCGGGGAGTCTGGGTGTGCCCGATCCTGCTCGATGCGCCGGACGGAAGCCTCGGGGACGACCTGGCCCGGGCGGCGGAGACGCCGTTCGCGCTCGGGCACGCGGCGTGTCACACGTGCTGGCTCCATGGCGCGATCTGCTCGAACCCCGGGTCCGCGGCGCCGGAGTCCGCGATCCCCCGGGAGGCGGCGATCCCGGTCCCCGCGGCGCTCGACGAGACTGCGCCGTGATCCGCCTGGCCGCCCGGCGCGTGGCCCTGTTCGGCGGTGTCTACAGCAATTACCTGGCGCTGGAGGCGACGCTCGCCGACGCCGACGCCGCCGGGGTGGACGAGGCCGTGTGCCTGGGGGACCTGGGAGCCTTCGGCCCCCACCCGGACCGCAGCTGCGAGATCATCCGGGCGGCGGGGATCCCCGTCGTCCAGGGGAACTACGACCACTCGCTGGGCCATGATCTGCCCGATTGCCGCTGCGGGTACACGGATCCCCGTGACAACGCATTCGCGGCGCTCTCATACCGGTACACGTATGCCCACACCCATCCGGAGCACCGCGCCTGGATGAGCGGGCTTCCCGCGCGGATCCGACTCGCGCTGGGCGACCGCGAGGCGCTCCTCTGTCACGGCAGCCCGCGGCGAGCCAACGAGTTCCTGTGGGAGAGCGCCTGTTCCGACCACTTCCTCGGATGGCTGCTCGACGAGGGACGGGCCGACGTTCTGTGCGTGACCCATACCGGACTGGCGTGGAGCCGGGCCCTACCGGGAGGCCGGCGTGTGGTCAACGTGGGGGCGATCGGCCGGCCGGCCAACGATGGGGATCCGCGCGTTTCCTACGCGATCCTGACGGCCGGGGACGACGGCGGTCCGCCCCGCGTCGAGTGGCGGCGGGTGTCGTACGACCACGCCGCGCTCGCCCTCGAGATGCGTGCCGAGCGCCTGCCAGAGGAATTCATCGAGACGATCGAGACCGGCTGGTGGACGACGTGCCTGGAGGTTCTCCCGATGAAGGAGCGAGCCCGGGGTCGCTTCTAGCGGGGCCCGGGAGCCGCCGTCAAGCGACCTCGCCGGTCAGCATGGTGACGTAGCGGCGCGCGAGCCGGAGCTCCCGCTCGCGGGCGCCGTTCTGGTAGATCACCGTCAGGTTGCGGGCCATCCGCTCGAGGATCCCCACCACGGGCGCGGACCGCAGATATCGCTCCGCCGGGTCGAAGCCGGCTCGCTCGAGCAGGAGGAGGCACTCTCCGCGGCTGACCTCGCGTCCGCCGAAGAACGGGTCGAGGTAGCGGTAGCTCGAGGCTGCGCGATACCCGATCAGGAAGTGCATCGGCATCCCGATCCCCACCAGCGGAACGCCGATCCGCCGGCCGATCGTCAGGTAGACGAGCGCCAGTGTGATCGGGATCCCGGTTCGCCGGATCAGCACGCTGGAGAAGAAGGAGTTGTCGGGGTCGTAGTAGTCCTCGGTGTTCCCATGGAACCGGCACGTCTCGTGGACGTAGCTCCGAAGGGAGTCGACGCGCTCCTCCAGCGGGGCGTGCTCGGGGACCGCCTCCAGCGCTCCGGCGGTGAGCTCGCGGAGCTCGTCCCGGGCGATCTCGACGTGACGGGCCCGGTCGGGCAGGATCATCCGCTCGAGGAGGAACGCCCCCTCCTCCAGCGCCTCGCCCTCGACCGTCGCCTGGAGCGCCACCCACCGCCGCTCGATGTCGTCGAAGTGGATGTCCTCGAGAAGCGCGCTCGACTCCGAGCGGATCTCGGGCTCGTCGTCGCCGACGGACGCGGTCTCGAGGTAGGGGGTGGTCAGTTCGCCCGCCGCCCGCAGCGCGGACCGAGCCTGCTGCTTGATCCAATCGTCGTCGTCGCCCAGCAGATGGATCAGCGCGTGGATGTCCTGCGGCGTCAAGACCCTGGCCATGGCTCAATATGGGAAGGTCTGCGCGAGCGACACAAGCCGTGTATCTTCCGCCGCTTCGGGTTCGCGTCTCGCCGTTTCGTCGCCCGCCGGGGAGGATCATGAGCACCCGCACCGAGAAGGACAGCCTGGGGACGAGGGAAGTGCCGGCGGACGCCTACTGGGGCATCCAGACGCTGCGGGCGATCGAGAACTTCCCGGTCAGCGGCCTGCGGGAGCCCGGCTGGCTGATCGACGCCTATATGCACATCAAGAAGGCGGCCGCCCTGACCCACATGGAGCTGGGGGTGCTGGACGAGGAGCGCGGGAACGCGATCGTGCGGGCCTGCGACGAGGTGCTCGCGGGAAGGCTGCGAGACCAGTTCGTGGTCGACGTGTTCCAGGCGGGGGCAGGCGTCTCTTTTCACATGAACGTCAACGAGGTCATCGCGAACCGGGCGCTCGAGATCCTCGGCGCGGAGCGTGGAGACTACGCGCGCCTCCATCCCAACGATCACGTCAACATGTCGCAGTCGACGAACGATACGTTCCCGACCGCCATGCACCTTTCCGTGCTGCTTGCCTGGACCGACTTCGAGCCCGTGCTGGAGGCGCTGGCCGACGCGTTCCACGACAAGGGGCAGGAGTTCGCCGACGCGATCAAGTCGGGGCGCACGCACCTGCAGGACGCCGTGCCGGTCACGCTGGGCCAGGAGATGCACGCCTGGGGTGCAGCCCTCGACCGGGCGGTGGTGACGATCGACTCCGCCGTGCACGCGCTCGAGGAGCTGCCGATCGGCGGGAACGCGGCGGGCACGGGGATCAACCTCCCCGACGGTTACCGCCCGGCGATCCTCCGGCACCTCTCCGCGACGACCGGCTTCGAGCTGCTGAAGGCGGCGGACCCGCGCGAGCGGCTGCAGAGCCACCAGCCGATCATGGGCGTCTCGGCGGCGCTCAGGAACCTCGCGCTCGAGCTGATCCGCATCGCCAACGACCTGCGGCTCCTCGATTCCGGTCCGCTGACCGGCCTCAAGGAGATCAACCTGCCGGCCCGTCAGCCGGGATCCTCGATCATGCCGGGGAAGGTCAACCCGGTCATGCCCGAGTGCCTGAACCAGGTCGCGATGCACGTGGTGGGAGCCGATACCACGGTCGCGCTGGGGGCGCAGGCGGGACAGCTCGAGATCAACGTCATGCAGCCGGTGATGATCTGGGAGCTGCTGTTCTCGATCCAGATCCTGCGGAACTTCCTCGAGGTCTTCCGCACCGGCTGCGTCGAGGGGATCACGGCGAACCGGGAACGGATGGAGGAGTACGCCGCGAAGAGCCCGTCGCTCGCCACGGCGCTCAACCCGGTGATCGGCTACACGAAGGCGGCCGAGATCGTCAAGCGGGCGCTCGCCGAGAACCGGCGGGTGGCCGAGATCGCCCTCGAGGAGACCGACCTGGAGAAGGAGAAGCTCGACGAGATCCTCTCGCCCGAGAACCTCACCGGACAGCTGGAGCGTGAGGGACAGTAGCGCGCGCCCGGACGGCGCTTCGATGCGCGACGTCAGCGCGTGAGCGGGGCGCGGACCACCAGGGCCACGGCGGCGGCGATCTTGACCGCACCGCCCGGGAGGAACGGGAGCACGCCGAGGGCGAGCGCGCTTTGCGGCCCGACGCCGAGCACCAGCGCGAGCGCCGCGGCCCCCAGGGCCAGGATGAAGAGCGTGGCGGCCGCGCAGACCGCGGTCGCGCGGGCTGCGGAGTCGCCTGGACGGAGCGTGGCGCCGACGAACGCCGCCGCGAGCGGGAAGGCGATCAGGTATCCGCCCGTCGCACCCGCGAAATGGCCCAGACCGGCTCCGCCACCGGAGAAGACGGGCAGCCCCACCGCTCCCAGCGCCAGGTACCCCAGCTGGGACCAGGCCGCGTCCCTGCTCCCCAGGTAGATGCCCGCGGCCAGCACGAAGAACGTCTGCAGCGTGATCGGCACGGGAGTGAACGGCAGCGGGATGCGAACGAACGCTCCCAGCGCGGTCAACAGCGCGAACGCCAGGATGCCGGCGGCGCGTCCGGCCGGAAGGGCCTCGGCCCGGGGCCACGCGCGCGAGGTGACGGAAAGAACAGGGACCGACATGGGCCGAATGGTAGCCGAGGGGGCGGAGCCCGGCAAGCGGGCGCCGCGGAGCGGAGCGGGGTGCTGATCTGGCCCGCGACCCGCTTCGTGGCGGGAGAGGAGAAGGAGACCGCGATCGCGGCGGTCCGGGAGCTCAACGCCCGCGGGATCTCGGCGTCGCTCGACCTGCTGGGGGAGAACGTCACCGACCGCGCGGCCGCCGAGCGGGCGCGCGGGGACTACGTGGACCTCCTGAGGGGGATCGCCGACGCCGGCGTCGATTCCAACATCTCGATCAAGCTGACGATGCTGGGCCTGGACATCGAGCCGGCCCTGGCGCGGGACCACCTGATGGGGATCCTCGAGACGGCCCGGGAGACCGACAACTGGGTCCGCATCGACATGGAGGGATCCCGCCACACCCAGTTGACCCTGGAGATGTTCCACGACGTCTGGGAGAGCTTTCGTAACGTCGGCGTCGTGATCCAGTCGATGCTGCGGCGCAGCGAGGCGGACGTGGAGCGCCTGATCGGAATCGGGGCGCGGGTGCGCCTGGTCAAGGGGGCGTATCGGGAGCCGGCGCCGCTGGCGTACCAGGACAAGCGCGAGGTCAACGCGGCGTTCGACCGGCTGGCGGATCGACTGCTCGACGAGGGCCAGTACCCGGCGGTGGCCACCCACGACGACGAGCGGATCGAGCACGTGATCGAGCACGCCCGCGAGCGCGGCATCGAGCGGGATCGATTCGAGTTCCAGATGCTGTACGGAGTCCGGCGCGAGACCCAGGAAGACCTGGTGCGGCGGGGCTTCCGGATGCGGGTCTACGTGCCGTATGGGGACCAGTGGTTCCCCTACTTCTACCGCCGCCTGCGGGAGCGGAAGGAGAACGTGACGTTCCTGCTGCGGAACGTGCTGCGCCGGTGAGGGCCCCGGGAGTCGGAGCGGGCTACTTGTTGGCGAAGAAGTCGGCGTTCACCTGGATGAAGTTGCGCCACTCGGGTGGCACGTCCTCTTCGGCGAAGATCGCTTCGACGGGGCACTCGGGTTCGCAGGCCGCGCATTCGATGCACTCGTCGGGATGGATATAGTACATGTCCTCCCCCTCGTAGATGCAGTCTACGGGGCAGACCTCGACACAGCTCGCGTCCTTGAGGCCGATGCACGGTTGCGTGATCACATACGTCATAGACCGGGAGCACTCTCCCCTCTCGAATGAGCGGTCCGGAAAGCCGTTGGAGTCCGGAGCGAATGGAAGATCTGCGAATCCGGATTCCCGAGCAAGATCCGCTTGCTCGGGATCGGGTACGCCGCGTATACTGCGGCAACCTAACACCCCCCGCGAGGGGACGCATGCCCGAGTTTAATCCGACGCAAATCGATACTCTGCTCGAGACCCTGACGGGAATCGTCCGCGCGCGTGTGCGGCCGGATGACAGCGGCCACGCCCTGCGCGAGATCCACGTGCTCAGTGACGGCGCGCTCGCGCCGAAGCAGATCGTCCGCAACATCGAGACCCTGCTCAAGACGGCTTTCGACCTCACGATCGACCATCGGATCGTGTCGATCGCGGTGCTCAAGGAGGGCGCTGACGTCGAGGCGGCGGACCGGGCGGACCGGGCGGAAGGGCCCGCGGAGGAGCGCGAGCAGCCGGCTCCCCCACGGGCGGTTCCCCGGGTCGTCTTCCACGGCCTGCGGGTCGTCGAGGAAGATCCGCTGAAATGCACCGCGTACGTCGAGCTCAAGCTGGGCGACGTGATCTTCGAGGGCAGCCATCGGGACACCGACACGCCCGAGGCGCGGGTCTACGCGGCCGCACGCGCGGTGATCGAGGCGCTCGAGTACCTGACCGAGAAGGAGATGGCGTTCTACCTGGCGGGGCTCGAGCAGATGCGCGTGTACGACGACCAGGTCCTGATCGTCCTCGTCGAAGCCAGGCGCGCCCGCCACCGGATGCGGATGGTCGGTACGGCCGCGGTGATCGACGACCTCCACGAAGCCGCCGTTCGCGCCGTGCTGGACGCGGTGAATCGCTTCATCAGCCGCCCGTCGGAGCCGAGCGCGGCCCTGGCGGGCTGACCGTAGCCCCCGATCCTCGCGACCGCAGCAGGAGGTGACCATGGCCGACGCCGGAACCCCCCCAAGCACTCCACCCCCCGCGCCACCTCCGCCGAAGAAGGGGATGTCCACCGGAGCCAAGGTGGCGATCGGATGCGGCATCGCCCTGATCGTGGCCATCGTCGTGGTGATCATCGCCGTCGCCGCGGGCGGGATGTTCGTCTCCAAGAAGGCGAGCGAGTTCGCCGGCGGGCTCGAGGCCCAGCAGAAGAGCAGCGAGACGATCCAGGAGCTCGAGCGGGAGCATTCGTTCGCCGTGCCGCAGGACGGGGTGGTGGATGGCGACCGCGCCGAGCGGTTCTTCGAGGTGACCGACGACGCCTGGGAGCGGATGGAGGACTGGATCGAGGAGATGGGAGAGCGCGGGCAGCGGATCGAGAGCCGCGGCGGACAGGCGGGCCTGGGTGACGCGATGGCCGGCCTGCAAGGGTTCGGCCGCTCGCGGGTGGCGCTGGCCGAGGCCCTGGACGATAACGACATGCCCGTGAGCGAGTACCTCTGGACGGGGATGGCGCTGGCGCGCGCCTACGAAGCGTTGGATCAGCCGGGGCGGCAGGGCGACATCCCGCCGGAGAACCTGGAGATCGCCGCCGAGAACCGGCGGCGCCTGGCGGAGATCACCGAGGGCGACGGAGACTCGAACAGCCGCGCGGTCGTGCTGGCGATCGCCTGGACGCTGGCCAGCGCCGAAGGGGTGATGCACTCGATTCCGGGGATCGATACGCTGATGCGCTGACCCGGACCGGGGTGGATCACCCCGCCAGCTCGCGCAGGAGGTCGGGCAGCCGCCGCGTGAACGCGCTGCGGGCGAGGACGCGGTCGGCGCCGGCCGCACGGGCTTCGTTCAGGGCGTCGGCGTCCACGTGCGAGCCCCACGCGACGACGGCGGGCGGATCCGGCCGGCGCTTGAGCGCCCGGATCGCCTCCGCCGGGTCGGCGGCGCCGAGCCCCAGATCGACGAGCACCGCCGCGCCCCCCGACTCTTCGATCCGGTCGGCCAGTTCGGCCGGGGTGCGGGAGACGATCAGGCGCACCCCGGCCGCTTCCGCGGTCGCCTCGATGCGGGTGCGGAAGAAGAGGTCGTCGAGCAGGGCGTGGACGGGAGGGCTCACGCGCGGATGATACCGGCGGTACGGGCGTTCGTCTACGAGGTCGCGATCGGGGGCGTCCTGATCGTGGGCCTGCTGCTGGCCGCGCTGTCGCTCGAGCCCGACCCGCCGGTCCTCCCGGAGTGGGTGCAGGCCCCGGGCCTCGTCCTGGCCCTGGCGGGCGCCGCGCCGTGGCTCTGGGCGACCGTGACGCTGGTGGCCCGCGGCGATGGCACCCCGCTCCCGCTCGACCCTCCGAAGACGCTCGTCGTCTCCGGACCCTATCGCCGGATCCGCAACCCCATGCACGTCGGGCTGGTCGCGTTCTTCGCCGGGGAGGCCCTCCTCTTCCGGTCGGTCGTCTTCCTCGGGTTCGTCGCGCTCCTGGCGGTCGCCGTGGTCGCGTGGAGCCGGCACGAGGAGCGCGAGCTCGAGGCGCGGTTCGGCGACGCCTGGCGCCGCTACCGGCGGGCGGTCCCGGCCTGGTTTCCCCGACTTCGTTCTTCCATCTGGGGATAATTCCGGGAAGCGTCGCAACTATACCTTGACTGTATAAGCGTTTCATGTTAGACTCTGGTTGTACCCCAATCGGAGACAGGACTTATGCCACGCTCGAATCGGAAAGACCCCAAGCGCGCCGCGTCCTCGGAGTCGCAATACTCGATCATGGAGTTTCAGAAGGACTTCCCGAACGACGACGTGTGCCTGGAATGGCTCTGGCGGACCCGCTACGCCCCGGATGGCGAGCACGCCCATTGCCCCAAGTGCGACACGGAACGTGCCTTTACGAAGTACGCCACGCGCCAGCAACGGCAGTCGTGGACGTGCACCGGGTGCGGGCTCCATATCCACCCCACGTCGGGGACGATCTTTCACAAGTCGTCCACGGCGCTCCATCTGTGGTTCTATGCGATCTACCTGATAACGAGCACTCGCTGCGGGATCTCCGCCAAGCAATTGGAGCGGGAGATCGGCGTCACCTATAAGACCGCATGGCGGATGATGAATCTCATTCGGACCAAGCTCATGGCGCAGGACGACATGACCCTTTCGGGGACGGTCGAGGCAGACGAGACGTACATCGGCGGGAAGCCCCGGTACCGGAACCGCTACCGCAAGAACGTCGGGCGCGGGACGAAGAAGGCCCCGGTGTTCGCTATGGTCCAGCGGAAGCGGAAGGGTCGCCCCGGTAAGGTCGTCGCCCTGACGGTCCCCAACGTCAAGCGGTCGTCCCTGCTTGGGAACCTGAGCAAGCGCGTCCTCCCCAAGTCCACGGTCTACACCGACGAGTTGAAC
>DATKCO010000021.1:0-67926 GCA_035513155.1 Gemmatimonadota bacterium | reverse complement strand
TATCTCTGTGACGTGACGTACGGCACCAACAACGAGTTCGGCTTCGATTACCTGCGGGACAACATGGCCGTCTCGCTGGAGCAGCGGGTCCAGCCCGGCCACATCTACGCGATCATCGACGAGGTGGACTCGGTCCTCATCGACGAGGCCCGCACGCCCCTCATCATCTCGGGCCCCACGCATCACGACACGTCGTCCAAGTTTGGCGAGCTCAAGCCGATGGTCGAGCGACTGGTGCGGGAGCAGACGAGGATCGTCAATCAGCTCGTAGCCGAGGCCGAGGAGTCGCTCATGGGCGACGAGGAGACGATCGACTACGAGGCGGGCGTCAAGCTGTACCAGGCCCGGCGCGGGATGCCCAAGCACAACCGGCTGATGAAGATCCTCAACGAGCCCGGGATCAAGAAGCTGGTCCAGAAGGTGGAAGCCGACTACATGCGCGAGAAGCGGGCGCACGAGCTCGACGAGGCACTGCTGTTCGCGATGGACGAGAAGGGGCACGACGCCCATCTCACCGACGACGGCCGGGTGAAGATCGCCCCCAATCAGCCCGACCTGTTCGTGGTTCCCGATCTCTCCCAGCTGATGCACGAGATCGACACGGATCCCTCGCTCTCCGAGGAGGAGATGAGCGCCCGCCGTCTCGAGCTCGAGCGGGAGTACGCGGAGAAGAGCGAGACGATTCACAACATCAGTCAGTTGATCAAGGCATACGCGCTCTACGAGAAGGATGTCGAATACGTGGTGCAGGACGGCAAGGTCCTCATCGTCGACCAGTTCACGGGTCGGCTGATGCCGGGGCGCCGGTACTCCGAGGGCATGCATCAGGCGATCGAGGCCAAGGAGAACGTCCAGATCGAGGGCGAGACCCAGACGCTGGCTACGATCACGATCCAGAACTACTACCGCATGTACGACAAGCTCGCGGGGATGACCGGGACGGCCGAGACCGAAGAGGGGGAGTTCTGGCAGATCTACAAGATGGACGTGGTCGTGATCCCCACCAACCGGCCGGTCCGGCGGCAGGACTACGAGGACATGGTCTACAAGACCCGCCGGGAGAAGTACAACGCGATCATCGACGAGATCGAGCGCGAGCACCAGCGCGGCCGGCCGGTGCTGGTCGGGACGGTATCGGTCGAGGTGTCGGAGACCCTCTCCCGCCTGCTCAAGCGCCGCAACCTCCCGCACAACGTGCTGAACGCGAAGCATCACCAGCGCGAAGCGGAGATCGTAGCCCGGGCCGGTCAGCCGGGCGCGGCGACGATCGCGACCAACATGGCCGGACGCGGAACCGACATCAAGCTCGGTCCGGGGGTGGTGCCGCGCGCGTGGCCGGAGGTGCACGAGGACGAGCTCCCCGAGGGCGTGACCCAGGGCGAGGTCGAGGCAGTGATCGAAGAGGACATGCCGTGGGGGCTCCACATCGTGGGCACCGAGCGGCACGAGTCGAGGCGCATCGACCGGCAGCTCCGGGGGCGCTCCGGCCGGCAGGGGGACCCGGGATCGTCGCGCTTCTTCCTGTCGCTCGAGGACGATCTCATGCGTCTGTTCAGCTCCGACCGGATCGCCAGCGTCATGGACCGGATGGGCGCCGAGGAGGGGGAGGTGATCACCCACTCGCTCGTCACCCGGTCGATCGAGCGGGCCCAGAAGAAGGTCGAGCTCAACAACTTCGAGATCCGCAAGCGTCTGCTCGAGTACGACGACGTGATGAACAAGCAGCGCGAGGTGATCTACGCGATGCGCCTGCGCGCGCTCGAGGGGGATAAGGACGAGGTCTTCGCCGAGGCGAAGGAGATCATCCGTGACGCGGCCGAGGAGAAGATCTCGCTGTTCATGGATCCGGAGGCCTACGCCGACAGCTGGGATCTGGCAGGCCTCAAGGAAGAGCTCATGCGGACCTACCTGCTGCCGTTCGACTGGCTCGACCGGCTGTCGCAGGAGGAGTCCGGTCCCGATCCCGAGGAAGAGGACCTGCCGGGGACGGGGGAGGGGGTCGCGGGGCGGGTCGTGTCGGAGCTGGAGGAGGCGTTCGACCGGCGCGTCGAGGAGTGGGAGCCCGAACGGGCCGAGCTCGTCGTGCGCCAGGTCCTGCTGCGCGTCATCGACGAGAAATGGCGGGATCATCTCTACGAGCTCGACCAGCTGAAGAGCGGGATCCAGTACCGGGCCTGGGGACAGCGCGATCCCCTCATCGAGTACAAGAAGGAAGCTTACGAGATGTTCGTCGAGATGATGGACGACCTGCGCTCGAGCGCTACCCAGATGCTGTTCCGGGTCCAGATCGTCGATCCGCGCGCGATGTCCGCCGAGGACAGGCGCCGGCGCGAGCGAATGCAGCGGCAGCAGATCGCGATGCACAGCGCGGCGCCGGCCATGGCCGGAGCCACGGCCGGCGGGACCGCTACCGGGACCGCGGGTCTGCCGGGTCCGGTGAGCGGCGGTGGGACGGAACCCGCATCGAGTCAGGCCGCGAGCGAGAGCCCCGACACGTTCGTCCGGGAGGGCGAGAAGATCGGTCGCAACGACCCCTGCCCGTGTGGGAGCGGCAAGAAGTACAAGAAATGTCACGGCGCGTGACGGCCGTCCGGCCGAGGCGCCACGGACCCAACGAGAGAATGGACTTCTCGATCGGAGGACATCGAAGATGATCGGAGTGCTCGACCGCCTGTCTGGCGGCGCCGGAATCCTGCGACGCAAAGAGAACGCCTATTTGCCCGGGGACGACGACGTATACGTGCCGGCGCGGCTCATCGATCAGTACGGGCTGCGGAAGGGAGACGCGATCGATGGCGAGATCGGATCGCCACCGGGTCGCGGGAAGCTGCCGCCGCTCAAGAGCGTGACCAGCGTGAACGGGGTCCCGCCGGAGGAGGCGCGCTCCCGCCCGAAGTTCGACCAGCTGCGCGCCACCCACCCCGACGAGCGCCTGACTCTCGAGATCCTCGACGATAAGGCCGCGGAGGCGGTCAACGGGGCGGGAGTGACCAACCGCATCCTCGACCTCGTCGTGCCGCTGGGCAAGGGCCAGCGGGCGCTGATCGTGGCGCCGTCGAAGGCCGGGAAGACCATGCTGCTGCAGTCGGTGATGACCGGCGTGGCGGTGAACTACCCCGACGCCGAGCTGATCGTGCTGCTGGTCGACGAGCGGCCCGAGGAGGTCACCGAGATGCAGCGCATGATCGAGAAGATCGGGCGCGGAGAGACGGTGGCCTCGTCCTTCGATTTCCCTCCCGACCGGCACGTCCAGGTCGCCGAGATGGCGCTCGAGCGCGCCCGGCGGCTGGTCGAGTCCGGGAAGGACGTCGTGCTCGTGCTGGACTCCATCACACGGCTGGCGCGAGCCTACAACTCGATCGAGCGTTCCAGCGGCCGGACCCTGTCGGGGGGCATCGAGGCCGGAGCCCTGGAGGCCCCGAAGCGGTTCTTCGGGTCGGCCCGCAAGGTCGTGGGGGATCGTGGGGGAAGCCTAACGATCATCGCTACCGCGCTCATCGATACCGGAAGCCGCGCGGACGAGGTGATATTCGAGGAGTTCAAGGGCACGGGTAACGCCGAGATCGTCCTCGCGCGGGAGCTCGCGGACCAGCGGATCTGGCCGGCCATCGACGTGACGGCCAGCGGGACGCGGAAGGAAGAGCTCCTGTACGCCGAGGAGCATCTCCAGCGCCTGCAGTTGCTCCGCCGGTTCCTGTCCGACATGCGGACAACGGATGCGGCGGAGTTCCTGATCGACAAGGTCAAGCACACGCGCTCGAATCAGGAGCTGCTCGACAGCATGAGCAAGTAGGTCCCTCCCCGGCGGGATCGCCTGCGGCATCCGCCTTGCACTCTCCGGTCCGCGTGCGCGGATCTGTCCTGTCCATCAAGGAATGGCCCGTGGAGGATCGACCTCGGGAGAGGCTCGGTCGCCTGGGGGCGGGCGCGCTCTCGACCGTCGAGTTGCTGACGATCCTGATCGGGAGCGGCAACCGCGTCCGGCCCGCCGACGAGATCGCTCGTCGACTGGCCGCGGCCTACCCCGGTCTGCGGCAGCTGGCGGGCAGGGGGGTCGACGATCTCGCCAGGCTCGATGGTGTGGGGGCCGCCACCGCCGCCCGGGTCGCCGCCGCCCTGGAGCTGGGCCGCCGGTTGCAGCGGGAGCGGCGCGAGCGGCAGCCGATGCTCTCGTCCCCGCGCGCGGTCTGGAGACATCTCTCGCTGGAGCTGCGTGATCGCGAGCGCGAGCGGTTCATGGCGCTGTGCCTGAACACCCGCAACGAGCTGGTCCGGGAGGTCGTCGTCTCCGTGGGCTCCCTCAACGCGTCGATCGTCCATCCCCGCGAGGTGTTCAAGCCGGCGCTGGCGTGCGCGGCGGCGGGGCTGGTGATCGTCCACAATCACCCCTCCGGGGACCCAGCCCCGAGCCGCGAGGATCGCGAGGTGACGCGGGCCATCGGAGAGGCCGGCCGGATCCTCGACATTCCGCTTCACGATCATGTGATTATCGGATCAGATTCGTATTTCTCCTTTAAGGATGCAGGTCTTCTGTAAGACCTGTTGAAACTTGTCTAAGGCAAGCGTATATCTACCCGGGTACAGACTGTGTCTGAATTGGAGAATCCGGATCTGGTGAGAAGGGAGTGTGAGATGGCGTTCGAAACCTATGTTCCTCAGCGTGGTCCGTCGGCCGGGAAATCTACCATTCGAATTCTCAAGAGTGGGGACTTCTCGATCAGTCCGGCTGCATACGAGACCTGGTTCAACAAGGCGAATCATGTGGAGCTCCTGTTCGATCCTCGGAGTCGCAAGGTGGGTCTCAAGCCGCGCTCCAAGGCCACCAAAGCGTCCTACAAGCTGCGCGAGTCCCCGCAGGGAGGACAGAGGCGCTACGTCTCCGGCTCCCAGTTCCTGGAGTCCTACGGCGTGAAGCCGGGGAAGGCGAAGAGCTTCGAAGCGAAGTGGAACGTCAGCCAGAAGCTCGTCGAGTTCTCGGTGAAGTAGGGACGGTCCACCCGGCCGGAGAAGGGACGCCGGCGCTCCCCCGTGGAGCGCCGGCGCTTTTCGTTCCGGGCACCGGGGAGGTATTCTAGGGTCATGGACCGGAAGCGTTTCCTGCGCTCACTCGAGCCCCACGCGGATCGCCTCGACCTGGCGATGATCGAGCGCGCGTTCGCGTTCGGGGACGAGGCACACGCGGGCCAGAAGCGGCTGTCGGGAGAGCCTTTCATGGCCCACTCGGCGGAGATCGCCCGGATCCTCCTCGACCTGCATCTGATCGACACGACGACGATCGTGGTGGCGCTGCTCCATGACGTCGTCGAGGATACGCACGTCACCCTCGAGCGGCTGGAGGTGGAATTCGGTCGGGAGGTGACGAGCCTGGTGGAAGGGCTGACGAAGCTCGGCCATCTGCGGTTCCAGTCGCGCGAGGAGCGGCAGGTCGAGAACTATCGCAAGCTGCTCCTTTCCATGGCCCGCGACATCCGGATCATCATGATCAAGCTCGCGGACCGGCTCCACAACATGCGCACGCTCGAATTCCTGCCGGACGAGAAGCGACGGCGGATCGCCAGCGAGACGCGCGACATCTACGCTCCGCTCGCACACCGCTTCGGCATGGCCACGATCCGTTGGGAGCTCGAGGACCTGTCCTTCAAGTTCCTGGAGGCGGAGGCCTATCGCGAGCTCGCGAAGAAGGTCCAGGCCAAGCGCAAGGAGCGGGAGCGTATGATCGCGGCGATCGGCCGCCCGCTCGAGACGGCACTGGAGGATGCGGGTGTGCCGGCGGAGATCGCGGGGCGGCCCAAGCATCTGTGGTCGATCCACAAGAAGATGCAGGCACGGAACAAGCCCTACGACGAGATCTACGACCTGCTGGCGATCCGTGTGCTCACCGAGACCGTTCGGGACTGCTATCACGCACTGGGGATCATCCACACCCTGTGGACCCCCGTTCATGAGCGCTTCAAGGACTACATCGCGACCCCGAAGTCGAACATGTACCAGTCCCTGCACACGACCGTCTACGGGCCGTCCGGAACCCTGTACGAGATCCAGATCCGGACCTGGGAGATGCACCGCACCGCCGAGGTCGGGATCGCCGCCCACTGGAAGTACAAGGAGGGGAGCACGGGCACGGAGATCGAGGAGCAGCTCGCGTGGTTCCGGCAGATCCTCGAGTGGCAGCAGGACATGACCGACCCGCAGGAGTTCCTCGAATACCTGAAGATCGACCTCTACAAGGACGAGATCTTCGTGTTCACTCCCAAGGGAGACCTCGTCCAGCTGCCCTCGGGATCGACCGCCATCGACTTCGCCTTCCAGGTACACAGCGAAGTCGGGCTGCACTGCTCGGGCGCGCGGGTGAACGGCCGGATCGTGCCGCTTCACAAG
Organism: Gemmatimonadota bacterium; assembly: GCA_035513155.1. Taxonomy (GTDB): domain Bacteria; phylum Gemmatimonadota; class Gemmatimonadetes; order JACCXV01; family JAHWKZ01; genus JAICNR01. The sequence continues at coordinate 61,548 of DATKCO010000021.1, read as the reverse complement.
GAGCTGCGCTCGGGAGACACCGTCGAGATCATGACCCAGGCGAATCAGCGGCCATCGCGGGACTGGCTCCATTTCGTCAAGACCTCGAAGGCACGGCAGATCGTGCGTCGGACGATCCGTGAGGAGGAGCACGCCAGCTCGCTCGCGCTGGGGAAGGAGCTGCTCGAGAAGGAGTATCGGCGGAACCGCGTGAAGCGGCCGGACGACGACCGGCTGGACGAGACGGCGGCCGAGTTCCACCTCCAGGACGGCGAGGCGCTGTACGCGGCGCTCGGACGTGGAGATCTGACCCTGACGCAGGTCTGGAACGTGCTCTTTCCGGAGGAGAAGGCGGTCGAGCGGAAGCCCGCGACGGCCTTCGAGCGACTGGTCGAGAGGATCAAGGGTGGGCCGCAGGGCGTCAAGATCCAGGGCGTCGACAACATGATGGTCCGCTTCAGCCAGTGCTGCCAGCCGATCCCGGGGGACGAGATCATGGGGTACATCACCCGCGGACGGGGGGTGTCGATCCACCGCTCCGATTGCCCGAACATCCTCAACCTGACCGACGAGCCGGAGCGGAAGATCGAAGTCCGCTGGGACACCTCGGGGGCCGAGACGTTCATCGTGCGGCTGGTCGTGACCGGGACCGACCGACGGGGCCTGTTCGCCGACGTGGCGGGCGCGGTCTCGCGCACGTCGACCGACATCAAGAGTGCCGATCTCACCGTGAACGAGACCGGGATCGAGGGCACCTTCGTGGTCGAGGTCAAGGACCTCGGCCACCTGAACCGCGTGGTCGGGGCGATGAAGTCGATCGAGGGAATCCTCGACGTCCAGCGGCGGGAGTATTTCGGGTCGCACGAGATGGGGATCGAGACCGGGCGCGTAGTCGGCGGGTAGCTCCCGCGCAGGCTGCGCTGCGAGCGCCGTGAGGAACATTCGTGCCGCCGCCGGGGTTCTTCCTCCCGTATGAGAAGCACCGCCATCCTCCTCGTCGCGGCGCTGGCCCAATCGGCCGCGCCCGCCGCCGCCCACCAGGGACCGTCGGCCGGCCAGGACCCGGAGGCGATCGCCCTCCGCGCCGACCGTGAGCTGGCGGGGCTGTCCAGCCTGCAGGCCGACTTCGTCCAGCGCGTGGTGAACCCCGTCCTCGAGAAGACCGAGATCGGTCACGGGACGCTGTACTATCGCGCCCCGGGGCGCTACCGGATCGAGTACCGCTACCCGCAGGGGGACGTCATCGTCGACGACGGCGAGTGGGTCTGGATCTACCTGCCCTCGAGCCAGCCGGACCAGGTGATCCGGCAGCCGGCGGAGGGCTCCGGGGGCGGGAACCCGCTCACTTACCTGCGCGACCTGCGGTCCCTCTACGACGTGCGCCTCGAAGGGACGGAGGCGATCTCCGGCGAGGCCAGCGACCATCTGGGCCTCGAGCCGCGCTCTCCCGACGCCCCGTTCACGCGGGTCGACATCTGGGTCGGTCGCCAGACCGGCCTGGTGCGCCGGGTGACGACGCGGACGGCGGACGGGATCGAGAAGTCGTACACGTTCACCGCGCTCAGGCGGGGCGCGGCGATCCCGGACTCCCGGTTCCGCTTCTCGCCGCCACCGGGCGCCGAAGTCTACGACCCCTGAGGCCGGACTGCGGGACCGGCGTGAAGCCGCCCTCCCCGCCGCGTATCTTCACTTCCATGCCCGAGTTCCAGCTCGTCACCGACATGTCCCCGGCGGGAGATCAGCCGCGCGCGATCCGCGAGCTGATCGAGGGGCTCGAGGCGGGTCGCCGCTTCCAGACCCTGCTCGGGGCCACCGGTACCGGCAAGACGTTCACGATCGGCCACGTGATCCGGAACTACGGCCGTCCCACCCTGGTGATGTCCCACAACAAGACCCTGGCCGCCCAGCTGTACGGGGAGCTCAAGCAGCTCTTCCCCCACAACGCCGTCGAGTACTTCATCTCGTACTACGACTACTACCAGCCGGAGGCCTACATCCCCGCCACCGACACATACATCGAGAAGGACGCCTCGATCAACGACGACATCGACCGGTTGCGGCTGCGGACCACCTCGTCGCTGATCGAGCGCGAGGACGTGATCGTGGTCGCTTCCGTGTCGGCGATCTACGGGCTGGGGAGCCCGCGGGAGTACCGCGAGCTGATGGTCGTCGCCGAGGCGGGTCAGCGGATGTCCCGCGAGCAGATCCTGGAGGAGCTCGTCCGCATCCAGTACCGCCGGGACGATATCGGCTTCGAGCCGGGAACGTTCCGGGTGCGAGGGGACGTCGTCGAGGTGTTTCCGGCCTACGAGGAGCAGGCGGTCCGCATCGAGCTGTGGGGCGACGAGATCGAGCGCATCGCCAAGTTCGACCCGATGCGAGGGACAACGATCCAGACGCTGGACCGGGCCGCGATCTATCCGGCGAAGCACTTCGTGACCACGCGGCCGACGATCGAGGGCGCGGTCAAGGCGATCAAGGCCGAGCTCGAGGAGCGGCTCGCGATCCTCCGCGCCGAGGGCCGGATGCTGGAGGCCCACAAGCTCGAGACGCGCACGCGGTTCGACATCGAGATGATGCAGGAGATGGGCTACTGCGCGGGGATCGAGAACTACTCGCGCCACCTCGCGGGTCGGTCCCCCGGGGAGCGGCCGGCGTGCCTGCTCGACTATTTCCCCGAGGATTTCCTGCTCGTCCTCGACGAGTCGCACGTGACCGTTCCCCAGATCGGGGGAATGTACGCCGGCGACCGCTCCCGAAAGGAGACGCTGGTCGAGCACGGGTACCGACTCCCGTCGGCGCTCGACAACCGGCCGCTGAAGTTCGACGAGTTCGAGAGGTTCGCCGGACCCACGATCTTCGTCTCCGCGACCCCCGCGGACTTCGAGCTGGAGCGCTCGGGAGGCGTCGTGGTGGAGCAGATCATCCGGCCCACCGGGCTGCTCGACCCCGAGGTGATGGTGCGCCCGGTGCGGGGGCAGGTGGACGACCTGCTCGAGGAGATCCGCCAGCGGGAGCGCGTCGGCGAGAAGGTGCTGGTCACGACGCTGACGAAGCGGATGGCGGAGGACCTGTCGGACTATTTGAACGAGGTGGGGGTCCGGGTGCGGTACATGCACTCCGACATCGACTCGATCGAGCGCATGTCGATCCTGCGGGGTCTGCGCACCGACGAGTTCGACGTGCTGGTGGGGATCAACCTGCTGCGCGAGGGGCTGGACCTTCCCGAGGTCTCGCTCGTGGCGGTTCTCGACGCGGACAAGGAGGGCTTCCTGCGGTCCGGCACGGCGCTGATCCAGACCGCGGGACGGGCCGCGCGGAACGCCAACGGGCGCGTGATCCTCTACGCGGACCGGGTGACCGACTCCATGCGGCGGATGATGGACGAGACCGATCGGCGCCGCGCGATCCAGGCCGCGCACAACGAGGAGCACGGGATCGTTCCCCGGACGGTGTACAAGACGCGCGATCAGATCATGCAGAGCACCGCGGTGGCGGACTCTCGCGGCGCGGGCGGCCAGCAACGGGCGCGCGTGGTACGGGAGCGGGTCAAGGGGCTGGCCGGGGAGATCGAGCGCGAGGAGCTGGAGCGCTCGCTGGAGGCGGAGATGAAGTCCGCCGCCGAGCGCCTCGATTTTCAGACCGCGGCGATCCTCCGCGATCAGCTGTTCGAGCTGCGCGGCGAGCGCCCGGGACGCCGCGGCGCGGCCACGCTCAGGCAGCGGATCGGGCTGGACGAGGGGTGACCCGGCCGGCTGCGCCGGAGCGCGTCCGCTGGAGCGCCCGGTCGCGCGACCCCGCGGAGACCGCGGCGATCGGCGCCGCGCTGGGCCGGACCGCGCCCGAAGGCGCCGTGATCCTCCTCGAGGGCCCGCTGGGGTCGGGCAAGACCGCGCTCGCCCAGGGCGTCGGCGCGGGCTGCGGGGTCGCCGGGCCCGTGACGAGCCCGACCTACAATCTCATCCTCCACTACGACGGGGAACGCCGCTTCACCCACGTCGACCTGTACCGCCTCGAGAATCCCGTCGAGCTCGAGACGTTGGACCTCGACGAGGTGCTGGAAGGCGGCGGAGTGACGTGCGTGGAATGGCCGTCGCTGCTGGCCACGCGGGTCCGGGCCCCGTACGCCAGGGTGAGGATCGCGGTCGAGCCGGGCCTCGATTCCGGACGCCGACTCGAAGGCGAGCTGACGGGCCCCGGCTGGCGGGCCGCGCGCGAGGCCCTGAACGAGCTGGGGGCGGAGACCGCGTGAGCCGGGGAGGGTCCGCCGGGAAGGTCGGAGCGCCGAGGACCGTGCTGGCCATCGACACCGCCACCCCGGCCGGCGCGGTGGCCCTGCTGGTCGAGGAGCGCGTCCTGCGGCGGCCGATCGAATGGCGGTCCTCGTTCCGCCAGGTCGCGCCGGCCCTCGAGGCGCTCCTCGACGAGGCGGGGCTCCGGCTGGCGGATCTGGAAGCGATCGCCGTCCCCGCCGGGCCCGGGTCGTTCACGGGGCTCAGGGTCGGGGCCGCGATGGCCCTCGGGCTGACCCGACTCACGGGACGGCTGTACGGGGTCCCGACCCTGGCCGCCGTCGCCGAGGCGTACGCTCCGCCGCGCGAGCGGCGGGTCTGCGCCACTCTCGATGCCCGCCGCGGCCGGCGCTATGCCGCCCTCTACGAGCGGGCGGCCCCCGGTCGCTGGGAGCTCCTGCGGGGACCAGGGGACGCCGCGCCGGAGGAGGTGACGGAAATCGCCGGCGGCGCCCCGCTGGTGGGGCCCGAGGGTGACCTCACGAGGTCCAGCGGGGCCGGGGCGCTGGCCGAAGCCGTCGCGCGGCTCGCGGCCGGCGACCCCCGCTACGCGCTGGCGGCTCCGGGCGATCTCCGGCTCGTCTACGCGCGCCCGGGGGTGGACCCCCGATGAGCGCCGGGGAGGCCACCGGCGGCGATCCGGACCTGGAGCTCCGACCGTGCCGCGAGGCCGACCTGGACGGGATCCTGACGATCGAGCGCCGGACCTTCCCGACCCCGTGGCCCAGAGACCAGTTCGCCGGGCTGCTCGGGCAACCGGCCGGCCTCGGCTGGGTGGCCGCCGAGCCCCGGGGAGTTGTGCTCGGCTACGCGGTCGGCTGGGTGGCCGTCGACGAGGCCGAGCTCGCGAACCTGGCGGTCGCCGAGGAGTGGCGCGGCCGCGGTCTGGGCGAGGGCCTGGTGCGCGCGTTCGCCCGCGAGGCGGGAGTTCGGGGCGCGGGCCGGCTCTACCTCGAGGTGCGGGTCTCGAACGCGGGGGCGCGCCGGTTCTACGAGCGGCTCGGCTTCGACCTCGTCGGCTGTCGCGCGGGGTATTATCGGAGCCCGCGCGAGGACGCGCTCGCCTTCGGCGTGGACCTGCCGCTCCCCGCGTGAGCCCCGCCCGGCGCGGTTGACCGTCTACGGGCGGCCGGGTAGGCTTAGCCCCTCATGAGCTGGTTCAAGCGCGACCGCAAGAAGATCGAGACCACCGAGAAGAAGGAGATCCCCGGCGATCTGTGGCAGAAATGCCCGTCGTGCGGAGACATCCTGTATCGCAAGGACCTCGCCCAGCGCGCATGGGTCTGCTCGAAATGCGGGCACCATTTCCGGGTCGCGGCCGACGACTATCTCGAGATCCTGCTGGACGAGGGCTCGTTCGAGGAGCACGACGCGGAGCTCGAGAGCGTCGATGCCCTCGGTTTCGTCGACACCCGTCCCTACACGCAGCGCCTGGAGCAGTATCGGGAGCGGACGGGACGGAACGACGCGGTCGTGTGCGGGATCGGCACGATCGACGGGGTCGCGGTCTCGTTCGCGGTGATGGACTTCAACTTCATGGGGGGCAGCATGGGCTCGGTGGTCGGCGAGAAGGTCGCGCGGGCGATCGAGCGGTCCCTGCAGCGCGAGATCCCGCTCGTCGTGATCTCCGCCAGCGGCGGCGCCCGTATGCAGGAAGGCGTGCTCTCGCTCATGCAGATGGCGAAGACGAGCACGCTGCTGGCCGCGCTCGACCGCCAGGGGCTTCCGTTCATCGCCGTGGACACCGATCCCACGACCGGCGGGGTGACCGCATCCTACGCGATGCTGGGGGACGTCATCTACGCCGAGCCCCGGGCGCAGATCGGGTTCGCCGGGCCTCGTGTCATCAAGCAGACGATCGGTCAGGATCTGCCCGATGAGTTCCAGACAGCGGAGTTCGTGCTCGAGCACGGCTTCGTCGACGCGGTCGTGCCCCGCGCACGGCTGAAGCGCGAGGTGTCCCGGACCCTGCGCTGGATGCTGGGGCGGGAGGCGCTCGCCGAGGAGCCGTGAGCGACTACCGCGCGGCGCTCTCGGCGCTGTACCGGCTGGAGGCGTTCGGCATGCGGCTGGGCCTGGAGAATGTCGCCGACTACTGCGCGGCGGCGGGGCACCCGGAGCGCGCCTGGCCGGCGTTCCACGTGGCCGGGACGAACGGCAAGGGCACCACCGCGGCGTGTATCGACGCCATCGCGCGGGTCCACGGCCTGCGAGTGGGCCTCTACACCTCTCCCCACCTGGTGGACTTCCGCGAGCGGATCCGCGTCGACGGGCGGGCGATCCCCGCGCAGGCGTTCGTTTCCGCCTGGGAGCGCGTAGGTCCGTTCGCGGAGGCGCGCGAGATGACGTTCTTCGAGGCCGGCACGCTGATCGCCTTCGAGTGGTTCACCCGCTCCGAGGTCGACGTGGCGGTCGTCGAAGTCGGGCTGGGGGGGCGTCTCGACGCGACCAACGTGGTCGCTCCCGAGATCTCGCTCGTCACCAACATCGCGCGCGACCACGAGCGGCACCTGGGAACCGACCTCGCCGCGATCGCCCGCGAGAAGGCCGCCATCGCCAGGCCGGGCGTGCCGCTGCTGGTGGGCGAGGCGCGTGAGCCCGAGGTGCGCGCGGCGATCGCCGCCACCGCGGCCGAGCGGGGGGCGCCGGTCGCATGGCTGGAGGAAGAGGCGCGCTGGCGGGTCCGCGACGTGGCAGCCGGCTCGACGACGTTCGACTACGAATCCGACCTCGGCCGGTTGGAAGGCCTGTCCCTGCCGCTCGCCGGGGAGGCGTTCGCCGCCGACGCGGCGCTGGCCCTGAGGGCCTGGGAGCGCGCGCGCGGCCCGCTGGACGCGGAAGCCGCCCGGACCGCCCTCGCGCTCGTGACCCCACCGGGCCGGATGGAGTGGCGAATGGCGGGGGGCGCGCCGATCCTGCTCGATGTCGCCCACAACCCCGCCGCGCTGGACCGGCTCGTCGGCACCACGGCCGGTCTCCGCCGCTGGACGTTCGTGGCCGGCATCCTGGCCGACAAGCGATGGCTGGAGATGCTGGACGCGCTGCTCGGGCTGGCGCCGCGCGGCCGGCTGTGCGCGCTCGCGACCCCGAGCCCGACCCGGCGGCTGACGGCGGCCGCCGCAGCCGGGGCGCTGGCCGCCCGTCCGGGGGTGGCGTGGGCGGCGAGCGTCGCGGAGGGGCTCGCGGCGGCCCGTGCGGACGTCTCCGCCGGCGTGGCGGACGCGATCCTCGTCACCGGCTCGTTCCACACGGTGGGCGAGGCCCTGGTGGCGCTCGGCGTCGCGGCTCCCGACCTGCCCTACGAGCCGGCCCCGCGCGAGGTCCCGGCGGCGGTGGCGGCCGGGGCGCGGGCATGAGCCGCGTCGACGTGCTCAAGGGGATGCGCGACCACTACCCGGAGGAGATGCGGGTGCGGCGCTGGATCGAGGAGCGCTGGCGCGAGACCGCGCTCCGGTTCGGGTTCGAGGAGTACGACGCCCCCGCGCTCGAGGCGCTCGACCTCTACACGAGGAAGTCGGGTGACGAGATCGTCGGCCAGCTCTACGCCTTCGAGGACAAGGGAGGCCGCCAGGTCGCGCTGCGGCCCGAGATGACCCCTTCGCTGGCGCGCATGGTCGCCGCTCGGGGGCCGGCGCTCCCCAAGCCGATCAAGTGGTTCTCGATCCCGCGCCTGTTCCGCTACGAGCGCCCCCAGAGGGGGCGATTCCGGGAGTTCTGGCAGCTCAACCTGGACATCGTAGGGGTCGCAGGGGTGGAGGCGGACGCTGAGATCATGGCCGCGGGCGTGGAGGTCCTGAGGGCCTGCGGGCTGGAGGAGAGCGACTTCGTCGTGCGGTGGTCGGACCGCCGACTGCTGGAGGCGGTGATGGAAGCGCTGGGTATCCCGGCCGGCGGTCGGCCGGCGGCCTATGCCGGACTCGACAAGCTGCTCCGCGCGGGGCAGGAGACCGCGATCGCCGAGCTCCGGAAGGCGGGGATCGAGGCCGGCGCGGCCGAGACCCTGGCCCGGGCGGTGGGACGGCGGGACCTGGCTGGGCTCCGGACCGAGCTGGAATCCGTCGGGGTCGAGCTCGACGGGGAGCTCGAGCGGCTTGAGCGGCTGGAATCGTATCTCGAGGCGTACGGGATCCGCCCGTTCTGCCAGTTCGACGCCGCCATCGTCCGCGGCCTGGCCTACTACACCGGAGTGGTGTTCGAGATGTTCGACCGGTCGGGGGAGCTGCGCGCGCTGTGCGGCGGGGGGCGCTTCGACGACCTGCTGCGGGCGGCCGGCGGCGAGGATCTGCCCGCGGTCGGCTTCGGCCTGGGGGAGGCGGTGCTGCTGGAGCTGCTCACGGAGCGCGACCGGCTCCCCCGGCCCGCGGCCGACCTCGACGCCTTCGTGATCCCGGTCACCGCCGGCGACCGGCCGGCGGCGATCCGCACGGCCACGGTGCTCCGTGGGGCGGGGCTCCGCACGGACCTCTCTCTCAAGGACCAGGCGGTCGGCAAGGGCCTCAAGCGGGCGGACCAGGCGGGCGCCCGTGCCGCCGTCGTCATCGGCTCGGCGGAGCGCGAGGGCGGTGTCGTGACCGTGAAGGACCTAAGGAGCGGGGCGGAGACGAAGCTCGAGTCGGACCGCCTCGCGTCATGGCTGCGGAACCGGAGGGACGATTGAGGGTCGGCCTCGTCAGCGACACGCACGACCACGTGCTCCGCATCCGGGAGTCGGCGTCGATCCTCAACCGGTCCGGGGTCGAGCTGGTGATCCACGCTGGAGATTACTGCTCCCCGTTCGCGGTGCGCGAGCTGGAGCGCTTCGAGGCGCCCATCCACGGGATCACCGGCAACAACGACGGCGACCTATTCCAGATCCAGCACGCGTTCGCGGAGATCGGGGCGCGGCTCGAGAGCCAGTGGTGGGAGACCGACCTGGCCGGCCGTCGGGCTCTCGTCATGCACGAGCCGCGAGGGGTGATGGACGTCGCCGCGGGAGGGACCTACGACCTGATCGTCTTCGGCCACACCCACGAGCGGGACGAGCGGCGGATCGGGGAGACCCTGATCGTGAATCCCGGCGAGGTTTGCGGCTGGCTCGGCGGCATCGGCTCGCTCGCCATCTACGACACCGAAGCACACGATGTGACGTTCCATGAATTCTGACGCTTCCGCGCCCGCGACGTCACGCGCCGAGCCGGTGGCCGCGCAACGGGAGCCGGGCCGCTGGATCCTGGTGCTCGACTTCGGCAGCCAGTTCACGCAGCTCATCGCCCGCCGCATCCGCGAGATGCGGGTGTATTGCGAGATCCATCCGTTCGACCTGGATCCGGAGCTGATCCGGGAATGGCGCCCCGCGGGGATCGTGCTGAGCGGGGGCCCGATGAGCGTCCACGAGGAGGGCGCCCCCCATCCGCCCGACGCGCTGTACGAGGTCGACGAGCCGATCCTCGGCATCTGCTACGGCATGCAGCTCCTGGCGGAGCGCGAGGGGGCGGAGGTGCTTCAGGGGCATTCCCGGGAGTACGGTCGCGCCGGGCTCGTGATCGAGGCCCCGCACGGGCCGCTCGCGGGGTTCCCCCCGGGCGAGGAGATCTCGGTCTGGATGAGCCACGGGGACTCGATCCTCTCGATCCCCCACGGCTATGAACGGTACGCGGTGTCGACCGACGGCACGATCGCCGCCTTCGGCAACGCCGAGACCCGCCGGTTCGGCGTCCAGTTCCATCCGGAGGTGGCTCACACCGAGCGCGGCGAGGAGATGCTCGCGAACTTCGTGTTCGACGTATGCGGCTGCGCGCCCACCTGGACCATGGCGTCGTTCATCGAGCGCGCGGTCCGGACCGTGCGGGAGCGCGTCGGAGACGGTCACGCCGTGTGTGGACTCTCGGGTGGCGTGGACTCGGCGGTCGCGGCGGCGCTCGTCCATCGCGCGATCGGCGATCGGCTGACGTGCATCTTCGTCGACACCGGGGTGCTGCGGAAAGGCGAGCGGGTCCAGGTGGAGCACACCTTCCGCGAGCACCTGCACTTCCCGCTCGAGGTCGTCGACGCCGGTCCGAGCTTCCTCGCCGACCTCGCGGGCGTCGTCGACCCGGAAGAGAAGCGGCGGCGGATCGGCCACCGGTTCATCGAGGTGTTCGAGGCGGCCGCGGGCCGGTTGGGCGCGGTCGATTTCCTGGTCCAGGGGACCCTGTATCCGGACGTCATCGAGTCGCTCTCGGTGCGCGGGCCCTCGGCGACGATCAAGACCCATCACAACGTCGGCGGGCTGCCGGAGGAGATGCGGCTCGAGGTCGTCGAGCCGCTGCGGGAGCTGTTCAAGGACGAGGTGCGGCAGGTCGGGCGGGAGCTCGGGCTGCCCGAGGAGATCCTCGACCGCCATCCGTTTCCCGGACCCGGGCTCGCGATCCGCGTCCTGGGCGAGGTGACGCGCGAGCGGCTGGAGCTGCTCCGCGAGGTGGACGCGATCTATCTGCAGGAGATCCGGGCGGCGGACCTCTACGACCAGATCTGGCAGGCGTTCGCGGTCCTGCTGCCCGTCCGCGCGGTGGGGGTCATGGGCGACGCGCGGACCTACGAGAACGTCGTCGCCCTGCGGGCGGTGACGTCGCGCGACGGGATGACCGCCGACTGGTTCCCCTTCCCCTACGAGTTCCTCGGTCGCGTGTCGAACCGGATCATCAACCAGGTTCGCGGGGTGAACCGCGTGACCTACGACGTCTCGAGCAAGCCACCGGCCACGATCGAGTGGGAATGAGGCGGGCGGACGGCCCTCAGGGCCCGGTCCCGCCGGTGGCTCCCATCAGAGAGTCGAGCCCCACCTCCACGTTCGTCGCCCCGGGACGGGTGACCGGATACAGCGAATCGAGACGGGCCGAGACGCGGGCGTAGATCCCGGTCATCAGGTTGTCGTCCTGCCCGTGCGCCCGCACGAAGGCTCGCAGGTCCTCGGAGGAGACCTGGTGCCGCCCGAGGATCTCCGCCGCACGACGCTCGTACGCGGCCGTGTCGGGGAGCAGCTCGATGCGGGCCACGACGAGGTCGGAGAGCGCGCGGGTGAAGACCGCGGGCTCGATGGCCGGACGGTCGGGCCTCGGCGGCGCGAGCTCCTCGCTGCAGGCGAGGAGCGCGGCGAGGATGGCCAGGAGCAGGATCGTCGCGGGGCGCGGGAGCGTCATGACGGCAGAAGATGCCGGCAGGGGGCGGGCCCCGCCACGGTTGGCCCACCGTCCAGCCCGCCCTATCTTGGCCTCGTGTACCGTCCTTGGCCGATCCTCGCCGCGCTCGCCCTCTTCCTGGCGTCCGCTCCGGTCGCGTCCCCGGCGCGCGCCCAGCCCGCGGCAGACGGCGGCGAGGTCACCGGCGCGGCCCTCTTCCACCTGGCGATCGAGGCCCGCCGGCAGGGCGACGAGCGGTTCGCGGCGACGATCCTGGAGCGGGTCGTGCGGCTGGACCCCGGGGCGGTGCTGCCGCGCCTCGAGTGGGCGGAAGCGCTGATGACCCTGCGGGAGCCGGCTCTCGTCGAGGCCCTGCTCGCGCCGGTCCAGGCCCGGGTGGACGCGGAGGCGGACAGGCGACCCGATTCGGCGGCCCGCTTCTATCGGATCCGCGGGAGCGCGGCGGCGCGAGCCGGCCGGACCGCGGAGGCGCTGGTCCAGTACGAGCGCGCGATCGGCCATAGACCCGCCGACCTCGGCCTGCGCGCGCTGGTCGTGTCGATGTACCGCGCTCGCGGGGACGACCGCGCGGCGACCGACCACCTCGTCGCGGCGGCCTCGTTGCGGCCCCAGGACGCGGACCTGCGGGTCGAGGCGGGGCGGGCGCTCCTCGGCGTCGGCCGCTTCGAAGAGGCGGAGGTCCAGTTCCGCGTCGCGCTCCGGATCGACCTGTACGCGGTGCCGGCGTGGGCGGGACTCGGCGAGGCGCTCGCCGGACAGCGGCGATGGGCGGACGCCGAGGAGGTGGTCCGCGGCGGTCTTCAGCTGGCGCCCCAGTCCGCTCCCCTCCACGAGCTCCTCGGCGACGCGCTGCGGGGCGGCGGCCGCGACAAGGAGGCGCTCGTGTGGTACACGCGCGCGGCGGCGCTCGCCGGGGACGCCCCGCCGGCCCTGGAGCGGAAGATCGAACAGGTCCGGGCGCGGCTCGAGCCGTGACCGGCACCCGCGCGGCGCGGACCACGATCGCGGCCCTGGCCGCCTCGGCGGCCTGGGCCTGTGTCGCGTCGCTGACGACCGAGGCGCGCCGGGCGGCCGATGCCGGTGGCGATCCCGCTCCGCTCGTGACGGAGCTGGCCCGCCTGTACGACTCCATCGAGCGGACGAAGCGCATCTTCGATGTCTCGCTCGTCGAGGGAGGGCGCCGCTTCCGCGGGGAAGGGGCCCTCTCCTACCGCGCGGACCCGCTGGCGGCCCGGGGCGACGTGTTCGGTCCCCAGTCCACGCCGGTCCTCCGATTCGCGCTCTTCGGAGACACGCTGTCGGTCGAGTTGCCCCAGGAGGGCGAGCGGTTGCGCGGTCGTCTCGGCGACCCCCGCTTCGCGGAGCTGACCGGCGAGAAGGCACTCGTCACCCCCGAGGTCCTGGGCGCCCTGCTCGGCGCCTACGATGTGAGGCGGTGGGTCGAGCGCGCCGACCGGGTGGCTGCGGGGACCGACGACGAGCGCCGCACGCTCTATCTTTGGGAAGACGGGGCGCTGCACGCGCTCACCCTTCGGGACGGCCGTCTCGTCGAGTATCGGCAGGCCCGCGAGGGAAGGCTCACGATGCGCGCCCAGTTCGAGGATTTCGAGCCGGTGGGCGGGAGGCTGAGCCCGCGACGCGTGGTGGTCCGCGACTTCTCCCGGGACCGCTGGCTCGTCCTGAACGTCACCCGGGAGCACGAGGAGGTCACGGATGCGGCGCTTCTTCCGCTGCCGTAGAGCACCCACGGGGGCGCGGGTCCTGGCCGCGCTGGCGCTCGCCGGAACCCTCGCGTGCGGATACTCGTTCCGTTCCCCGGTCCCGGCGCACCTCAACACCGTGTACGTCCCCACCTTCGAGAACGAGACCCGGGAGTTCCAGCTCACCCAGCAGATCACCGAGCGCGTGATCGGGGAGTTCCTCAACGAGTCCCGCCTGCGCCTGGTGGGGAACGAAGCGGACGCCGACCTGCTGGTCCTGGGCGCGGTCAAGCTGTACGAGGAGGAAGCGCTCTCCTACGACCCCGGGCAGGCCGCGAACCCCGACGTCTTCAGCCGGCGCGTGCTCGTGACCGTGGACGTGAGGCTCGAGGATCAGGTGCGGGAGGAGACGCTGTGGGAGAACGCGTCGCTGCGCCAGTGGGGGGAGTTCAGCGAGGAGCAGGGCGAGACCCGCGAGGATGGCATCACGCGCGCGCTGGACAAGATCTCCGAGGAGATCCTGCGGCACGTGGTGGAGGAGTTCTGATCTCCCCGGGGGGCCTCCGGTGATCCGCACGCTGCTCTGGTTGGCGGTGCTCGGAGGGGGTATCTACATTGCCAGCCGATACGCCGCCCCGCAGATTCGGGCCTGGCGATTCGAGGACTCCATGTCCCAGACGGCCCGGCTGTCCCAGTCCGCGAGCGTGTCGGAGATCCGGCAGGCGCTGCTCGAGAGCGCCGACGAGCTTCACGTCCCTCTGACATCGCCCCGGCTCCAGGTCTACCGCGATCGTCAGGGCCTCGTCACCATCACCGCTTCGTGGGAGGAGCTCGTCAGGCTGGAGGCGTGGAGGTTCGGCGACTGGGTGGACACCCTCCACTACCACTACGAGATCCAAGCCAGGCAGGAGAAGCGCGAACCGTGAGCCCGTTGCTGGAGAAGAAGGTCCTGGTCCTCAACCAGAACTACGAGCCGCTGACCGTGTGTCACGCGCAGAGGGCGGTGGTGCTCGTGGTCCTGGGGAAGGCCGAGATCGTAGAGCGCTACGACGGGGTGGTGCGGTCGGTCTCGTGCGCGGTTCCGCTGCCCTCCGTGGTCCGGCTCAGCGTCTACATCCGCGCTCCGCGGCAGCCCGTGGCCCTCACGCGCAGGAACGTCCTCAAGCGGGACGGCTACCGCTGTCAGTACTGCGCCACGCGCCGGGGGCCCATGACCACCGACCACGTCGTACCTCGCTCGCTGAGTGGCGGAGACAGCTGGACCAACCTCGTGTGCGCCTGCATCCGCTGCAACAACCGGAAGGGAAGCCGGACTCCCGACCAGGCGGGCATGCCGCTGCTGAGACCTCCGCGGCGGCCTCATCGGTATACCCAGATCACCTTCTACTCGGCGATCCCCGACAAGCGCTGGAGACCGTACCTGTTCCTGGATTGACGGCCCGACACTCGAACCGGGAAGGCCATGGAAGGATCCGCGCATCTCGTCGAAGTAGGCCACTTCTTCTACATCATCATCGCGATCCTGCTGGCCGCCAAGCTGGCGGGCGAGCTGTTCGAGCGGATGGGACAGCCCGCAGTGCTGGGCGAGCTGGTGGCGGGGGTGGTGGTCGGGGCCTCGGTGCTGGGGATCGTGCCGGTGGATACGGCCGACCCCTATGGCTCCATCATCCACGTCATGGCCGAGGTCGGCGTGGCGATCCTCCTGTTCGAAATCGGGCTGGAGACGGACCTGCGCGAGATGTTCCGCGTGGGATCGTCGGCGCTCACGGTGGCGCTGGTCGGCGTCGTGCTCCCGTTCACCTTCGGGTACCTCTTCTGGCACCTCTACGAGGGGGGCGCCAGCCTGGTCGCGATCTTCGTCGGCGCCACGCTCACCGCCACCTCGGTCGGGATCACGGCGCGCGTGCTGACGGACATCGGGAAGATCAACACGTCCGAAGCGCGGATCATCATCGGTGCCGCGGTGATCGACGACATCCTGGGGCTCCTGATCCTCGCCGTTGTCGAGGGGCTGGCGGACACCGGCCAGGTGTCGATCCTCGGCGTGGCCCAGCTGCTCGGGCTGGCGGTCGGCTTCCTGGCGGCCGCGATGGCGATCGGGCTGACCACCGCGCGCTGGCTGTTCGAGTTCGTGAACCGGATGCGGGTCCGCGGCGTCCTGGTGACGTTCGCCCTGGTCTTCGCCCTGCTGCTCGCCTATCTCGCCGACCTGGTCGGGCTGGCCCCGATCGTTGGGGCCTTCGCGGCCGGCCTGATCCTCTCCCGGACCAACCAGTTCGACACGATCGTCGAGCAGATCAAGCCGGTGGCAGACGTCTTCACGCCCATCTTCTTCGTCTCGATCGGGGCGGCCGTGGACATCACGATCCTCGATCCCCGGGTCCCGGCGAATCACGAGATCCTGATCATCGGGACCGGTCTGTTCGTCATCGCGGTCATCGGCAAGGTCGCCTCGGGGTACGCGATCTTCTGGCGCAAGTTCAACCATCTCGCGATCGGCGCCGGGATGGTGCCGCGCGGTGAGGTGGGGCTCATCTTCGCCCAGCTCGGGCTCCTGGGCGGGATACTGACCCGCGACGTCTTCTCGGCGATCCTGATCATGGTCATGGGGACCACCCTCATCACGCCACCGCTCCTCAAGCCGATCTTCGAGCGAGTGCGGACCGCCCGATCCGACGCGGGGGAGCCGAGGGTGGCCCAGCCGGGGATGAGCGAGCTCGATTGAGCCCGGCCCGGATCCCCGGATGAGCGCCGATCGGCCACTCCTGTCGGTGGTGATCCCGGTCTACAACGAGGCCGAAACGATCCGCGAGGTTTTGAGGCGGGTCGCCGCCACGGCCCACGACAAGGAGATCGTGATCGTGGACGACGCTTCGACGGACGGATCGCGCGAGTACCTCGAGTCTCTCGACCGCGGGTCGGAGGCCGTCGTCGATTCACAGGGGGAGCCGGTGGACCTGCGGGTCCTGTTCCAGCCGGAGAACCGGGGTAAGGGGGCCGCGCTCCGCCGCGGCTTCGCCGAGGCGCGGGGCGAGATCCTGCTCGTCCAGGACGCGGATCTCGAGTACGACCCGCGAGACTACGACGACCTCCTCAGGCCGATCCTGGACGGAGTCGCCGACGTCGTGTACGGGTCCCGCTTCCTGGGCGGGCCGCAGCGCGTGCTCCTGTTCTGGCACTACGTCGGGAACCGGGCGCTGACCCTGCTGTCGAACATGCTGACGAACCTCAACCTGACCGACATGGAGACCTGCTACAAGGTCTTCCGCCGCGAGGTGCTGGAGTCGATCGGGACCCTGCGCTCGGACCGCTTCGGCTTCGAGCCCGAGTTCACGGCCAAGGTCGCGCGCCGCAGGTTCCGCGTCTACGAGACGCCGATCGCGTATCACGGTCGTGACTACTCCGAGGGAAAGAAGATCACCTGGCGCGACGGGGTGGCGGCGCTGTGGCACATCGTGCGCTACCGGGTGGCGGACTGATGCAGATCCCGGGCCTGTCGGGCGACGGGAGCCAGCCCGCGCCCGCCGACACGACGGCCGCCCTGGGCCAGCTCGGGGAGGCGGTCGAGCGGGCGACCGAGGTCCGGTCCCTCGAGGACGTCTGGCAGCTCGCCGGGGAGTTCCGCGCGGACCTGGCGCTGTTCGCGCTGCAGCTGGTGATCGCGGCGGCGGTGCTGGCCGTGTTCTTCGGCGTGTACCTCGCGGTCATGGCGGCCTTGAGGCCGGTGTTCGAGCGCTCGCGCCTAGAGGAGGACGCCCGGCACCTGATCGAGGCGGGGGCCAAGTACACGATCCTCGGGTTCGGCGCGATCATCGCCCTCGACCAGCTCGGGTTCAACGTGACGAGCCTGCTGGCCGGGCTCGGCGTGGCCGGGCTGGCGCTGGGATTCGCGGCCAAGGACACGCTGGCGAACTTCATCGCCGGGGTCACGATCCTGTGGGACCGGCCGTTCCGCGTCGGGGACCGGGTGGAGGTGGACAGCGAGTTCGGGCAGGTGAAGAAGATCACGCTGCGGTCGACCCGCATCCATACGAACGACAACCAGGTCGTCATCATCCCCAACCAGAACATCGTGAACAACAAGATCATCAATCACACCATGCAGGCCTCGCTGCGACTGGTGGTCGAGTTCGGGATCGCCTACAAGGAAGATCTGCGACAGGCGCGCGAGGTGGTCCTCGGCCTCATGAAGGACGACGACCGGGTGCGGGAGCGGCCGCCTCCGGAGGTGGTGGTGACCGAGCTGGCGGACTCGACCGTCGTCATGGCCCTCCGCTTCTGGCTGAAGAACCCGCACCAGGAGGTGCCGCTCGAGTTCGAGTACCGGGAGAAGATCAAGCTGGCGCTGGACGACGCCGGGATCAGCATCCCGTACCCGCACCTGTCGTTGTTCGTGGAGCGGATGCCGGAGCCCGCGGTTCCTCCGACGACTTCGGGGGAGCCGGGGGCAGGGGAAGAGAGGTGAGCGCCGGCGCGGCCACGGCTTCGAAGGTCCGGGAGCGGTTCGTGGATGGTGACCTGCCGCGGCTGGAGGCCGACGTCGCGCCAGGGCTGACCGCCGCGGTGACGGTACGGCCGCTCGACTTCGGCCGGCACACCGCCACGCCGGCGCACGAGGTGTCGGCCGCTCACCGCGCGCTGCGGGCGTGGGCGGGGGAACGCGGCTTCCGTCTGGTCGTGGGCGGCTCGCAGGTCCACGGGGCGCGGCTCTTCAGCGCGGACGCGACCCGGGTCCCCGAGCCCGGCGGCCGCGTGGCGCCCGCCACCGTCCGGGTCGCGAGCTACGACGGATTCCTGACCTCCCGACGAGGGGTGCTGCTCTCGGTGGGGATCGCCGACTGCGTTCCGGCCTTCCTGGTGGCGCCGGACCACGGGGCGGTCGCGCTCCTCCATGCCGGCTGGCGTGGCGTCGCGGCCGGGATCGTCCCGCGCGCCCTCGAGGTGCTGGAGCGCGACCTGGGCGTCGAGGGGCGCGGGATCCGCGCCTGGTGGGGGCCCGCCATCGGGCCCTGCTGCTATCCGGTGGGCCGCGAAGTGGTGGAGGCGATCGCGGCCACCGCGGCCGGCCACACGCCGGACGCCTGGCGGCAGCGGGACGGGGAGCGCTGGAGCGTCGATCTGCGGGCGGCCCTGACGGCCCAGGCCGAGGCCGCCGGCATCCCGGCCGCGGCGGTCGCCTCTGCCCCTTTCTGCACCTCGTGCGACGATCGCCTCCACTCCTATCGGCGGGAGCGCGGAGGGGGCGGGCGGATGCTGGCGGTCGCCGGGTACGGAGGGGAGGCCGAATAGGGTCGGAAGGGGTTTGCGGCCGCGGGGTTTTCGGATATATTCGATTCGAAGTGGGGCGCAGGCCCCACTTTTTTTCTTCCGCGGCAGTCGAGAGAGTCCCCCCGGATGGCCACCGTCTCCGGAGCAGCGCAGCGGGAGCGGTTCGATGCCCGACCCCAGCCGTCTGATCGACGTTCTCGAGCCGATCGTCGAGCAGGCGGGCGCCGAGCTGGTCGACCTGGAGGTCGCCGGATCGCACGGCCGGCCGGTCGTGCGTGCCTACGTGGACACGGTAGAGGGGATCACCCTCGACGAGTGCGCCCGGATCTCCCGACTGCTGGAGTCCGAGCTCGAGCGCACGGGTGCGGTTCCCGAGCGGTACGTCCTGGAGGTGTCCAGCCCCGGGATCGACCGGCCGCTGACGCGGCGGGCCCATTACGAGCGCTTTGTCGGGCACGAGATCGAGGTCCGACTCTATGCGAAGCGCGAGGGGCGGAAGAAGTACCTGGGAACGCTCGAACGGGTGGAGGATGGAGAGGGGGGCTTCCGGATCTCGGTCCGGGAGGGAGAGGAGCGCTGGTCGTTCGCCGAAGACGAGATCGCGCGCGCCAGGCTCCACGTGAAATGGTAGAGAAACGATAGGACACAGGAGTCGCGACGGTTATGGCGATGGAAATCATTGACGCCTTCGGTCAGCTCACACGAGAGAAGGCGATCGACAAGAGCGAGGTCATCGAGCTGGTCAAGGCCGGCATGCTGGCCGCGGTGCGCCGCAATCACGGCGCGGAAGCGAACGCCGACATCCTCGTCGATCCGGCGAGCGGCGAAATCAGCATCTATCTGCTGAAGGAAGTCGTCGAGGACGAGGAACAGCTGGAGGACCCGTCCCGGCAGATGACGGTGGAAGAGGCCAAGGCGCTGCCGTACGTCAACGAGCCTTGGGGTGACGGCGAGCCGCAGCCCGGTCAGATCGCCGAGATCCCGCTCGATTTCCGCAAGTTCGGCCGCAACGCGATCCAGGCGGCCAAGCAGATGATCATCCAGAAGGTCCGGGAAGAGGAGCGGAACCGCATCCGCGAGGAGTACGAGGACCGCGTGGGCGAGCTCGTCTCGGGCACCGTCCAGCAGGTGGATCGAGGCAACGCGCTCGTGTTCCTCGATCGGCGGACCGAGGCGATCATGCCGGCCCGTGAGCAGGTCCGGCGCGAGTACCTGCGCCAGGGCGAGACCGTGCGGGCCTTGCTCCTCGACATCAAGGAGTCGACGAAGGGCCCCCAGCTCATCCTGAGCCGGACGCATCCCGATTTCGTGAAGGCCCTGTTCGCGCTCGAGGTGCCGGAGGTCTTCCAGGGCATCGTCGAGATCCGTGCCATCGCGCGCGAGCCCGGCAGCCGTTCCAAGATCGCCGTTTGGTCGCGCGACCAGCACGTGGACCCGGTGGGAGCGTGCGTGGGCCTGAAGGGAAGCCGCGTCCAGGCGGTGGTCAGCGAGCTGGGCGGCGAGCGCATCGACATCGTCCCGTGGACGGACGACCCGCGTCAGTTCATCGCGCAGTCGCTTTCCCCGGCAGACGTGTACAAGATCATCCTGCACGAGCGCGAGGGGATGGACGACGGCGGCCTGTTCTCCGAGCTGCGCGGCTCGCCGTTCCAGGCCCAGACGAAGCCGAGGTTCCGGGGCCCGACCGCCGCGCCGGCTCCGTTCCAGCCTGCGAGCCCCGAAGAGACCGCCGCCGCGCTCGAGGCGTCGAAGGCCGCGCGTGCGCGGCGCGAGGCGCGGAAGGAAGAGGCGGCCGAGGAGTCCCGGGCCGCAGCCGCGGCGGCGGCGGAGACACCGGTCGCGGAGGCCGGTGTGTCCGAGCCCGTCGACGAGCCCGAGACCGAGCCCGGGTCCGGGGCCGAGCCCGAGTCGGAGACCGAGGAGACGGCCGAGCGGCCCGCCGAGAAGCGGGCCACCGTGGTCTGCGCCGAGGACCAGCTGTCGCTGGCCATCGGGCGCTCGGGCCAGAACGTCCGGCTCGCCTCGAAGCTGACTGGATACAAGATCGACCTGGTGAGCAAGCAGGAGTATCTGGCGAAGGAGGAGGAGATCCTCTTCGGCCGCAAGCCCGAGCCGACCGAGGCCGCCCGGGCGGTGGCGGAGGCAGGGGCGGGAGGCGAGGATTTCCCGCTGAGCGAGGTTCCGGGCGTGACCCCCGAAGCGGTGGCGGCGCTGACGGCCGCCGGGTACGGCACCTTCGAGGATATCATCAACCTCGAGCGCGAGGACCTGGCATCCGTGGCCGACATCGACGCCGAGACGGTCGACGTGCTGATGCGGATGATCGACGAGCTCACCGTCGAGGTCGACGAGGAGTGGGACGAGGAGACCGGCGAGTACGTCATATCCGAGGAGGCTGGAGCCGGGGGGGCCGAAGAGAGCGGAGAGATCGAAGCGGCGGCCGAGATCGACGCCACGATGGCCGAGCCGGTAGCCGAGGAAGTCGAGATCGACGAGGACGATGACGACGAGGAGGCCGGGGACGATCCGGAGATCCAGGCCGAGGCCGAAGAGAAGCCGGTGATCGCGCAGGAGGTGCCGGCGGACGAGGGCGACGACGACGGAGCGGACGACGAAGGCCGGCGAGCCGAGAGCTGAGCGGGTCTCCGACCCGCTGAAGCCGCGAGTTGCGGGACTCCTCCGGCTGGCGCGAAAGGCCGGACGGATGGTAATCGGGATCGCGTTGACCCGCGAGGCGGTGCGAGAAGGCCGCGCCCGGGCGGTGTGGATCGCCGATGATCTCGCGGAGCGGCGTAGTCGGGCGCTCCACGATCGCTGGCGCTCCTCGGGAGTGGCGATCTATCGAGGTTGGACGAAGGACGAGCTGGGGGATCTCGCCGGAAAGCCCGCCGTGGCGGTGCTGTCGGTGACGGACCCGAACATCGCCGCCGGGGTGTCGCAGATCGTGGCGACCGCGACGGAGATCGAGAGAGAACGGCAAGGAGGGGAGCAGAAATAGTGGCGAAGATCCGCGTATACGAGGTGGCACGGCAGTTCGACGTGTCGAGCGAGGCGATGGTCAATCTCCTGCGGGAGATGGACATCGCGGTGAAGAACCACATGTCGTCGATCGACGAGGAGACCGTCGAGCGCGTGCGGGGCAAGTTCGACGAGGAGAAGGAAGCCGTAAAGCACGCCGAAGAGGAGAGGAAGAAGAAGCTCGAAGACGGCAAGCGGGCGCGGCGCGCGGAGAAGGCGAAGGCGAAGGCCGCGAGCGAGGCGGAGACCGTCGCGGCGGCAGCTCCGGAGAAGACCGGTGCCGCCCCCGGGACTGAGGCCGAAGCCGAAGGCGACTCGGACGGACGTCCGGCCAGTCGCAAGCGCCGGCGCCGGCGGCGGCGCAAGGTCGACCAGGCCGCGGTCGAGGCCAACATCCGCAAGACGCTGGCCAAGATGGAGGGGAAGACTCCCCGTCGCCGCAAGCGCGTGCGGAGGGAGGATTCCGAAGAGCCGATCGAGATCGCCGAGCCGGAGAACCTGATCCGGGTGACGGAGTTCGTCTCGGTGGGTGAGCTGGCCGATCTCATCGACGTTCCCGCGACCAAGATCATCCAGACCTGCATGGACCTGGGCCTGATGGTCACGGTCAACCAGCGCCTCGACTTCGACACGATCAGCCTGATCTGCGAGGAGTTCGGCTTCGCCGCGCAGCGGCAGGACGCGTTCGTGCTGGAGGAGCCCGAGGAGGAAGAGGTCGCCGAGGAGAACCTCGTTCCCCGCCCGCCGGTGGTGACCGTGATGGGCCACGTCGACCACGGGAAGACGTCGTTGCTCGACTTCATCCGCCAGACCAACGTGATCGCCGGCGAGTCGGGAGGGATCACCCAGCATATCGGCGCGTACGAGGTGGAGCTCGACGACGAGCGGTCGGTGACGTTCCTCGACACGCCCGGCCATCAGGCGTTCACGGCCATGCGCGCGCGCGGGGCTCAGGCCACCGACATCGTGATCCTGGTGGTGGCGGCCGACGACGGCGTGATGCCCCAGACGGTGGAGGCGATCGACCACGCGCGGGCGGCGGGTGTTCCGATCGTCGTCGCGGTGAACAAGATCGACCTGCCCGACGCCCGGCCCGATCGCGTCAAGCAGGAGCTGATGCAGCACAAGGTCGTGATCGAGGAGTTCGGTGGCGATGTCCTCAGCACGGAGGTCAGCGCGAAGGACGGAACCGGCGTCCAGGACCTGCTCGAGAAAGTGATGCTGCAGGCGGACATGCTCGATCTCAGGGCGAACCCGGATCGCGCCGCGCGTGGCGTGGTCATCGAGTCCGAGCTCGACAAGGGCATGGGCCCGGTGGCGACCGTCCTGGTCACGGCCGGCACGGTCAAGATCGGCGACGCCTTCATCTGCGGGCTTCACGACGGCCGCGTGCGGGCGCTCCTCGACGAGCGCGGCAACAACGTCCAGGAGGCGGGGCCGTCGCAGCCGGTGCGCGCGCTGGGCTTCGGTGGCGTGCCGGAGGCGGGCGACAGCTTCGCCGTGCTGACCGACGAGCGGGAGGTCCGCGACATCGCGCAGCGCCGCCAGCGGCTGCAGCGCGAGCAGGGCTTCCGCCGGACCAAGGAGCCGACCACGCTGGAGGAGCTCTATGCGCACGTCCAGGCCGGCGAGGTCGAGCGCCTGAACGTGATCCTGAAGGGCGACGTGGGAGGTTCCGTCGAGGCCCTGGCCGACGAGCTCACCAAGCTCTCGACCGAAGAGGTCAAGGTCGACGTCATCCATCGCGGTGTGGGCGCGATCACCGAGAACGACGTCCTGCTGGCGGCCGCCTCGACGGCGATCATCATCGGCTTCCACGTCCGGCCGGACGCCCGTGCCCGGGCCGCGGCCGAGCGCGAAGGCGTGGACATCCGCGTCTACCGGGTGATCTACGAGGTCGTGGACGACGTCCGGAACGCGATGGAGGGTCTGCTGGCGCCCGAAGAGCGGGAGGTCGTCCTCGGCGCGGCCGAGGTCCGGGAGACCTTCAAGATCCCGAAGATCGGGACGGTCGCGGGCTGTTTCGTCTCCGACGGCACGATCCCGCGCTCCGCGCGGGTGCGGGTGGTGCGCGACGGGGTCGAGGTGTACGAGGGCGTCATCGGGTCGCTGAAGCGCTTCAAGGACGACGTGCGCGAGGTCCGCGAGGGATACGAGTGCGGGATCAACGTCGAGGGGTTCAACGACGTGAAGGTGGGGGATGTGATCGAGGCGTACAAGATCGAGGAGATCCAGCGGACTCTCGCCTAGGCGCGTGAAAACGGTCCATCTGCTGCGTTGCGCTCCTCGTGCTTTCCTGCGGCGCACCTTGCAGTGCGCCTCGGAATCCCCTCGTTGCGCGCCTTGCATCTGAACCGTTTTGACGCCCCTCGGCCGCCGCGGTCTCTTGAGGAGCCGGGAATTTTCGTCCCCGACGGCGCGCCGAGGCGTCTTCAGCCGCCGAGGTCCTGATGGCGTTCGTGGGGTACTCCATCTTCGACATCCACATCCAGAACGTGCAGTCGCTCAAGGAGAAGCGGTTCGTCCTGCGGAGCGTGAAGGACCGCATCGCGCGCGCGTTCAACGTGGCGGTCTCGGAGACCGGCTATCAGGACA
Organism: Gemmatimonadota bacterium; assembly: GCA_035513155.1. GTDB lineage: Bacteria > Gemmatimonadota > Gemmatimonadetes > JACCXV01 > JAHWKZ01 > JAICNR01. Next base: position 37,539 of record DATKCO010000021.1, on the reverse strand, counting down.
AGTGGCAGCGCTGCGAACTGGCGGTCGCCGCGGTGGCGGGCGAACGGCGATCGGTCGAACGGACGCTCGAGGGAGTCCGCGGGATGCTCGACCGGGAGCCCGAGCTGCGCGTGATCTCCGACGAGACCGACATCCTCTGATCGCCTGAGATGTCCCGCCGCTCCCGCCGAACCATTCGTGTCGATGAGCTTCTGAAGCAGGAGATCGCGCGCGTGATGCGCGATCTGAAGGATCCCCGGGTCGGGTTCGCCACGGTGATGGACGTGCGCACGAGCCCCGACCTGAGGCACGCGCGCGTCTACGTGAGCATCCTGGGAGAGGAAGCGGAGAAGCAGGCCGCGCTGGCGGCCCTCGGCAAGGCGCGCGGCTTCGTGCGCGCGCGAGTCGGTGAGGAAATCACGCTCAAGTACCTGCCCGAGCTCCACTTCGAGCTCGACCGCACGCTCGAGCGCGCCGCGCGCATCGAGGAGATCCTGGACGACCTGGACCTGCCCGACGAGGACGCGGAGGAATGAGCGTCCTGGCGATCGACAAGCCGGTCGGCCCGACGAGCCACGATGCGGTGGACCGGGCGCGGCGCGCGCTGGGGACGCGGCGGGTGGGGCATTTCGGGACCCTCGATCCGTTCGCCAGCGGGCTCCTCGTCCTCGGGGTCGGGCCTTCGACCCGCCTGGCGCCGTTCACCACCGGCCATGGGAAGACCTATCGCGCGACCGTGCGGCTGGGCGAGCGCAGCGACACGGACGACTCGGCGGGAGCCATCGAGGCCGTCGCGGGAGTGGCGCCACCCGACCGCGCCGCGGTCGAGCGCGCGTGCGCGGCATGGCTGGGCGACGTGCTGCAGGTCCCGCCGGCGTACTCCGCCAAGCACGTGGCGGGGGAGCGGGCCTACGCGCTGGCTCGCCGGGGCGAGGCGGTGACGCTCGAAGCCGTCTCGGTCCGGATCGACGCGATCGAGATCGAGCGGTACGAGTGGCCGGAGCTCGAGGTCACGGTGCGGTGCGGGCCGGGGACCTACATCCGATCGCTGGCCCGCGACATCGGCCTGGGGCTCGAAACGGGGGGCCACTGCGCGTCCCTGCGGCGCCTGGCGTCGGGCCCCTTCCGGGTCGAGGACGCCCTGGGGTGGGACGACATCGCCGATCCGGATGCGACCCGCGCCGCGCTGCTCCCCGCCTGGCGTGCGGTGGCGGACCTCCCGGATGCGGAGCTCGACGACGCCGCACGGCACGCGTTCGCGCAGGGCATGGAGGTCCGGCTCTCGGCCGACGCCGGGGTGCGCGCCGGGTGGGTCCGCGTCCACGGGCCGCGGGGCTTCGTGGGGATGGCCGAGGCGAGCCTGGACCCCGACGGCGGCGTCCGGCTCCAGCCGCGGCGCGTGCTGTTCCCGGCCGGCGAGGACGCGGAGGACGCCGCGTGACGGTCCAGCTCCTCGGCTCGCGCCGGACGACGATCACGGTGGGGACCTTCGACGGCATCCACCGCGGGCACCAGGCGGTGCTCGCCGAGATCGTGCGGCGGGCTCGCGCCGCAGACCGGGCGGCGGTCCTGGTCACGTTCGATCCGCATCCGCTCGAGGTCGTGGCGCCGGATCGCGCGCCCACCCTGCTGACGACCGCCGACGAGAAACGGCTGCTCTGGCCGCTCTTCGGGCTCGACTACGTCCACGTGGTGCGGTTCACCGAGGCGGTGCGCCAGATGTCCCCCGAGGCGTTCGTCCGGGAGATCCTGGTCGGGCGCCTGCGGGTGGGTGAGCTCGTCATCGGCTACGACCACGGGTTCGGCAAGGACCGCGCGGGAGACGTCGACGTGCTGCGGCGGCTGGGGAAGGATCTCGGGTTCGCGGTCGACGTCGTGGGGCCGGTGCAGATGGGCCCGGATCCGGTCTCGAGCAGCGGCGTTCGGCGCGCCGTCGAGGGTGGCGAGCTCGAGCGGGCCGCGGCGGCACTGGGTCGGCCCTACGCCGCACTCGGCCGCGCCGAGCGGGGAGCGGGGCGCGGCCGGGAGCTCGGCTTTCCGACCGCCAACCTCCGGCTCGACGCCCGGAAGTGCCTGCCGCCCGACGGGGTCTACGCGGTGCGGGTCGAGCTCGAGGGCGCCCTGTACGACGGGATGGCGAATCTGGGGGGGCGGCCGACCTTCGGCGAGGAGCGGCGCGGTCTGGAGGCTCACCTGCTCGACTGGGACGGGGAGTCGCTCTACGGAGCCCGGCCCCAGGTCGAGTTCGTGGCGCGGCTCCGGCCGGTGGTCCGGTTTGACGGCCGGGACCAGCTGGTCGCCCAGCTCGAGCGGGATCGCGAGGCGGCGCGCGCGGCCCTGGCCCGCCCCCGGCCGGTCGAGGGTGGGGTGGTCTAACCGGCCTGTGGAAGCTAGTTTATCCGACTGTATCCGGATTCATGCCCATGCCTTCATGGACCACTGACGACAAGGCGCCAATGAGTCTCGGCACGACGGAAAAGACGCAGGTCATCGAGCAGTTCCAGACGAGCGAGGGCGACACCGGCTCGGCGCGGGTCCAGATCGCCCTGCTCACGCGGCGCATCAACGACCTCACCGAGCACTTCCGCACCCACGCGAAGGACCATCACAGTCGGCGCGGCTTGCTGAAGATGGTGGGACGCCGCCGCCGTCTGCTGGACTATCTGAAGCGCAAGGACGTCGACGAATACCGTCGCATCCTCGAGGAGCTGGGCCTCCGCAGGTAAGCGGACTCCGCGCGCTCGGCGCGCGGTGAGTTCCCGTCGGATCGCGGCGCGGGTTTCACCCCGGACGGACCCTTCCGGGAACCCGGTGGATCCGGGTGGCTCCTTCGGCGTGAGATGTCCGCGGCACGCGCTGCGTGCCTCGAATATCTTACGCACGAATACCGGTCGCCCGCCCTTCCACCTCTCCCGAGGGTTCCGCTCCATTCTACGCAACGGTGCCGGCTTCCGGCCGGCCCCACCTCAGGGAGAGAAGGCGAATGTCCACGATCACGAGAAAATCGATCCAGGTCGGTGGCGAAGAGCTCGTCATCGAGACCGGCAAGATGGCGCGGCTGGCCAACGGCTCCGTCACCGTGAAGTACGGCGAGACGATCGTGCTGTGCACCGCGACCGCGAGCCCCAAGGCGGATTACTCGAAGGGATGGTTCCCGCTGTTCGTCGAGTACCGGGAGCAGATGTACTCGGCGGGGAAGATCCCCGGGGGATTCTTCAAGCGGGAAGGACGACCGGGGGAGAAGGAGACCCTCTCCGCCCGCCTGATCGACCGCCCCTGCCGCCCCATGTTCCCCGACGGCTTCATGCACGAGACCCAGCTCGTCTGCAACGTCCTCTCCTACGACGCCACCTACGACCCCGACGTGCTGGGGATCGTGGGATGCAGCGCGGCCCTGGCGATCAGCGGCCTACCGTTCGACGGGCCGGTGGCGGGCGTCCGGGTCGGAATGGTGGACGGCGAGTACGTCATCAACCCTTCGTTCGATCAGCTCGACGAGAGCCCGCTGGACCTCGTGATCGCCGGTTCCGGCTCTTCCACGGTGATGGTCGAGGGCGCGGGCGACGAGGTGTCCGAATCGATGCTCCTGGGCGCGATGGAGGCCGGCCAGAAGGCGGTCGCCGAGATCTGCGGCGTGATCGAGGAGCTCAAGCGCGAGGTCGGCAAGCCGGTGATGGAGTGGCAGGCCCCGGAGAAGGACGAAGCTCTCGAGCGGCGCGTGCGGGAAGCGGCGGAGCCGCGAGTCCGGGAAGCGATGCGGATCGCGGACAAGCAGGAGCGGAATCGCGCGATGGATTCGATCCGGGACGAGATCGCCGCGGACTTCGAGCGCGAGCTGGAGGACGGGTTCGGCGCGAAGGCCGGCATCGTCAAGAGCACGCTCAAGGAGACCGAGAAGTCGGTCATGCGCAAGCGGATCGTGGAGGACGGCGAGCGCGCGGACGGTCGTGGTCCACAGGAGATCCGCCCGATCACGATCGAAATCGGCGTCCTGCCACGCACCCACGGGTCCGCGCTGTTCACGCGCGGCAGCACCCAGTCGCTGGGCACGGTCACGCTGGGCACCAAGCAGGACCAGCAGATGATCGACGACCTGGATCCGAAGTGGGACAAGACGTTCATGCTCCATTACAACTTTCCCCCCTACTCGGTGGGGGAGGTGGGGCGCTTCTTCACCGGGCGCCGGGAGATCGGGCACGGGGCCCTGGCCGAGCGCTCGCTGCAGGGTCTGCTCCCGCCGCACGAGGAGTTCCCGTACACCATCCGGGTCGTCTCGGACATCCTGGAGTCCAACGGCTCCTCGTCCATGGCCTCGGTCTGCTCGGGCTCGCTGGCGCTGATGGACGCGTCGGTCCCGCTCCGCAAGGCGTGCGCGGGCATCGCGATGGGCCTGGTAAAGGAGGGGGACGATATCGTCGTGCTGTCGGACATCCTGGGCGTCGAAGACTTCCTCGGAGACATGGACTTCAAGGTGGCGGGCACCCGTGACGGGATCACGGGATTCCAGATGGACATCAAGATCCAGGGCGTCCCGTTCGAGGTGCTAGAGAAGGCCATCAACGAGGCGCGGGCGGGCCGCCTGCACATCCTGGACGTGATGGACGAGGCCCTCGCCGAGCCGCGCAAGTCCCTCAGCCGCTGGGCGCCGCGCATCCTGTCGATCACCGTCCCCAAGAAGAAGATCCGGGACATCATCGGCAGCGGCGGCAAGGTGATCCGCGGCCTGCAGGAGGATACCGGCGCCAAGATCGACATCAACGACGAGGGCGTGGTCACGATCGCGTCGATCGACGGAGCGGCCGGCGAGGAGGCGCTGCGGCGGATCGAGGCGATCATCGAGGAGCCGGAGATCGGGAGGGTCTACGAGGGCCCGGTCAAGAGCATCACGGCCTTCGGCGCGTTCGTCGAGATCCTGCCCGGGCGGGACGGTCTCGTGCACATCTCCGAGCTCGAGTATCGCCGCGTGGAGAAGGTCGAGGACGTGGCCCAGGAAGGCGACATCATGCGGGTGAAGCTCATCGGAATCGACAACCAGGGTCGCGTGAAGCTCAGCCGCAAGGCGTTGCTGGAGAAGCCCGAGGGGTACGTGGCCCCGGAGCCTCGCGAGACCGAGAGGTCGGGGGCCGGCGGCCAGCGGCGTGGCGGCGGCGGGCGCGACCGCGGCGGCCGGAGCAACCGCTGATCGATCCTCTTCCTCGACGGAGGACAGCATGAGAATCGGTGTGCCGCGGGAGATCAAGACCAACGAGAACCGGGTCGCGCTGCGGCCCGCCGGCGTCGAGATCCTGGTCGGGGACGGGCATGAGGTGTGGATCGAAGGCGCGGCTGGCGACGGGTCCGGATATCCGGACCCGGCCTACGCGGACGCAGGCGCCGGACTGGTGGACGGCCCCGAGCCGATCTTCGCCGAGTGTGACATGATCCTCAAGGTCAAGGAGCCGCTGCCCGCCGAGGTGGCTCGCATCCGCGAGGATCAGATCGTCTTCACGTACTTTCACTTCGCGGCCAGCCGGGAGCTCACCCAGGGGATGATCGACTCGAAGGCGATCGCGATCGCCTACGAGACCGTGGAGGAGGCCGACGGCACGCTGCCCCTGCTGGTGCCGATGAGCGAGGTGGCGGGCCGGATGGCCGTCCAGGAGGGAGCCAAGTATCTCGAGAAGCTGATGGGCGGTCGGGGGATCCTGTTGGGTGGGGTCCCCGGAACCCCGCCCGGCGAGGTCGTAATCCTGGGGGGCGGCGTGGTGGGGATCAACGCCGCCAAGATGGCCGCCGGACTCGGCGCGCGGGTGACGATCCTCGACGTGTCGTTGCCCCGGCTGCGCTACCTGGACGACGTCATGCCGGCGAACGTGGACTGCCTGTTCAGCGATCCGCACACGGTGCGAGAGATGATCGCTCGCGCCGACCTCCTGATCGGGGCTGTCCTACTGCCTGGCGCGAAGGCCCCCAACCTGGTCACGCGCGAGGACCTGAAGCGGATGAAGGAAGGAGCGGTGATCGTGGACGTGGCGGTCGACCAGGGCGGGTGCATCGAGACCTGCCGGCCCACCACCCACGAAGACCCCGTCTTCGTGGTCGATGGTGTCGTCCATTACTGCGTCGCGAACATGCCCGGCGCGGTGCCGCGAACGTCGACCATCGCGCTCACCAGCGCGACGCTCCCCTACGCGCGGAACATCGCGTCGAAGGGCTGGCAGGCCGCGTGTCGGCAGAGGCCGGGCCTGGCGAAGGGTCTCAACATCGTCCGCGGAAAGGTCACGTATCCCGGTGTGGCGGAGGCGTTCGACCTGCCACTCGAGGACGTGGCGGGGGTTCTCTAGGCATGGTCTCACCCGACGCCGATCTGGCCGACCTCCGGTTCCTGCGGGTGGGGGAGCACGACCTCGATCTGCCTGCCTACGCGACCCGCGGGTCCGCCGGCCTCGACCTTTGCGCGGCGAACGCGCATCGGATCGAGCCGGGGGAGCGCAAGCTCGTGGGCACGGGCTTCGCGATCGCGCTTCCGTCGAGCTGCGAGGGCCAGATTCGGCCCCGCTCCGGCCTGGCCGCGCGCAGTGGCGTGACCGTCCTGAACGCGCCGGGAACGATCGACGCGGACTACCGCGGAGAGGTGAAGGTGCTGCTGATCAACCTCGGGGTGGAGCCGGTCGGGATCGAGCCCGGCGACCGCATCGCCCAGCTCGTCGTGGCGCCGGTGTCGCGGCTGCGGCTCGTCGAGGTCGACACGCTGCCGGCCACCGCCCGCGGGGCGGGTGGGTTCGGATCGACGGGGAGGTAGGGTGCTGAGCTTCCTCCGATCCAGCGCCGGCCCCTTCCTCTCGAGCGAGATCGCCGTCGATCTCGGGACCGCCAACACGCTCATCTACGTGAAGGGCCGCGGCATCGTCCTGAACGAGCCCTCGGTCGTGGCGCTCGACGCGGGCACGCGCGAGATCCTCGCCGTCGGGCTCGAGGCCAAGAAGATGCTGGGCCGGACCCCGGGTGGGATCGTGGCGGTGCGGCCGCTCAAGGACGGGGTGATCGCGGACTTCGAGGTCACCGAGAAGATGCTGCGGGACTTCCTCGAGCGAGTACTGAAGAATCGGTTCATGCCGGTGCGCCCGAAGGTCCTGATCTCGGTCCCCAGCGGGATCACGGAGGTCGAGAAGCGCGCCGTGCGGGACAGCGCGGAGTCGGCCGGCGCGAAGGAAGTGTACCTGGTCGCCGAGCCGATGGCCGCCGCGATCGGGGTCGGCCTGCCGGTCGAGACGCCGACCGGGAACATGGTGATCGACATCGGCGGCGGCACCACGGAGATCGCTGTCATCGCCCTTTCCGGCATCGTGAGCGATACCTCGATCCGGGTGGGCGGTGACGAGTTCGACGAGGCGATCCTCCAATTCCTGCGCAAGACCTACAACATCCTGATCGGCGAGCCGACCGCGGAACTGGTGAAGATGACGATCGGGTCCGCCTATCCCTCGGACCGGGGCGAGCAGGTCATGGAGGTCAAGGGTCGGGACATCGTCTCCGGGATCCCCAAGACCGTGACGGTCGGCTCCGCCGAGGTGCGGGAGGCGATCCAGGAGCCGATCGCCGCGGTGGTTGACGCCGTCCGGCAGGCGCTGGAGCGCACCCCGCCGGAGCTCGCCAGCGACATCGTGGACCGCGGGATCGTGATGACCGGTGGCGGGGCGCTGCTGAAGGGGCTCGACTCCCTGCTGCGGGAGAACACCAGCCTTCCCATCAACGTGGACGAGGAGCCGCTGACGTGCGTGGTGCGGGGGACGGGGAGGATCCTGGACGACCCGGACAAGTACCGCGGCGTGCTGACGTTGTCCCGTCACTGACAAGGCCGCTGAGTAGCGAGAGGGGGAGAGATGCCGCTGTTTCGATCCCCGTGGAGGGCCGAGGGAGTGACGATCGTGCTGGTCGTCACCTCGCTCGTGCTGCTCGCGCTGCCGGAGGGCCGCCAGGACTCGATCGCCCGCGGGGCCAATCACGTCGTGCTCCTGCCGCTGGCCGGCGCCCGGGACGTGATGGGAGGCTACATGGGATTGCGCGAGGAGAACGCGCGGCTGCGGCGGGACCTCCAGGCGGCGCGCCTGGAGCTCGGCGCGACCCGTGGCCTGAGGACCCAGATCCGTGATCTTTCCCGCATGCTGGAGTTCCGCGAGGACCAGCCCGTCGACCTCCTGCCCACGCGGGTCATCGATCGCGACTTCGGCACCCTGCCCACGACCTACGTCATCGACACGGGATGGGAGGACGGGGTCAGAGTCGACCAGCCGGTCGTGACGATCGACGGGCTGGTGGGCAAGACCGTGGACGTGGGCCGGTCGGCGAGCGAGGTCATGCTGTTCTCGCATCCCGAGTTCAGCGCCAGCGCGATGCTGGTCGGCGGGGATCACCTCGAGTACGGGGTCGTCCGCGCCGCGCCCAACGGGGAGGTCGAGCTCTATCTGCCGCTGAGGTCGCGCTCTCAGGCGGGGGACCGCATCGTCACCTCGGGATACGGCGGGACCTTCCCGCGCGGTATCCCGGTCGGCATGGTGGAGCGGAGCCGGGAGGACCAGCGCCTGGGCCTGCAGAAGATCGATGTCGTGCGGCCGATCGTGGACCTTGGCTCGGTGAGCGCCGCCTTCGTCCTGCGGCGGGGCGTGGGACCGGGCGAGTCGGTGGGCGACGTTCCCCGGCTGTTCTGGCCCGGCTTCGCGTATCCGCCGATGGCCGGCGAGTCGTTCGGGCAGGGCGCTCGGGACGCCACGGGCGGGGCCGACACCACATCCCCCGGGGACTCGGCGGCCGGCGCGTGACCCGGGCGTCGATCGCCGGACGTGGAGTCCCTTCGGCGGCCCACATGTCGCGCGGCCACTTTCTCCTGTTCGCGATCGTGTGCGGAGCCGGGGCGCTTTTCCTCGAGGGTGCGCTGGAGATCGGCGGCTCGGCCCCCGACTTCGTGCTCGTGCTCGTGGTCTACGGCGCGATCCGCCTCGGGGCCCTGGGTGGGGCGTCGCTCGGCTTCGTCGCCGGCCTCTTCCGGGACACCCTCCTGCTGACCCATTTCGGCGTGCACGCGCTGGGTCTGACCGTCATTGGATACATCGTGGGGAAGCTGAGGGAGAGCCTGTACCTCGACTCTCCGGCCGTGGACCTCCTGCTCCTGGCCGTCAGCAAGATGATCCTCGATGTGCTGGTGCTCGGAGTGGTGGCGGGAGGCGCCTGGAAGGCCTTCGAGATGCGCTTCTTCTGGGAGTCGCCCGGAAGCGCCCTCTATACGACCCTGGCGGGCGCCCTGCTGACCCGGGGCATGGGGCGGCGTTGACCGGCTTGCAGACCGCGACGCCGATGGATACCTTGGTCATCCCCCTTACAGTGACTCGCCAAGCTCTCGAGGGTCGTCCAGGCGAATGACGCCTTCTTTCGATCGACGCGCACTGTCCCCGTTCGATCCCCCCAGTCGAAACCGTCGCGCCCAGCTGGCGCGTGTGACGATCGTGGCCGGGCTTGCCGTCCTGGTCGCGGGGTTCTTCCGCCTGCAGGTCGTCCACCACGCCGCGCACGTCGCGCGTTCGACGAGCAACCAGGTCCGCAGCATCCCGCTCGCCGCTCCCCGAGGCTTCATGTACGATCGGGACGGCGAGATCATCGCCGAGAATCTGCCCGCGTACTCGGCCAGCCTGCTCCCCTCCTCCGATGGCGACCTGCCTCGCGACATGGCTCGCCTCCGGCCGATCCTCGGTCTCGACGAGGCCACGATCGCGGAGCTGGAGCGCCAGTACGCGCTCGCCCCCGGACAGCCGATCCTGCTCGACGACGACCTGGACTATCGCACGCTCTCGCTGCTCGAGGAGACGCGCAGCGAGATCCCCGGGCTCCTGCTGCAGCCCAAGCCCCGGCGGGTCTATCCGCACGGCCGCGCCACCGCCCATCTCACCGGCTACGTGGCGCAGATCAGCGCGCAGGAGCTGGAGGAGCGCGGGGGCGGGGGATACGCGGCCGGCGACATCCTCGGCAAGACCGGGCTGGAGAGCATGTACGAAGGGGAGCTCCGCGGCAGCAAGGGAGCGGAGTTCGTCGAGGTCGACGCGCTCGGCCGCCGCATCGGCCCGTGGTCGGATCGGCCCTTCCAGGCACCGGAGCGCGGCCGCGACCTGCACCTGACGATCGATCTCGACCTCCAGCGGCGCGCGGCGGACCTCTTCCCCGCGGACCGGCGCGGCGCGGTGGTCGCGCTCGACCCCCGGACCGGCGACGTGCTCCTGCTGTTCTCCAGCCCCTCCTACGATCCGAACGTGTTCAGCGGGCGCCTGTCGAGCGCCGATTGGCGCGGGCTCGTGGACGACCCGGCCATGCCGCTGCTCAACCGTTCGGTCCAGGCGCGGTACGCCCCCGGCTCGGTCTTCAAGCTGGCCACGGCGGCGATGGCGATGATGCTGGGCGTCGTCGACCCCGAGGAGTACGAAGACGTGCCCTGCCGCGGCGGCTACCAGTTCGGCAGCCGGTGGTTCGGCTGCCACGCGGTCCACGGGTGGGCCGCCCTGCAGGACGCGATCATCACCTCGTGCGATACGTACTTCTATCAGCTCGGCCTGAGGCTCGGTCTGGAGGAGATCACGCGCTTCGGACGCGCGTGGCAGTTCGACCAGAAGACGGGGATCGACCTGCCGAACGAGGTGGCGGGGTTGTACCCCACCTCGACCGGGTGGTACGACGAGCGGTACGGCGAGGGACGGTGGGGATCCGGCGTCGTGCTCAACCTCTCGATCGGCCAGGGCGAGATCGCGGTGACCCCGCTCAAGATGGCTCAGTTCGTGGCCGCGGTCGTCAACGGCGGCGAGCTCCTGCGGCCGCGGCTCCGGCAGACCGACGAGCCGCCTGTGCTCGAGGCCACGATGCCGCTCGCGCGCGACCAGTTCGCGATCCTCCTGGCCTCGCTCACCGGGGTCGTCAACGACTGGCGCGGGACCGCCTTCCAGCGGGCCCACTACGTGCCGATGCGGTACACGATCGGCGGGAAGTCCGGCACCACCGAGCACGACGCCGGCGAGCCGCACGGCTGGTTCGTCGCCGTCGGGCCGATGGAAGATCCGCAGATCGTCGTGGCGATCGTGGTCGAGGAGGGCCGCAGTGGCTCCGCGCAGAGCCCGATCGCGATCGACCTGATCCAGACGTATCTCGACGGCCGCAACGGCATCACGCCGCGCGAGTCGCCGCCCCCGCCGCCCATCGCACTCAGCGAGTCCACGCCCTCCACGGACTGAAGTTGCGGCGCGTCTCCACCGAACAGAACTGGTACCTCCTGGCGCTGGCCGGCACGCTGGCGCTGGGTGGCATCGCGCTCCTGTACAGCGCCGGGCAGACGGCCACCGGGGACAACGCGCAGTACTGGCAGTTCCAGCTCATCTGGCTGTTCGTCGCGCTGGTCGTCTACGGCCTGATCGGCCTCGTCCCGCTCCGCCTGATCGAGAAGATCGCCCGCCCCTCCTACGTGATCGCCCTGGTGTTGCTGGTCCTCGTGCTGGCGTTCCCCGCGATCGCCGGGGCGCGGTCGTGGATCCGCCTGGGTTCGGTGGGCTTCCAGCCCTCCGAGTTCGCCAAGATCGCCACCATCCTGGTTGTGGCGCAGTGGGCCGCGCGCCGCAAGACCCCGCCGCGGGGCCTGGCCGATCTCGTCGTGCCGGCCACGCTGGTGGCCGTGCCGGCCCTGCTCACCCTGGCCCAGCCCGATCTCGGCACCGCGCTCGTGTACGTGCTGCTCCTGGCGGCCCTCTGCTTCTGGGCGGGGACCCCGCCGGTGATCGTCTTCCTCCTCCTGTCGCCGATCGTCAGCATTCTGCTCACGTTCTCGCTGCCGCTGTGGTCGCTCTACGTCCTCACGCTCGGAGGGCTCCTCTTCGTCCTGCGATCCCCTGGCTCCACGTGGGTCTACGTCGGCGCGACCAATCTGCTGATGGGAATCGTCGCGCTGCCGCTCTGGAACCAGCTCGCCGGCTATCAGAAACAGCGACTGCTCGTGTTCCTGCAGCCGGAGAGCGATCCTCGCGGCGCGGGCTGGAACGTGATCCAGTCGAAGGTCGCGATCGGCTCCGGCGGCTGGTTCGGCAAGGGGTTCCTCGAGGGGACCCAGAAGCGGCTCGCCTTCCTGCCCGAGCGGCACACCGACTTCATCTTCTCGGTTCTCGGCGAGGAGCTCGGCTTCATCGGCGTGCTGGTGGCGTTCACCCTCTTCGGGCTGCTCCTCATGGAGGGGGTCAAGATCGCCGAACGGAATCCCGACGCGTTCGCCAGCACGGTGGCGTTCGGACTGGTCGCCCTGATCGCCAGCCACGTGGCGATCAATACCGCGATGACGGTGGGCATGATGCCGATCACCGGATTGCCCCTGCCGTTCGTCTCGAAGGGCGGCTCGTTTCTTGTAGTGTGCTTCGCCGCGGTGGCGCTGTGGCGGAAGATATGGATCGAGCGAACGCCGGTCAGACGCTAGGCCGGCGCTTCCGGGGCGACGAATAGTCGACGCGGAGGCAGGACCCGGAACGATGAATCAGGAGGCAATGTGGCCAGAAGCCTGAACAAGGTGATGCTGATCGGAAACCTGGGGATCGATCCCGAGCTGAGGCACACCGCGAGTGGGGTCCCGGTGGTGAACTTTCGCATGGCGACCAGTCGCTCGTGGAGCAAGGACGGCGGTCAGACCGAGGAGCGGACCGAGTGGCACAACATCGTCGCCTGGCGGCGGCTGGCGGAGATCTGCCAGCAATACCTGAAGAAGGGGAGCAAGGTGTACATCGAGGGCCGTATCGAGACCCGATCGTGGGATGACGCCTCCAGCGGCCAGAAGCGGTACATGACGGAGGTCATCGCCGACCAGATGATCATGCTGGACTCGCCGTCGGGGTCGGGCGGCTACGCGGGCACGGCGAACCGGTCGTCCCAGGACGCGGGCGGAGGCGAAGGGGACTACGAATTCCGGGATTCGGACCACGACGACGATCTCCCCTTCTGAGGGGATCATGAAGGAGGCGGACATGCAGGGACGGAAAGGGATGATGCCGGGACCGGCTCTCGGGGCGGCGTTGGCCCTCGCGGTCACGCTGGCCGGGCCGGGAATCGAGTCGCTGCGCGGTCAGGCGGAAGTTCCGCTGCCCGCTCTCCTGGAGCCGGAATTCCTCCTCTCGGTGGCGGAGATCGTCGACCCCGCGAGCTGGCGCGACGCCGCGACCGTGCTCGGCACCGCTGATGGGGAGATCGTCGCGGAGCACAGCCTCACCGTGTTCGATCTGCTCTACGTGCCGGGTGTGGTGGAGGGACGCGCGCTGGCGCCGGGAGACCGGGTCCAGCTCTTCCGGCTCGACCGGCCGATCGAGGATCCCGAGACCGGCGAGTGGCTGGGGGACCTGCTGGTTCCCACCGGCGTCGCCCGGGTGGAGGACGTCAAGGGCGAGGTCGCCCGCGTCCGGGTCACGGACGCCTTCCACGAGATCCTCGTCGGAGACCGCGTGCGGGTCGTGGACGGTCTCAATGGGGGAGGGTTCGGCGCGACCGCGATGGCCGGCCCCGGCGGCGGGAGGGTCGTGGCGTTCCAGGAGGAGAAGGCGATCCATCCGACCTTCGACACGCTCTTCCTGCGGCCCGAGGTCGCCGGAGCCCTCGCGGCGGGCCAGGTGGTGGAGCTCTTCCGTCCGGGCCGCATCCGGGACGGGATCCGGCTGCCGGACCGGGTCCTCGGCAAGGCGATGGTCGTCCGCTCCCACGGACCGCTCGCCGAGGCGGTGACGTTCGAGCTGAAGGGCCCGGACCTGGCGCCGGGCGATCTCTACCGGGCGGTTTCCTCCGACCCGACGCCGTAGAGTCTCCCCGGCGGCCGGCCACTGGCGCGGAACTTGTATCCGCCGGGGGCGTATGATATCCTGAAGAATGATGCGCTTGATGGCCCTCCGTGCGGCGTGCCTCGGTGGCGCGCTGGTCATCGCCCTTGCGGCGCCGGGGCTCTCCCAGGAAGATCCGGTCAGTCTGCTGGACTGGAGACCCGAGGCGGAACCCGGGCCTACCCGGGCCGAGGCTCGCGCCGCGACCGCCGGCAGCCTGCTGCGCCCGTCCGTCCAGGTATCGATCCTCTCCCGATATGACGAATTCCAGCGGGATTTCGACGGCGATTTCGGAGTTCAGGGGCTGACCAACGACCGGGAGGGCGACGTCCTGGAGGACCTGCGCTCCCGTCTCGACGCCCGCTGGGGCGACGCCACCATGTACCAGTGGATCGAGCGCGGGCTCGCGCTCTACGCGCGCGTCCAGGCCTCGACCCAGATCCGCCGCAAGGGGTTCGACATGGAGGTCGACGTGGACGACGTCTCGGACGGCAAGCTGGGCGTCCGTGTGCAGCGGGCGCTGGAGTGACGGCCGTCAACGCCGCGCGACCCGCATCCGGGTCCGCCGCGCCCCTCGCGGGGCGCTTTTTTTTGTTCCTCGCCGGGATGGCCATCGCCGCCTGTCGTCCCGCGCCCGCCCCGCCGGTCTCGCGCCCGCCGCCGGTGGAGCCTCCCGCGGCCCCCGCGTACGCGGCCGAGCCCACCATTCGCGTCGGGGTCGCGCTGGGCGACACCTCGCTCGCTCTCGGGAGCGCGGACCGCTGGTGGATCCGCGAGGCGGGGGCCAGCCGTCCGATCGCGGTCGTGGACGGCGAGCCGGGGTGGCGGGTCGTCGTGCTCCCGTTCGAGACCGCGATCCGCCTTCGCCGGCCCGACGGCTGGCTGAGCCAGCCGCATCTGGGGCCCCTCCAGGCGAGCTCGCTCGGTCGCGCCCCGATGAACCTCGACGGCGTCGAATACCCGGGCGCGGTCGAGGTCTCGCTCCGTCCCGAGGGGACGCTGACGGGCGTCAACGTGGTTCCCCTGGAGACCTACCTGGAGGGGGTCGTCCCGAAGGAGCTGGGTCGTCCCGGTCCCGAGCTGTGGCAGGCCCAGCTCGCCCAGGCGGTCGCGGCGCGAACCTACGCGCTCAAGCGGATGGGGAGCCGGTCGGCGTTGGGGTTCGACGTGTACGGCAGCGTGCTCGACCAGGCCTACCAGGGGCTGCCCGCCGACGGCGATTCGCTCGCCGTCCGGGCGGTGCAAATCACGCGCGGCGAGGTCCTCCTCTACAACGGGTACCTCATCGACGCGTTTTATCATTCGACGTGCGGCGGCCACACGGCCCGGGTCGAGGAGACCTTCGATCGGCCGGCAGCCCCGTACCTGACCGCGGTGAGCGACGAGCTGCCGGACGGAGCGGGCTACTGGTGCCAGGGATCGCGATACTTCCGCTGGACGGCGGACTGGAGCGCGGAGGAGCTCGACGCGACCGTGCGCCGGAACCTCCCGTCCCTGCTTCCGCTGCCCGCCGACGGCCCGGGCTCGCTGCTGGACGTCTCGCTCGAGGCGGTGACCCCCGAGGGGCGGGCGCTCTCCGTCCGCGTGACCACCACGACGGGGCGCTTCGTGGTGGCCGAGGACGCGATCCGGTGGCTGTTGGCCGACTCGACCGGGCGCATCCTCTACAGCACCCAGTTCCTGTTCCGTCCGGAGCGGGTGGGCACCCGACTGACCGGGCTCACGCTCGTCGGGGGTGGCTGGGGGCACGGGGTCGGCATGTGCCAGGTCGGCGCGATGGGGCGCGCCCGCGCGGGGTGGGACTACCGGCGGATCCTGACCGCGTACTACCCCGGCACGGTGGTGCGGGGCCTGTACTGACGGTCGTGCGGCGGATCGTCCCGCTGGCCGCGATCGCGGCCCTGGCCTGCCTCGGCTCCCCGTATCCCTCGCCGCCCCAGCCACCCCGCGACGCCACGGTCCCGATCCCGGACCGCTTCGCCCGCGCACGCATCGAGATGGTGGCGGCGGTCAACACGGATCGCGCCCGCTATGGCCTCGGCCCGGTCGCGCTCGACTCGCTAGCCACCGTGGTGGCGCAAGGGCACGCCCGGGAGATGGCCGCCGAGGGATACCTCAGCCACTACAACACCGCGGGCCTGGCGCCGTACGAGCGGCTCGCCGCGGCGGGCGGGACCGGCCACGTCCTCGAGAACGTGTTCCGCTGGCAGGAGCGGGCCGGGCCCGGATTCGAGCTGGACGATCCGTGGGACCGATTCGACATCCGTACGGCCCAGGCCTGGCTGATGGACTCTCCGGGCCACCGCGCCGCGATCCTGGATCTCCACCGCACCGCGATCGGCGTGGGGATCGCGATCGATCCAAGCCGGGCCGCCGTGTACGTGGTCCAGGAGCTGGTCTCCGCGTCGGCCACGCTCTCCCACCCGGGTCGGGTGCTGCCGGGAGGGGTGGCCTCGGTCTCCGGTCAGGTCCAGACGCCGGGGGCCCGGCCGCTGATGCTCGTGGTCACGCGTGAGCCGTTCGTCCGCGCCTGGGCCGCCCGCGGGGACCGGCCGCCAGCGGGCTCGTACGCGGACGGGAGCGAGCGGGCGCTGGTCGTCCCTCCGTGGGCGATCCGCTGGAACCCGGACGACCGGTCCTTCGATCTCCGGCTCCCGATGGGGCGCGGGACCGAGCCGGCTCGCTGGTACGGCATCCTGTACGTCGCGTCCGAGGCCACGGTCCGGGAGGCGGTCTCCGCCCGGCGGGCGGAGACCGGCCGCGGTTGGCCAGCCGCCGCGTTCGTGGTGGAGGTCCTGTAGCTCGACTTGATGGGCGCGCGCGGTCGCGTACCTTCAAGCGTCGTCCGGCTTTCCGTCGATGGTCCCAGTAGCGAAAGGCTCACGGAGTCCCATGTTCGAGCGCCGCGAAACCCGCCCGGTCCAGGTGGGGAAGGTCACGATCGGCGGAGACGCCCCCGTATCCGTCCAGTCGATGACGACCACCAAGACGACCGACGTCTATGCCACGCTGAAACAGATCCGGAACATGGAGGTGGCCGGCTGCGACATCGTGCGGGTGACGGTCCCGGACGAGGCCAGCGCCGAGGCGCTGCCCGAGATCAAGGCCGGGATCTCGATCCCGCTGGTCGCCGACATCCACTTCAACTACCGGATCGCCCTGCTGGCGCTGGACGCGGGCGTGGACAAGCTGCGCATCAACCCCGGCAACATCGGCGGCGAGAAGCGGGTGCGGGCGGTGGTGGAGAAGGCGCGCGAGCGGGGGGTCCCGATCCGCATCGGGGTCAACAGCGGCTCGCTGGAGCAGGACATCCTGGAGCGGGACGGCGAGCCGACGGCGCGAGGGATGGTCGAGTCGGCGATCCGCCACTGCGAGATCCTCGAGCGGATGGATTTCCGGGACATCGTGGTGTCGCTCAAGTCGAGTCACGTCCCCCGCATGATCGAGGCCTACAGCCGGTTCTCGGACGAGCGCGACTACCCGCTCCACCTCGGCGTGACGGAGGCCGGGCCGGTCGAGGCCGGGACGGTCAAGTCGTGCGCCGGGATCGGCACCCTGCTGGCCGCCGGCATCGGGGACACGATCCGCATCTCCCTCGCCGACGACCCGGTCATCGAGACCCGCATCGCCAAGAAGCTGCTGCAGGTGCTGGAGCTGCGTCCCAGCGGGGTCAACGTGATCGCCTGTCCCTCTTGCGGCCGCGCGGAGGTCGACGTGCACAAGCTCGCGGCGGAGGTCGAGAGGCGGACCTCCCACCTCGACAAGAACATCACGATCGCGGTCATGGGATGCGCCGTGAACGGCCCCGGCGAGTCCCGCGAGGCCGACATCGGGATCGCCGGCGGAGTCCGGAAGGGCCTGCTGTACCTCAAGGGGGAGAAGGAGCACACGATCCCCGAAGAGGAGCTGGTCGACTCCCTGATCGCCCGGATCGAAAGCGAGCTCTAGATGCCCGACCGGCCGGTGCGCGTCGGCCTGTTGGGAGCCGGCGCGGTCGCTCAGACCGCGCACCTGCCCGTCTACCGCCGCTTCCGCAAGGCAGAGCTGATCGCGATCTGCGACAACGAGCCGGCCAAGCTCCGCGCGCTGCGCGAGCGGACCGGGGTCCCGCACGCGACCACCTCCCTGGACGAGTTCCTGGCGATCGAGGAGATCGAGGCCGTGGACGTCTGCCTCCCGAGCCATCAGCATCGCGACGCGGTGATCCGCTGCCTGGAGGCCGGCAAGCACGTGCTGTGCGAGAAGCCGCTCGGGCTGACGGCCGCCGAGGTGGACGACATCCTGGCCGCGCGGGAGAAGAGCGGCCGGCATCTCGTCGTGGGCATGAACAACCGCTATCGCGACGACTCGATCCTGCTGCGGCGCTTCATCCAGGACGGAGCGCTGGGCGACGTGTTCCACGCGCGGGCCGGCTGGCTCAAGCGGCGGGAGCGGGTCAAGCCGGGAGCGTGGCAGCACGACCGGGCGAAGTCGGGCGGAGGCGTGATCATGGATCTCGGGATCCAGCTGCTCGACCTCGTGCTGTGGCTGAGCGGATATCCCCAGCCCGAGCGCGTGAGCGCCACGTTCCACTATCACCTGCCCGACATCGACGTGGAGGACACGGCGGTGATCTCGCTCACCTGCGCGGGGGGGATCTCGATCGCCCTCGACGTGTCATGGCACTTCCTCGTGGACCACGAGGACTACGATCACTTCCTGGAGCTGTACGGGACGGCGGGCTCGGGCCTGCTCAACCCGTTGCGCGTCTTCCAGCACATGCATGGCAACCTGGTCAACGTCACTCCGCAGGCCCAGCGGCGGATCGGTAACATCTACATGGAGTCGTACGAGCGGGAGCTGGCGTTCTTCGCCGGGGTCGTGGCCGGCAGCGAGAAGGCGCCCCCACTGGCCGAGCAGCGGACGCTGGCGCGCATCCTGGACGCCGTGCGACGCTCCGCCGACGAGGGGCGCGAGGTTCGGCTCGACGAGGGCCCCGAGCCGGCCGGAGGCGCGTGACGGCCCACCCGCGGGGCCGCGGGCCCGTGGCGGCGTGGTGGTGGTGGCCGCCGGCCGCCGGGGTCGCCTTCGCGCTCGCCTTCCCGCCGCTCGACCTGCTCCCGCTGGCGCTGGTCGGCCTGTGGCCGCTCTTCGCCTTTCTCGACCGTCCCGGCGCGCTCGGGCTCCGGGAGGCGTTCGGCGGCGGGTATCTCTTCGGGCTCGCCTTCTTCGGCGCGCTCCTCTACTGGATCGCGGGGCTGACGGGGTTCAGCGTCATGGCCGTGCCGGCCTACGTGGCGTCGGTCCTGGTCCTGGCCTTCAACGGGGGTCTCACCGCGCTCGGGGTGGCGATCGCGCGGCGGCGCGGGGTGCCGCTCGTCGTCTCGTTCCCGCTGGCATGGACGGCGGTGGAGTGGCTCCGCTCGTTCGGGGACCTGGGCTTCACCTGGGCCGTCGCGGGCGATGCCCTGGCGTCGTATCCGCTGCTCATCCAGGGGGCCGAGCTGGGCGGGGTCTGGCTCCTCGGCCTCGTGCTGACCGCCCTCTCGGCCCTCCTGTACCGGCTCGCGCGGCCGGCCGCCGGCACCCGGCTCGCGACGGTGGCCGTGGCGGCGGTCCTGCTGGCGGCTCTCGTCCCCGCGTACGGCGCGCTCCGGCTGCGGGACCTCGAGGCCCGGGTGGACGCCTGGCCCACGCTGCGCGTGGCCGCGGTCCAGCCCAACGTCCCGCAGGAGATGAAGTGGGATCCGGCGTTCGTGGACGAGACGTACCGCCGGCTGGGTGATCTCACCCTGCGCGCGGCCCGGCACGATCCCGAGCTCGTCGTCTGGCCGGAGTCGGCGATCCCGGGATACCTGCGCTACGACCCGGCCGCCTTCAGCCTGGTGACCGATCTCTCGAAGCGGATCGAGGCCCCGATCTTCACCGGAACCAATGACGCCGACACGCTCGCCGGGAGGAGCGGCGCCGACCCCGGAGACTATCGCGTCTACAATGCCGCCTACCTCGTGGCGGGGGACTCGATCCTGCCCGGACGGTACGCGAAGCGCCGGCTGGTGCCGGTGGCCGAGCGGGTGCCCTTCCTCCCCGGGCTGCTGAGCGGATTCTTCGAGCGACTGAGCTCCTGGACGGGGCAGTTCGAGCCCGGCACCGGCTGGACCACGTGGTCGGTGGACGGCTGGCGATTCGGCGTGCTGATCTGCTACGAGTCGGTGTTCCCGGCCTCGTCCCGGGCCCTCGTCCGGAACGGTGCGGACTTCCTGCTGAACATCACGAACGACGCCTGGTTCGGGCGGACGGCCGCCCCTTACCAGCATGCCAGCCACCTCGCGCTGCGGTCGGTGGAGAACCGCGTCTCGTTTCTGCGGGCCGCCAACACCGGAATTTCGGGCTGGGTCGACCCGCTGGGCCGCTATCGGCGGCGCACCGCGCTGTACGCCCCGGCGATCGTGGTCGCCGATCTGCCGATGCCCGGGATCGAGACCCCCTACACGCGCTGGGGCCCGTGGGTGCCGGTCGCCTCGCTGCTGGCGCTGGTCGCGGGCTCCCTTGTCGGCCCGGGCCGCCGCCGGTAAATTCATCGGTCTTGAAGAATCATGACTGCATACAGGGGAGCGTGACGATGAAGCCCGGGATCCATCCCGAATACAAAGCCGCGCGGATCGTGTGCGCGTGTGGAAACGCGATCGAGACGCGCTCGACCGTCGAAGAGATCCACGTCGAGATCTGCTCGAGCTGCCATCCATTCTTCACCGGGCGTCAGAAGCTGATCGACACCGCCGGCCGGGTGGAGAAGTTCCGCGCGAAGTACGGGCTGTCCGGGGGGACCGCCGACGAGGCCGTCGACGAGGCCGGGGCGGACACGGAAGAGGAGAGCGAGGAGAGCGCGGTCGAGGCGTAGGGACACCGGCGGCGAACAGCGCCGCGAGACACCGAAGAGAGCAGGGAGCCCTGGGCCGCCCCTGCTCTTCGCGTTTGTGGACACCCTCGGAGCCGAACGGAACGATGGACCTGGAATCCCGCATCGAAGACCTGCGCGCGCGCATGGCCGACGTCGAGGCGCTGCTGGCCGACTCGGAGGTGAGCCGCGATCCGGAACGGTTGCGCGACCTGGGGAAGGAGCACTCCCGGGGGGCGCCGATCCTCGCCACCGCGCAGGCGTGGGAAACGGCTCGGCGCCGGCTGGCGGAGGACCGCGAGATGATGAGGGAGTCCGACGATCCGGATCTCAAGGAGCTGGCGCGGGCGGAGATCGCGGAGCTCGAGGCGGAGGTCGAGCGGCTCGAAGCGGAGCTCAAGCGGATGCTGGTCCCGCGCGACCCCCTGGACGACAAGGACGCGGTCCTGGAGATCCGCGCCGGCACGGGGGGCGAGGAAGCGGCGCTGTTCGCCGGCGATCTGCTCCGCATGTACTCCCGCTACGCCGAGCGGCGGGGCTGGAGCGTGGAGCTGATCGATCTGTCCCCCTCCGACACGGGTGGGGTCCGGGAGGTGATCGCGATCGTGCACGGGGCGGAGGCGTACGGCACGCTCCGGCACGAGAGCGGGGTCCACCGGGTGCAGCGGGTACCCGAGACCGAGTCGCAGGGTCGGATCCATACCTCGGCGGCCACGGTGGCGGTCCTCCCCGAGGCCGAGGAGGTCGACGTCGAGATCGACGACAGCGACCTCAAGATCGACGTCTTCCGCTCCTCGGGTCCGGGCGGGCAGAGCGTCAACACGACCGACTCCGCCGTGCGCGTCACCCACCTGCCGACGGGCCTCGTCGTCCAGTGCCAGGACGAGAAGAGCCAGCTCAAGAACAAGGCCAAGGCGCTGAAGGTCCTCCGCAGCCGGCTGCTCGATCGCAAGATCGCCGAGCAGGACGCGGCCCGGGCGGAGACCCGCCGGGCCCAGGTCGGGTCCGGCGACCGGAGCGCGAAGATCCGGACCTACAACTTCCCCCAGAGCCGCGTGACCGATCACCGCGTGAACCTCACTCTCCACCAGCTGGACGACGTCCTGGGCGGGGATCTCGACGAGCTGGTCGATGCCCTGGCGATGGCAGAGCAGGCGGAGCGGATCGCCGGATGAGCCCTCGGGCCGCGAGCCGCCGCGGGTCCGCCCCCACGGCCGGCGGGATCACGATCGGCTCGCTTCTCGACGAGGCCGAGCGGAGGTTGGAGGAGCGGGAGGTCGAGTTCCCCGACACCAGCGCCCTGTGGCTCATGAGCGCGGTCGTGGGTGCGCTGGACGATCCCGACGCGCTGACCGAGCGCCGGACGGAGCCCGTCGACGCGGCCGCCGAGGTGCGCTTCCGCGAGTTCCTGGCCCGGCGCGAGGCCCACGAGCCCTATCAGTACATCGTCGGCGTGTCCGACTTCCGCGACGTGCTGATGGAGGTGGAGAGCGGGGTGTTCGTGCCGCGCAGCCAGAGCGAGCGGTTGTGCGACGAGATCGAGGAGTGGGCGGAGTCGCGGCCGCGGCCGAAGGGGGGATGGCGGATCGCCGAGCTGGGTGCCGGCTGCGGGGCGATCGCGGTGTCGCTGGCGCTCGGGCCGCTGGCGCCGCGGCGCGTGTGGGCGGTCGACGTCTCGCTCCAGGCGCTGGAGCTGGTGCGGCGCAACGCGCGCCGGCACAAGGTGGAGAAGCGGGTCGTCCCGCTGGCCGGGGACTGGCTCGAGTGGTCGCGCGCGGAGCCCCGATTCGACATGATCGTGGCGGTCCCGCCGTACCTCAATCCGGGCGACGAGATCTATCTCAGCGAGGAGAGCCTGCGGTGGGAGCCGATGGACACCTTCTTCGGGGAGCCGAGCGGGGACGACCTGCTGCGCGGGCTGGCGGACGCGGCGGGGCGACGGCTCCGCCCCGGAGGCCTGTTCGCCTGCCAGATCGACTCCGACCAGGTCGAGATGCTCGAGGAGCACGTCAACGGCGACCCCGACCACCCGCTGACGATCGAATGGGTGCTGGCCGACGATGAAGACGACGAGGACGCGATCCTCGCGGTCCGCACGGGCTGAGGTCCGCCGCGGGGTGCGCGACGACTGGACCGTGCTGTCGATCCTGCGCACCACGGCGGGATTCCTCGAGGAGCGCGGGGTGAACGAGCCGCGCCTCTCGGCGGAGCACCTCCTCGCCGACGTGCTCGACTGCCGGCGGCTCGATCTCTATCTCCGCTTCGACCGGCCGCTCAGCTCCGACGAGGTCGACTCCTATCGCTCCCGGGTCAAGCGCCGGCTCGCCGGCGAGCCCGTCCAGTACATCACCGGCGTGACGGGATTCCGCGGGCTCGAGCTCGCGGTCGACCGCCGCGTCCTCGTTCCCCGTCCGGAGACCGAGCGCCTGGTGGCCGAGGTGCTGGACTGGGCGCGAGCGGAAGCGGCGCGCGGCCGGGCCCCGGAGGCGGGGTGGCGGATCCTCGATCTGGGAACCGGCTCGGGCGCGATCGCCTGCGCGCTCGCGCTCGAGCTCGAGGGCGTACGGATCGTCGTGGCGAGCGACGCGAGCCGTCCCGCGCTCGAGGTCGCCCGGGGCAACGCCGGTCGCGTGGGAGCGAACCGGATCGCGTGGCTCGCGGGGGACGGGCTGGCGGGCTTCCGCCCGGGCGCGCGCTTCGACGCGATCGTCAGCAACCCGCCGTACGTGGCCGAGGCCGAGCGCGGCTCGCTGCCGGCGGAGGTCGTGGAGTGGGAGCCGGCGGGAGCGCTGTTCGCGGGGCCGGCGGGCACCGAGGCGATCGCGCGGCTGGTCGTGGAGGCTCCGGCCCACCTGCGGGCGGGCGGGCTGCTCGCCCTCGAGATCGGGAGCGCGCAGGAGCGGGAGGCGGCGAGCCTGATCGAGCGGACAGCCGGGCTCGAGTTCCTCACGGTCTTTCACGACTTCACGGGCCTGCCACGCGGGGTTCTGGCCCTGGCCACCGGGGAGGAGGGGTGATGGAGCAGCTCGTCGTCGTCGGGGGCCGGCCGATCCAGGGCGAGATGGTGCCGGCCGGGAACAAGAACGAGGCGCTTCCGTGTCTCGCCGCCACCCTGCTCACGGAAGAGCCCGTGCGGATCGAGAACGTCCCGGATATCGCGGACACGCGGACGATGGTGGAGATGCTCGCGGACCTCGGGTGCACGGTCGAGCAGGAGGACCACGCGGTGACGGTGGGCACGGCCGGCGCCGCCGCCCCCGACCTGGACACCGCGCGCAGGATCCGCGGGTCGTTCCTCCTCGCGGGGCCGCTGCTGGCGCGCCGGGGAAGGGTCCGACTGCCTCTTCCGGGAGGCGACCGGATCGGGCGCCGCCGCGTCGACACCCACCTGCTCGCGTTCCGTGCCCTCGGCGCCGAGATCACGGTCGAGGAGCGGGAGTACGTGATCCGCGCGCCGGACGGCCTGCGGGGGACCGACATCTTCCTCGACGAAGCGAGCGTCATGGGGACCGAGAACGCGGTGATGGCGGCGGTGCGTGCCCGCGGGACCACGCGCGTCGCCAACGCCGCCTCCGAGCCCCACGTCCAGGGGCTCTGCCGCATGCTGGTGGGGATGGGCGCGTCGATCCGCGGGATCGGCACGAACCTGCTCGAGATCGACGGCGTCGAGGCCCTCGGCCCCTCGATCCACCGGATCGGCCCCGACCACATCGAGGTCGGGTCGTTCGTCGGGCTGGCCGCGGTCACGGGCGGCGATCTGACGATCCGGCAAGCGGGTGTCGAGCACCTGCCGATGATCCGGCTGGGGTTCGAGCGGCTCGGCGTGCGGATCGAGACCGACGGCGACGACGTGCACGTCCCCGGCGACCAGCGGCTGGCGGTGGTGGATGACGCGGGCGGCGCCGTGCCCAAGCTCGACGACGCGCCCTGGCCGGGGTTCCCGGCGGACCTGACGTCGATCATGGTCGTCGTGGCGACCCAGGCGAGCGGCATGATCCTGATCCACGAGAAGATGTTCGAGAGCCGCCTGTTCTTCGTCGATCAGCTGCAGCGGATGGGGGCGCGGCTCATCCTCTGCGACCCGCATCGGGTCGTGGTGACCGGCCCGGCTGCGCTCGCGGGCGCGCCGATCTCGAGCCCCGACATCCGGGCCGGGATGGCGCTCCTGATCGCCGCGCTCGCGGCGCGCGGCGAGTCGGTGATCCAGAACGTCCACCAGATCGACCGCGGCTACGAGAGCATTGACGGGCGCCTGCGCGCGCTGGGAGCCGACGTCCGCCGCGAGCCCGAATGAACTCCGGTCGAGCGGCGCGCGGGTCGCTGTGGCTCGTGGGCACCCCGATCGGGAACCGGGCCGATCTCACGCCGCGCGCGCGGGAGGTCCTCGGACGGATCGGGATCGTGGCGTGCGAGGACACCCGCACCTGCCTGGCGCTCTATGGGTGGATGGAAATGGAGCCGCCGGAGCTGGTCGCCTACCACGATCACAACGCCGGGGCGGTCGCGCCCCGGCTGATCGCGCGCCTCACGGCGGGCGCGGACGTCGCGCTCGTGTCCGAGGCCGGCATGCCCGCGATCCAGGACCCGGGGTACCGGCTCGTGGTGGCGGCCCGGGAGGCCGGGATCGAGGTGGTTCCGGTGCCGGGACCGAGCGCCCTGCTTCTCGCGCTCGCGGCGTCCGGCCTGCCGACGGACCGGTTCGCCTTCCTCGGCTTCGCCCCGCGACGCGGGCGGGAGACATGGTGGTCGGAGGCGCTGGAACGGTCGGAGACCGTGGTCGTGTACGAGGCCCCGACGCGCGTGCCGGCGACGCTGGCGGCGATCGCCGGGCTGGCGCCGGAGCGGGCGGTGTCCCTCGCGCGGGAGCTCACCAAGGTCCACGAGGAATTCGTCACCGGGACCGCGCGATCGGTCGCCGCTGAACTCGCGGGCCGCGAGGGTCGTTTGCGGGGGGAGTGCGTGATCGTCCTCGCCGGGACGGGCGAGACGCGGGCCGGCCGGGCGCTTCCGTGGCGCGACGCCCTGCGCGAGCTGCGCCGCGACCGCACCGGCCAGGAGCTCTCCGCCCGCGGCCTGACCGACGTGCTGGCCTGCGTCTATCCCGGGGAGCGGAACGCGATCTACCGGGCCGTCCAGCAGGAGACCGGGGAATGAGGAGACTCGGGAACGGCGGTCGGCTGGGCGGGGCCGCGCTGGCGGTCGTCCTCCTCGCCATGCCGGCCGAGGGGCAGGGTCTGGGAGGCCGGGCGTCGACGCCGCCGGATTCCCCGCTCACGATCGCCCGCCTCCGGTACGCGCCGGGCGACTGGTACGCGAACCCCACCTCGCTTCCCAACCTGCTGGCTTTCGTCCGCGAGGAGCTCGAGCTGTCGACCGCCGACCGTGAAGCGGTCGTGTCCGCCACCGACCCGTCCCTGGGGCGCTACCCGCTCCTGTATCTCACCGGCCACGGCGACATCCGCCTCACCGAAGCCGAGGTGCGGTCGCTGCGGGGATATCTCGTGGGCGGCGGGTTCCTCCACGCCGACGACAACTTCGGCATCGACTCCACGCTGCGACGCGAGATCGCCCGGGTGTTCCCCGAGGAGCCGCTCGTCGAGCTGCCAGCGGACCATCCGATCTACCGTGCCGCCTTCCCGCTGCCGACCGGGCTGCCGAAGGTGCACGAGCACGCCGGCGGCTCCCCGCGGGGCTACGGGGTGTATCACGACGGACGGCTGGTCGTCTTCTACTCCTTCAACACCGATCTCGGGGACGGCTGGGAGGACGCCGCCGTGCACGGCGATCCGCCGGTCGTTCGCCGGGCGGCGCTGGAGATGGGGGCGAATGTCTTCGTCTACGCGCTGACCCACTGAGGCCCGGAATTCGCCCGACCTTCGAGTGTTTTGACGGGGTATCCGGGCTAACGTAGCTTAGGACAGGCAGATGGCTCCCATGACAGAGCGTCGAAACCGGATCCGCACGAAGCTCATCGTCACGTTCATCCTGCTGGTGACCGTGCTCGTGGTCGCCAGCGCGATGGTGTGGTACCGGGTGGCGACCGCCCACGTCCGCGAAGAGACCGAGAACCGGCTGCTGGCGGTCGCGGAGGCGGGCGCGCTGGTCATCGATCCGCTGACCGCGACCGCGCTGGTCAACCAGGTGGGGCCGCGGACCCAGATGCTGGCGGAGGGCCACCTCCAGGCGATGCAGCGCCGGCTGGGCGTGCGCGAGGCGTACGTGTTCGACCGGGGGTACCGGATCCTGGCCACGACCGACACGGTCGGCATGGACGTCGGAGCGGTGTCGCCGGGGCTCGAGAACTACGCGCGCGAGATCGAGCGAGCGTTCCGCGGCGAGGCGGTCATCACCGACCCCTTCAGCGACGAGCAAGGGAACGTCTACCAGTCGGCGATGGTGCCGCTGGTCGGCTACGTCGACGAGGCGCAGACGCAGGAGGCGATCGTCGCGCTGCTCGGCGTCGATCTCTCGCTGGGCTTCCTCGAGGTGTTCCACGACTTCCGGCGGACGACGATCGTGCTGACGCTGATCGCGGTGGCGCTGACCGTGCTGGTCGGGGTCGTGTTCGCCCGCACGCTCTCGGATCCCCTGGGGAAGCTGGTTTCGTCGGCCGAGCGGATGGAGCGCGGCGACCTCGGAGAGCCGGTGGCGGTCGAGTCGCGGGACGAGATCGGCTATCTGGGCAACGCGCTCGAGAACATGCGCCGGGGTATCGTGCGGCGGGACCGGCACCTGCGGACGATGCTGGCCGGCGTGGCGCACGAGATCCGAAACCCCCTCGGGGGCATCGAGATCTTCGCCGGGCTGCTGCGGGACGAGCTGGAAGAAGCCGACGGCCGGCGCTCCCACCTCGAGAAGATCATCCGCGAGGTCCAGCATCTGAAGACGATCATCAACGAGTTCCTGATCTACGCGCGGCCGCGGCAGGCGATCGTCGAGCCGTTCATGCTGCGCGAGGTGGTGGACGACGTGCTGTTCCTGCTCTCCGGCGACACGACCGAGCGCGGGGTCGAGGTCGAAGTCGAGATGGCCGACCGCGAGCTGGCGGTGTACGCGGATGTCGAGCAGGTGAAGCGGGCGCTGCTCAACCTGGTGAAGAACGCCGTCCAGGCCTCGTCGCCCGGTGGGCGGGTCGAGATCCTCGCGCAGGAGGCGCAGGGCAAGGCGCGGATCGTGGTGAAGGACTTCGGCGCGGGGATCCACCCCGACCACCTGAAGCAGATCTTCGATCCGTTCTTTACCACCAAGGGGAGCGGGGCGGGGCTCGGGTTGTCGATCGTGCGCTCGATCATCGAGGAGAACGACGGAGAGATCTGGGTGGAGAGCGTCCCGGGTGAGAAGACGGTGTTCTTCATCGTGCTGCCGACCGTGAGCGCCGGGGCGAGCGCCTACCGGCCGTCGGAGACGGCGGTGGCGGGGAGCAGCGGATGAGCGAGCCGACACGGAAGGCGCGCATCCTGGTCGTCGAGGACAACCCCACGGTGCGGGAGGGGATCGAGCAGGTCCTGAAGCGCGCGGGACACGAGGTGGAGGCCGTCCAGGACGGAGACGCGGCCCTGCGGAAGTGCCGCGAGGAGCCCCTGGACCTGGTCATCACCGACTTCAAGATGGAGGGCATGAACGGCCTCCAGCTGCTGGAGGCGATCCGCGACGAGCCGGTTCCCGGAGATCCGGAGGTGATGCTGATCACCGCCTACGGCACGATCGACATCGCGGTCGACGCCATGAAGCTGGGGGCGGTGGACTTCATCACGAAGCCGTTCGATCCGAGCGAGTTCAAGGTCAAGGTCGACAAGGCGCTCGCCACCCGCGACCTCAAGCGGGAGCGCGACGCGTTCAAGGCGGAGGCGGAGTACCTCCGGGAGGAGGTCGAGCACCACTTCGGCGAGATCGTCGGCCGGTCGGGCGCGATGCGCGACATCTACGATTCGATCCGCAAGGTCGCCGAGGCCACCTCGGCGGTCTATGTCTACGGGGAGAGCGGGACCGGGAAGGAGCTCATCGCGCGCGCCATCCATCGCGAGAGTGCGCGGCGCGACGCCCCGTTCATCAAGGTCAACTGCTCGGCGCTGGCCGAGGGCCTGCTGGAGTCCGAGCTGTTCGGCCACGAGAAGGGGGCCTTCACGGGGGCGATCCGGGAGCGGAAGGGCCGCTTCGAGCTGGCGCACAGGGGCACGCTGTTCCTGGACGAGATCTCCGACATCCCGCTCTCCACCCAGGTCAAGCTGCTGCGGGTCCTCCAGGAGAAGGAGATCGAAAGGGTCGGTGGCGAGCGCACGATCACGGTCGACGTGCGGATCATCAGCGCGACGAACCGGGATCTCACGCCGCTGGTCGAGCGGGGAGCGTTCCGCGAGGACCTGTTCTACCGGTTGCACATCATCCCCATCGAAGTGCCTCCCCTGCGCGATCGCAAGGAAGACATCCTGCCGCTGGTCACTCACTTCATCGGCGCCATCGGCGCGGAGATGGCCAAGCCCGTCGCTGGCGTGTCCGACGAGGCGATGGAGCTGCTCATGCGCTACGACTGGCCCGGGAACATCCGCGAGCTCGAGAACATGATCGAGCGGGCCATCGTGCTGTGCGAGTCCGATCGGCTGGAGGCCCATCTGTTCCCCATAGACGAGCGACGCACCCCTCGGGCGAACTCGGTAGCCACGCTGAGCGTGCCGCCGGCGGGGGCGATCACGCTCGACAACGCGCTCGAGCACATCGAGCGCGCGATGATCGAGGACGCGCTCGAGAAGGCCGGCGGCGTCAAGACGAAGACCGCCGAGCTCCTGGGCATCAAGACGAGCGCGCTCTACTACAAGCTCGAGAAGTACGGCCTGAGCGGTGGCTAGGCGTCACGGCCTCCTGTTCCTGGGCGTGGCGCTGGCGCTGCTGGCGGGCGCGGGCGAGTCGGCCGCGCAGGGCCCCGGGATCGTCGAGCTGCGCCGCCTCGTCGCGCAGCGCGAGCCGGAGATCGCGCGCCTGGAGGCGCGCCAGCGGGCGCTCGAGGCCCGCGGCGACTCCCTTTCCCAGGCCAAGCGCCGCACGGCGGCCGGCAGCGCCCAGTTCGAGAGCGTCTCGAACCGGATCCGCGAGACGGGCGACCAGCTGATCCGGGTGGCGCGCGATCTGCGCACCCTGTACGAGCAGATGCGGGACCTGAAGACCCAGCTGTTCAACGCCTACAACCAGGCGATCGCGGAGACGAACCAGCGGATCGAGCGGCTGCCGAAGACAACCGGGAACACGGGGGAGCTCAACCGGCTGACCGAGACCCTGCGGCAGTACGTCGCGGCGCGGGAGGCGCTCGTGCCCCAGATCGAAGAGGCGCAGGACGACCTGTTCCTGCCCGACCTGGTGCTGGATCCGACCGACGGCCCCAGCCAGCTGCGGGTCAAGGAGGCGATCGCCCGCGACGCGGTCGACAAGATCGACGCGCGGATCGCGGTGATCCGGGAGCAGATCGAGGCGCTGAACCGCAAACAGCGGGACCAGGAGGAGTTCAAGCGCCTGAAGGACGACATCGCGCTGTGGGGAGACCAGCAGAGCATCCAGGCCGAGAGCGTGTTCGACGCCATCCTGGAGAGCAACACCCCCGGGGGCCGGGGGGTCGCGGTGTTCAACGACCCGGACGAGAGGGTCCGCGATCTCCAGCGACGCCTGATCGATCTGCGAGACCGGCGCCTCGAGTACTCGAGGAAGGCCGAGGTGTTCGCGGGGCGGCTGAGGGAGTTTTATCATTAACGTCATGCGCGGGAGGAACGATCCGATGGAAACCCCAGGCTATGTCCGGTCGGTACGGCCGGCTCACGGCGGGCTGATCCTGCTGGCCATCCTGACCGCCTGTCTCGCGTCGGGCCTGCGCGGTCAGACTCTCGAGCGATCGCCCTGGGCGTATCACCACGACGTGCGCCTGACGTACGAGATCGACGACAACGTGGCCGACCGGATCAGCGATCCGGTCCGTGCCCAGGTGGCACGCTTGGCGTACCGCGGGGACCTGCGCTGGGGCGCGTCCGGGGAGCAGCGGGTGTCGCTCTCGTACCAGGGGGGTCTCAAGCGCCACTTCGGCTTCAACGAGCCGGACGTCACGAGCCAGTTCGTCAACGAGGGCACCCTGGGCTATCAGCGCCGACTGTCGGACCGGTTCGCGATGGGCGCGGCGGTGGGGTTGAAGAACCGGGCCTGGATGGACGGCTTCTTCTTCATCAACGAGGACGGCTTCACCCGCATGAACGGGTCGGTGAGCGGGCTGATGAACCTGCAGCCGGTGGGTGAGGACGAGGTCGCGCGGATCGAGGTCGGGGCGCGCTACTCGGACACCGACTTCGAGAACCTCAACGCCCACTTCGGCAATCATCTGGTCGGGGCGTACGCGTCGATCACCAAGGAGTTCGGGACCGACCTGACCGCGACGTGGGATTACTCCTACGATCGGATCCGCTATCCGGGTCGCGGAAAGCTGGAGGCGGGCGACGACCCGACCGCGATCATCCGCGGCATCACGCGCGACCGGCAGGAGGACCACCTGCACGAGTTGGGAACGGTCGTGACCTGGCTCGGCCCGGTCTCGGTGCAGGGGGAGTACAGCTTCCGTCTCAACCAGTCGAACTCGTTCGGCTTCAGCTACGTGAGCCACAACCTGGGGATGCAGCTGCTGCGGCGCCTCCCGTGGGGGATGCTCGTCCAGCTCTACGGTCAGGTCGAGCTGCGGGACTTCAACGAGCCCGTCCCGAGCACGCAGGCCGGCTCGCTCGATACGGGGGAGACCGAGAACAACGTGCTGCTGCTCCGCCTCGTCAAGGACGTGACTCCCGACTACTCGCTCGAGCTCCGCTACGGCCGCTATCGCAACGAGTCGATCACTCTGAACGATTTCTACACCAAGAACATCTATGCGGTAGGAATGAACTACCGACCCTGATGACGACCCGTTTGGATCCGGAGCGGGAGCTTCGGACGCTGGG
Organism: Gemmatimonadota bacterium; assembly: GCA_035513155.1. Taxonomy (GTDB): domain Bacteria; phylum Gemmatimonadota; class Gemmatimonadetes; order JACCXV01; family JAHWKZ01; genus JAICNR01. The sequence continues at coordinate 5,875 of DATKCO010000021.1, read as the reverse complement.
CGCCGCGGAGAGGCGACGCCGCCGTCTCGGGATGCTCTGGACGGTGGCGGCGATCTGCGCGGCGTTCGCGTTTGGGGTCCTCGTGTGGGAATCGCTCATGCCGGGCGCCGGTCTCGCCCGCGCCGCGGGGTACGCGACCGCGGCCCTGCTGGCGGGGGGAGGCCTCGCGTGGGCCTGGCGGCGCTGGCCCGCACCCGCTCCGGGAGCGCGCGCGGTGGCCGCACGGCTGGAGCGGCTCTTTCCCCAGGCCCGCGGCCGCGTCGTCGCGTCTCTCGAGCGGGCGGATGGGGGCCTGCCGGGCGCGCGGGTCAGCGGCGGGCGGGCGTGGCTCGCGCGGCGCGGCGCCGACCGGCTCGACCGCGCCCTCTCCGACCTCGCGCTCCACCGGCTGGGGCTGGCCCGGAGGAGCGCGCTCGTCCTGGCCACGCTCGCCCTCCTCGCCGGTCTCGCCGAGCCGGCCGCCGCGCGCCGCGTCGTCCGCGCGGTGCTCGATCCGACCACCCTCTGGCGGGAGGACGCGGGCTTGTGGCGGGTGGTCCCCGGCGAGATCGAGATCGAATACGGTGCGGACGTGGACGGAGCGGTCGCCTACACCGGCCCGGTCGCGGAAGGCCCGCTCGTGCTCGAGTGGCGGGAGGGCTCCCGGGGGTGGCAAGCCGACACGCTGGGCACCGCGCGGGAGGGGACATGGAGGTGGCCGGACCTGGTCGTCGAGCGGCGCTACCGTCTCCGCTACGGGACGGCGGCGAGCCCGGAGTACGCGCTCGCCGTGCGTCCGCCCCTGGCGCTGGTGCGGGCCGAGGCCCGTGCGGGCGGCGAGGCCTGGCAGCCCCTCGCCGGGCGCACGACGACTGCGGGGGAGGGGCTCGAGATCCGGGGGGAGGCGAGCGGCCCGCTGGCGGCGGCGAGCGTGATCGACGCGGCCGGCCGCGAGGTCCCGCTGGCGGTCGCGGGGGGCTCGTTCCGCGGCCCGGTGAGCGATCTCGCGCCGGGACCGGCCCGGCTCCTGGCCCGGGGGAGCGGTGGGCAGGTCCTCGAGGGTCCGACGTTCGCGGTGGCCGTGCCGGGAGCCGCATTCGTCGAGATCCTGCGCCCGGTCGACGATCCGGCCCGCCTGGCGGCGGAAGCGATCTGGCTCGAGGCGAGGGCGGGGGCTCCGGAAGGCCTCGCGTCCCTGTCCTGGGAGACCGGGGACGGGCGCGGGGGACGCCTGGCGGCGGTGGGGGGCGCCCGGGACACGATCGTGAGCGCGCCGGTGCCGCTGGCGGCCGGCCGGATGCCGGGCGAGACGGTTCGCTACCGGGTCGTCGCGCGGCCCACGAGCGGCGCGGCCGTCGCGACTCCCTGGCGCTCCGTCGTGCTCGCGAGCGAGGCCGCGCTGAGGGCGGCCGCGGCGGAGGAGCGGGCGGCGGCGGGGGAGGAGATGCGCTCCGCGCTCGAGGCCGCCCGGCGGGCCTCCGAAGAGCGTGAGGCGCCCGGCCGGCCAGAGGCGTCGGAGGCGGCGGCGGAGCTGGACCGCCGCCTCGCCTCGGCCGCCGACTCGCTGGCCCGGGCCCTCGACCGGACGCTGGCCGATCCCGGTCTCGATCCCGACCTCGCGGCGCAGCTGGAGGGATACCGGCGACAGCTCGAGGGCGTCGCGACGGCCGAGCTGGACCCGCCTCGGGGCCGGCCCTCCGACCCTGCCGACTCGGCGGAGGCACGGGCCGCGGTCCTCGAGGCGATCGCGGAGCGGCTGGCGCGGATCGAGCGGTCGCTCGAGCGGGTGCTGGCCGCCGACTCGCTCGAGAGCCTGGCCGACGCCCAGTCGGCGCTGGCCGACGAGACGGCGGGAACCCGGTCCGAGGAGCTGGAGAGCAGGGTGGCGGAGCGGCAGGCCGCGCTGTCCGACGCCGCCCGGGAGATGGCCGAGCGGTTGTCCGAGTCCGCCCGGGCGGGAATCGAGGACGCGCTGGAGCGGGTGGCGGGCGAGATCGAGGCCGGCGACCCCGCGGAGGCGGCCGCGGCGCAGCGGGACGCGGCCGCCGAGATGAGCGAGGCGGCCGGGCAGACGCGCGGCGAGGAGTCCGGGGGCGGGCAGACGCGTTCCCACGGGGCGGCGCTCGACCGGGCGGGGGCGGAGTCCCTCTTCCTGGCCGGGCGGCAGCGCGAGCTGGCCGAGCGCGAGGGGCGGCTCGACGACCCCGGCGAGCGGGCGGCGCGGCTCGCGCGCCAGCGGGTCGTGACGGGGGGGCTCGAGCGGGCGCTGGGGACGATGGTGGAGGCGATCGGGGGCCGTCCCGCGGGGATGGAGCTCGGAATGCGGATGGCGCAGGCGGTCTACCTCACGCGCCGGGCGGAGGAGGCCGCCGAGCGGTCGGCGGCCGGACCCGGGGGAGCCGCCGCCGTCCGCGGAGCTGCCGAAGACGCCGCCACCGCGCTGGCCCTCCTGGCGCGAGGTCTGTTCCTGCCCGAGGGTGGGGGCGGCGAGGGAGGGGGGGCCGGCCAGGCGTCCGACTCCGGGCCGCTCACGGATCAGCTCCAGCGGATGGCGGCGGCCCAGTCCGCGATGGCCGACGCGCTGGCGGGAGCGGAGGAGCCCGCGGGTGGCAATCCCGAGGCGGCCGCCGCCCAGCGGAGCGCCGCCGACGAGCTGCGGGGGATGGGTCCATCGCTCGAGGAGGAGGGGGTGGACGCCCGCTCGGTGGAGGCGCTGGCGCGGGCGATCGAGAGCGCGTCGTCCCGGCTCGAACGCGGGCTGGCGGGGGCGCGGACCGAGAGCGAGCTGCGGACGCTCGCGCGCCGCCTGTCCGACCTCGGCCGCATGGTCGACCGGGAGAACAGCGAGCGACGGAGGTCGGAGACCGCCCGCTCGTTCGTGCCCGCCGATCCGGACCCGCTCGAGGAGCGGGTGACGGCCCCGGTACTGGACCCGGCGGCGGCGCTCGCCGCGTGGGCGGGAGCGCTGCCGGTGGAGATGCTGGGTCCCGCCCGCCGGTACCTGGAGCGGCTGGCGAACGAGGGAGTGCGGTCGGCGGAGGGACGTCCGTGAGGTGGGTGGTCTGCTGCGCCGCGCTCCTCTGGGGGGCCTCCGCGTTCGCGCAGGTGCCGAGGCCCGAGCCGGAAGGGCCGGCGAGCCCGGGGCCGGCGGGTGAGGCCTGGGACCGCGAGCGGGTGGCCTGGGACCCCGCCACCGATGGGATGACGACGCTGGCCGCCCTCGCTGCGGCGGCCACCGGGATGGGCGACCTGCCCCGCTTCCACGCCTTCCTGGACACGCTCGTCCGGCAGGACCGCGCGGGTCCAAACGCGCTCCGCTACTGGGGCGCCGTGGGCCTGCAGCTGGGCGTTCCCCCGGACACCGTCGCAGCCCGGTTCGGAGCCTCCCTCGATGCGGCCACGGAGGCGGTCACGGTCGCGCAGCTCGTCCAGGTCCTCCAGGCGTACGAGGCGGAGGCGGCGGCGCTCGCGCTCCTCGACCGGGCGGAGGCCGCGGGGGTTCCCCGCCAGCGGCTGGCGCTGGTCCGCGGGCAGCTCCTGGCCCGCGCGGACGACCGGGACGGGGCCGTCGAGGCGTGGTTCCTCGCGCTCGCGGGCGGGGGGGACGAGGCGCTGACCGCCGCGGCCCGGATCGGGGACCTGGTGGCCGACGGGCGCGGGGTCCCCGCGGGAACGATCGATCGCCTGGCCGCGGCCCGCTCGGTGTCGAGTGGGGGGGTGGCGGAGGCGGTCTCCCGTCTCCTCGCGCGGGTCCACGCGGCCGAGGGGCGCTGGGCCGAGGCGCTCGCGACCGCCCACGAGCCGGGGCTGAGACCCGTGGCGCGGGGGGAGATGGTGCGGGGGATCGCGGCCACGGCCCGGGCGGCGGGCCGGCTCGAGGTGGCGGCGGAGGCGCTCAGCGCGTTGGTCGCGCTGGGTCCCCCGGCCGCCGGGCCCGAGGACCGGCTCGCCCTCGGCGAGGTCCAGGACGCGCTCGGCGACGAAGCGGCGGCGGCCGCGAGCTTCGAGGCGGCGCGCCGGGCGGGAGTCGCGGGCGCACGCGGACGGGAGCTCGCGGCGACGGTCGAGGCCGCGCGCGCCAGCGGCGACCCCGAGCGGATCGCGCGCGTCGTCGCGGAGGCGGCGGAGGCCGGCGCCGACCCCGTCCGGCTGGCCGTCCCCCGCGGGGACCTCCTCCTCGCCCGGGCCCGGCCCGACAGCGCGATGAGCGCCTACGCCGAGGGAATCGGCGAGGGCCAGGTCGGCGCGCCCGGCCTCGAGGCCCTGGCGCGCCTGCGGCTCGCGCAGGCCCTCATTCGCTCGGGGACCCCGCCGGCCACCGTGGCCGCGATCGGCGCCGCGCTCGTGGCGGCGCCGGCCGACCCGGCGGCGGCGTGGCATCGTCTGGGGGACCTCGCCGGCCGGACGGGAGAGGCGGACTCGCTCGGGATCGCCCGCTCGCTGGTCGAGGGTCTCGTGGGAGAGTGGCGCGGCCGGTCGGGGGAGGCGGCCGAGGCGAGCGCCGGGCTTGAGCGTGCCGCGGGCGAGGCCTCGCCCGGCGAGGCGCCGGCCCTCCTCCTCGCGGCGGGACGCTGGGCGCACGCGGCGGGGGATCTGGAGCGGGCGCGCCGTCTCTGGCGGACGATCGTCGAGGAGCACGGAACGACCCCCTACGCGCTCGACGCGCGCCGGTGGCTCGCCGAGGCGGGGCCGTGAGGCGGCGCGCCTTCCTCGGCTCGCTGGCGGGCGCCGGACTGGCGGCGCTGGCCGGACCGGGGGCGCTCGCCAGCGCCCTCGGGGTGGGCCGGTCGGCCGGGTTCCTGATCCCGATGGACGAAGGGCAGCCGCAGTCACTCCGCGCCTACGGGGTCACCTACCGCGCGCTCCAGGCGGGAGGCCGCGCCGACTGGCTGCTCAACTTCCGCGGCGGCTCGTTCCTCGTCGACCATCCGCCTGCGCTCGACGAAGCGCTGGACCGCGGAGTATGGACCGAGGATCCGGCGGAATCGGCCGGAGCGCTCCAGGCCGCGCTCGCGTCGGAAGTCACGGTGCCGATGAAGCTGGAGGTCGCCCCGCGGATCGGCGTCTATGCGCCGCCCTACGCCGCGCCGTGGGACGACGCGGTTCGGCTCGCGCTGGAGTTCGCCGAGATCCCCTACCGGCGGATCTGGGACGAGGAGATCCTGGTGGCCGGCCTCGCCGACATCGACTGGATCCACCTCCACCACGAGGACTTCACCGGGCAGTACGGCAAGTACGGGATCGGGGTCCAGTCGACGAACTGGTACCGGGAGGCGGAGGCGCTCGACCGCGCCACCGCCGGGCGGCTGGGGTTCGAGGGCGTGCGCCCGCTCAAGTTCGCGGTCGCCGGCGCGATCCGCGACTACGTCGCCGCCGGCGGGTTCCTGTTCGCCATGTGCGCGGCGAGCGAGACGCTCGACGTGGCGCTGGCGGATGGAGCCCCCGGAGGCTCCGAGACCCTGGCCTTCCGCGACTTCGAGATCGACCGCTCCGAGGTGGGGCCGTTCTCGACCATCGACGGCCACCGGGTGAACACGCCGGAGCGGCTGCCGCTCGACGACGTGTCGGTCGAGCGGTTCTCGGCCACCGTCGACCCGGTGGCCGCGATGCTGACCCAGGACCACGTCCTCCGGTTCCCCGACTGGTACGGCCTGACGACCTCCTACCGGGAAGCGGTCCTCAAGTCGGGCCTGGTCGTGCTCGCGACCTGCGCCGGGGGACGGCTGGCGAAGTACGTCCACGGCGATCATGGCGCGGGGTCGTTCACCTTCCTCGGCGGCCACGATCCGGAGGATCCCCGCCACGCCGTGGGGGACCCCGCCACCGATCTCCGGGAATACCCGCGCTCGCCGGGGTACCGGCTGATTTTGAACAATGTGTTGTTTCCGGCGGCGGA
>DATKCO010000020.1:0-2301 GCA_035513155.1 Gemmatimonadota bacterium | reverse complement strand
CAGTACCGGATCGAGATCGAGCGGCTGATCCTGCGGTGGGACTTCAACGACCAGTTCAAGCTGTCGGGAGGGCGCTATCACACCCCGGTCAGCTACTGGAACACCGCCTTCCATCACGGCCTGTGGCTCCAGACCTCGGTCTCCCGTCCGGAGATGATCCGGTTCGGCAGCCGGGTCCTGCCGGTGCATTTCGTGGGGGTTCTGTTCGAGGGGGGGTTCCCGCTCGCGCCCCTCGGGATCGGGTACGCCGGGGGCGTCGGCAACGGCCGGGGGGACGAGATCTCCCGCGGCGGCGACGCCGGCGACGCCAACGAGCATCGCGCGATCCTGGCCACCGTCCACACCCGCCCACCGGAGATCTTCGGGCTCCAGTTCGGGGCGGCCGCCTACGTGGACAAGATCTCGGTGGAGCCCGGGTTCCCCGGCACCCCCTTCGAGGTCGACGAGCGGATCTTCTCGGCTCACGTGGCCCTGACCCGGGAGCGGCCCGAGGTCCTCGCCGAGTACGCCCGGATCCGCCACGAGCCGGAGTCCGGCGACGACTCGACCGACACCGACGCGTGGTATGTCCAGGCGGCGTACCGTCTTCCACCGCCCGCCGACGCGCTCAAGCCGTACGCCCGCGTGGAGCGGATCGCGATCCCGTCCGAGGATCCGATCTTCGATGTGGACGACGTGGGGTATGAGGGGTTCCTGATCGGCGTGCGCTACGACTTCGCCTCCCTGGCCGCGCTCAAGCTGGAATACCGGCGCGAGCAGTTCGGCCGTGAGGATGACGAGAACAGCCTGTGGGCGCAGGTCGCGTTCACGTTCGGGGCGCATTGAGGCGCGGTCCGCGCACCCCCCGGTCGCTGGCGGCAGCCGCGCTCGTGGTCGTCGGCCTCGGCCTCGCCGCGGCCGAGACGCGCGGGCAGGACACGGCGATCGCCATCGTGACGAACCCCCGCACGACGACCAGCGACCTGTCGTTCCTCGAGCTGCGGAAGATCTTCCTCGGCGAGAAGCAGTTCTGGGACGACAACTCCCGCATCGTGCTGCTCGTCCGGGCCCCGGTGGCGCGCGAGCGCGACACGGTGCTGACGAAGATCTATCGGATGGGCGAGGCGGAGTTCCAGCAGTACTGGATCGCCAAGGTGTTCCGCGCCGAGGTCTCCTCGAAGCCCAAGATCGTGTACAGTAGCGACATGACCAGCGAGCTCGTCACCGCCCTGCCGGGAGCCATCGGTTTCCTGCCCGCCGACGAGGTCGGTCCGGGGATGAAGGTCCTGCGGATCAACGGGAAGCTCCCCGGGGAGTCCGGCTACCCGCTCCAGTGATGGATCGGCCCCGCTCCCGTCTGAGGGGTATCCTGGACCTGCGCTCGATCCGCGGGCGGCTCCTGCTCGTGGTCGGGATGCTGCTCGTCCTCGGCGCGCTCAACGTCGGCGTGTCGTACTGGGGATCGCGGGAGCGCGACCAGGCGTTCGGCGAGCTCATGCGCGCGATCGACCGCCAGCGGATCATCGGCGAGGTCGCCAACCAGCTCGAGGACCAGAAGAAGTTCGTCGACCTGCTGGCGTCGGGGATCCTGGGGCCGGAGAGCGCGGCCACCCCGTCCGACCAGGAGTTGCGGCAGTTCGGCCATGCCGTCGACACGATCCCCGTCCAGCTCGCCGAGCTGGAGCGGATCAGCGAGCCTGGCCTCAGCGACTCGGTCGCCACCCTGCGCGCCCAGGCCGAGGAGCTGGCGGGCTGGTGGAAGACCTTCTACGCCAACCAGGGCATCGACGCCTCGGCGGCGATCGTCGCCTCGGTCAACGCCGAGCCGCTGGCCCAGTCCCTGCTGCTCGACCGGCTCCCGGCCGCGGTCCAGCGGGAGAAGGACCGGCTGGTCCACGCCAGCGAGGTCTTCTTGGAGACCGACCGTACGGTCACCCGCATCGGCACCATCACCTTCCTGCTCTCGGCCGTCTTCGGCGGCGCGCTGGCGTTCATCATCCTGCGCGACGTGTTTCTGTCCATCGAGGGCCTCAAGTCGGGGGCCCGCAAGATCGGCGCGGGCGAGATGGACCACCGCATCGAGACCCAGGGCGACGACGAGCTGGCCGACGTAGCGGTCAGCTTCAACCAGATGGCCGACGAGCTCGCCGAGCGGACGCGGGAGATGGAGCGGCAGCGGGCGCGGAGCGAGGAGCTCCTGCTCAACATCCTCCCGCGCCAGATCGCCGACGAGCTGCGCGCCAACGGGAAGGTCGAGGCCAAGTACTACTCCGACGTCACGATCCTGTTCACCGACATCGTGGGGTTCACGCACATGTTCGA
>DATKCO010000019.1:0-71903 GCA_035513155.1 Gemmatimonadota bacterium | reverse complement strand
GTCAGTCGGTCGAGCTCGGCGCGCGCGCGGTTGAGCTCGAGCGCCACCGCGAGCTGGCTGGCGAGGGCTTGCAGCAGCAGGGCCTCCTCCGGGTTGAAGGCGTCGGCCTTGTCGCTCTCGACGTTCAGCACCCCGAGCACGCGGTCCCGGATCTTGATGGGGACCGCCAGCTCGCTCCGGGCCTGGGCCACCCCGGGGACATAGCGCTCGTCCTCGCGCACGTCGGGCACGTACAGCGACTCCCCATGGGCCGCGACCCAGCGGGAGATCCCCCGCTCCCCCTTCAGGGAGATCCGCATCCCCCGCGTGCCGGACGGATATCCTTGCTCGTCGACGATCACGAGCTCCTCGCTCTGCTCGTCGACTAATAGGACGGCGCAATTGAAGAAGTCGAGGACCTTCCGCGCCACCTCGAGGACGACCCGATAGATCGACCATTCGTCCTCGACGAGCGCCATCTCCTGGCTCAGCTCGCAGAGCGCCTGGAATCGATCCGCCTGGCTGGGGGTCTCGACGGTCTCCGATGTCACGGGCGAACAGTCGCGCTGGAGGAATGGCTGAAGACTGTCTCGTCCATGAAACCGTTTCGCGAGCGGGAGGTGGAGGGTCGCATCGTTTCTCTCCCGATAGTGGCGACCCCGACCGGCAAAGATGAAGTGACGCGGGCCGGGGCGCAACGATCAATCCGCGGGAACGCTCCACAACCGGAGGTGGTCGACCCACACCGTCCCCGACCCCTGGATCGACAGGTTGATCTGGATCGACACCGGGTCCCGGCACAGCGCGGGGTCGCTGAAGCGGATGTCTTGCGCCCTCCAGTCGCTGTCCTCGGAGACGGCGCGTTGGACACCCCGGACGAAGGCCGCGTCCCCCTCGGCGGGCTGGCAGCGCAGCTCCAGCATGGCGAGTCCCCCGAGGCCCCGGCTTCGCAGGAACCCGGTGAGCGCGATCTGTCCCCGCACGATCCCCAGGTCGTCCAGCTGGTAGAGCCGGAGGAGGCCCCCCTCGGCCGTCGTGACCCGAAGACTCCCGTTCCCGTCCTGCGAGACGTTGGGATCGAATACCGCCGCGCGATCCGGCGGGACCTCGCCGTCGAGCGGGAAGCGTGCCAGCTCGACCGCGCCGGCCGAGGTAGCCGTCTCCGGCTCCCCGGAACACCCGGTCACGGCGGCACCGAGAGCGATCAGCGTGAGCACCGGAAGGATGGCGTGGCCGCGCTTCACAGGACCGCCGCCCGCGCCAGCTCCACCCATTCACCCGGGAAGATCCCCAGGGCGAGGACGCCCACGACCGCGATCAGCAGCGCGATCGTGGCCATCGCCCCCACGCGCGCCCGGATCGGCGGCCGGTCGGACGTCCACATGTACATGGCGACCACGACCTTCAGGTAGTAATAGGCCGAGATGACCGAGGCCACCACGAGCAGGACGGCGAGCGGAGCGTGCCCGGCGCTCACGGCCGCCGACAGGATCGAGAACTTTCCGAAGAAGCCGGCGGTGGGCGGGATGCCGGTCAGGCTGAACATGAACAGCGCCATGGCCGCCGCCAGGAGCGGGTGCCGCCACGCGATCCCCGCGTAATCGCGCTCGATCGACGTTTTCTCCGTCCCCTTCTCCCCCAGCGCGATCACGACCCCGAAGGCGCCCACGGTCATCAGCGTGTAGGCGGCAAGGTAATAGAGCAACGCGGTGGTGCCGAGATCGCTGTGGGCGACCATCGCGACCAGCAGATACCCCGCGTGCGCGATCGATGAGTAGGCGAGCATGCGCTTGATGTCGTCCTGGCGGATCGCCGCCAGGTTGCCGACGAACATCGTCAGGACCGCGAGGACCCAGAGCGTGGGGACCCACTGGTCCGCGAGGCCGTCGAAGGTGCTCATGAAGACACGGACGAACGCGGCGAACCCGGCCGCCTTGACCCCGGTGGCCATGAACCCCGTCACGGGCGCGGGGGCCCCCTGGTAGACGTCCGGGGACCACATGTGGAACGGCACCAGGGCCACCTTGAAGCCGAACCCGACGATCAGGAGGCCCACGCCGGCGAGCAGCACCGGGCCCGCGGGCGGCAGCGACACGACGTCCCGGATCCCGGCCAGGTCCATCGTCCCGGTCGAGCCGTAGACGAGCGCGACGCCATAGAGGAAGAATCCAGTCGAGAAGGCCCCCAGGACGAAGTACTTGAGCGCGCCCTCGACCGATCTCAGCCGCGTGCGGCGGAACCCCGTCAGCACGTAGACACCGACCGACATGAGCTCCAGGCCGACGAAGATCGTCACCAGGCTCGTGGCCTGGACCATGATCAGCATCCCGACCGCGGTCATGAGGATGAGGTGGTAGTACTCCGCCAGCTGCATGTCGTTGCGCCGGCAGTATCCCACCGTCAACAGGAGCGTCAGCAGCGTGGCGACGAGCACGACCCCGGACAGGAACACCCCGAAGCCGTCCAGCGCGATCATGCCGTTGAAGTACGAGCCTCCCGCGTCCGCCAGCTCGAGCCACTGCCACACCACGGCGCCCAGCGCCAGCACGGTGCCGATCATCGCCAGGTAGGGCGCCATGATCTCCGGTCCGGCCACGTCCTCCGCGGCACCGCGGGTATGACCCAGCTCGAACAGGTCGGCCAGGAGAGCCACGATCCCGAACACGGTCAGGATCGCAGCCGGCAGCACCGGGAACAGCGCGGGACGGACGGCTCCGTACGCCTCGATGAGCTGCTGGATCTCCGGACTCATGGGGCTCCTTCCGCCGGCTCCGCCTCGATCGGGACGGCCTGCGTGGAAGCCACCGACGCCGGCCCGACGACGCGCTCGACGAAGCGCTCGACGGAGGGCTCGGTGCGGTGCAGGAAGGGCGCCGGATAGACCCCGATCCACACGATCAGGGCGACGAGCGGAACGAGCACGGCGAGCTCCCGGCCCGAGAGGTCGGGCAGGCCGCGGTTCTCCTCGCGGTCGACGCCGCCGAACATCACGCGTTGGAACATGCGGAGCATGTAGTACGCCGCCAGGATCACGCCGATGGTCGCGATCCCGGTCATCCAGGGGTGCGTCTGGAACATCCCGACCAGGATCAGGAACTCGCCCACGAACCCGTTCAGCCCGGGCAATCCGATCGACGAGAGGGTCACGACCATGAACACGACCGCGAACCACGGCATGACCGAGGCCAGGCCCCCGAACTCCTCGATCTCGTAGGTATGGCGCCGCTCGTAGAGCATCCCGCAGATGAAGAACAGGGCGCCCGTCGAGATGCCGTGGTTGATCATCTGGATGACGGAGCCCTGGACGCCGGTCGCGTTGAGCGCGAACAGGCCGAGCATCACGAACCCCAGGTGGCTGACCGACGAATAGGCGACCAGCTTCTTCAGGTTGGGCTGGACGAGGGCCACCATCGCCCCGTAGATGATCCCGACCACGGCGAGCCCCGCGATCCACGGCAGCGCCGCGACCGCGGCGTCGGGGAAGAGCGGCATCGCGAAGCGGTAGAACCCGTAGGTCCCCATCTTCAGCAGGACCCCGGCCAGGATGACGCTCCCCGCGACGGGGGCCTGGACGTGGGCGTCGGGCAGCCAGGTGTGGAACGGGAACATCGGCACCTTGATCGCGAACGCCAACGCGAACGCCACGAACAGCGCGAGCTGGAGCGAGCCGGGCACGTCCAGAGCGAGCAGGTCGGCCAGCGATGTCGTGTAGACGCCGGTGGCCTGCTCGTGGTAGAAGTAGAGCGCGAGGATGCCGACGAGCATGAGCAGCCCGCCGATGAAGGTGTAGAGGAAGAACTTGACCGCCGCGTAGATCCGCTGCTCCCCGCCCCACACGCCGATGATGAAGTACATCGGCACCAGCATGAGCTCCCAGAACACGTAGAAGACGAACAGGTCGAGCGCGAAGAAGACGCCCAGCATGCCGGTCGTCAGGAGCAGCAGCAGGATGTGGAACTCCTTGACGTGGCGATCGATGTAGCGCCAGGACGCGAGCACGGCGAGCGGGGTCAGCAGCACGGTGAGGAGAGCGAGCAGCACGCTCACCCCATCCACGCCGAGGTGGTACTCGACCCCCAGGACCTCGATCCACGGAACGCGGTCGACGAGCTGATATTCGGCGCCGCCGGGCCGGTAGGCCCACCACAGCGGCAGCGCGATCAGGAAATGCAGGATCGAGACGGCGAGCGTGGCCTGACGGATCGCCGTGCGGTTCGAGCCGGGGATCCCGGCCAGCAGCACGATCCCGAGGATCGGAAAGAACAGGATCGCGGTCAGGTAGCCGGTCATCGCGTCATCCGAAGAGGTAGTAGACGAGGATCGCCACGGCGCCGCCGAAGAACACGATCACGTAGGTCGAGACGTAGCCCGACTCCGCCCGGCTCGAGATCGCGCTCTGCCATTTCACCACCCGGGCCGTGCCCCCCACCAGCAGGCCGTCGATCAACCCGTCGTCCACGACCCGCCAGGCGAAGCGGGAGAGCGCATCGTAAGGCCGCACGATCACCGCGTCGTAGAGCTCGTCCACGAAGTACTTGTTGCGGAGCAGCGCGTAGATCGGCTGGAACCGAAGGGCGATCCGCTCGGGCAGCCCAGGTCGCGTGAGCCAGAGGTGCCGGGCGGCCAGGATCCCGATGACGGCGACCGCCACCGAGGCCGCCATGAGGGCGTACTCGGCGGGCGGCACCGCGTGGTGCGGCTCGCCCGCGTGAGCGCCCTCGAAAACGGGGCCGAGCCACGATTCCAGCGCGTTCGGCACGTCGCCCAGGACGTGCCCGATCGCGGGCGGGATCCCGATCCATCCCCCGATCACCGACAGCACGCCGAGGGCCACCAGCGGGATCGTCATGCTGGGCGGCGACTCGTGCAGGTGGGATTGCTGCTCCGGCGTGCCACGGAACTCGCCGTGGAAGGTCAGGAAGAAGAGCCGGAACATGTACAGGGCCGTCAGGCCCGCGGTCGCCAGGCCGATCGCCCAGAGGAGGGGATGGCCGGCGTCCCAGACCTTCCACAGGATCTCGTCCTTCGAGAAGAACCCGGCGAACGGCGGAATCCCGGCGATCGCCAGCGTGGCGGCCAGCATCGTCCAGTAGGTCACCGGCATCCACCGCTTGAGGCCGCCCATCCGGGTCATGTCCTGCTCGCCGTGGAGGGAATGGATGACGCTGCCCGCCCCCAGGAACAGGAGCGCCTTGAAGAAGGCGTGGGTCACGAGGTGGAAGATCCCGGCCGTGAACGCCGCCACCCCGACGGCGAGGAACATGTAGCCGAGCTGGCTGATGGTGGAGTACGCGAGGACCTTCTTGATGTCGGTCTGGACGAGCCCGATCGTGGCCGCGTACAGCGCCGTGGCGGCTCCGATCCCGGCCACCACGGCGAGCACCGCGGGCGCCATCTCGTACAGGGCGTGGGCCCGCGCCACCATGTAGATCCCGGCGGTCACCATCGTCGCCGCGTGGATCAGCGCGGAGACCGGCGTGGGCCCCGCCATGGCGTCCGGCAGCCACACGTAGAGCGGGATCTGCGCGCTCTTGCCGACCGCTCCCACGAACAGGAACAGGCAGATCCAGAAGGCGAGCGGACCGCCCAGCGCGAGCACGCTCTCCGCGGCCGGGAGGACGTCGGCGAACGCCACCGATCCGAACGTGTCGAAGATCAGGAAGATGCCCAGCAGGAAGCCGAAGTCGCCCACGCGGTTGACGATGAACGCCTTCTTTCCCGCGCTGGCGTTGGCCTTGTCCTTGAACCAGAAACCGATTAGCAGGTAGCTGCAGAGGCCCACACCCTCCCAGCCGACGAACAGGAGCAGGAAGTTGTCGGCCATGACCAGCAGCAGCATGGCGAAGGTGAACAGGTTGAGATAGGTGAAGTAGCGCGCGAACCCGCGCGCGTCCTCGTTGTGCATGTAGCCGATGCTGTACACATGGATGAGGAAGCCCACGCCCGTCACGACCAGCATCAGCGTGACAGAGAGCGGGTCGACGAGGAAGGCCGCCCGGGCAGTGAAATCCCCCGCCTCGAGCCAAGTGTAGAGGGTCTGGGTCAGGACCCGCGATCCCGGGTCCCGCCCGAGGAGCTCGAGGTAGAGGGCCACGGTGACCGCGAACGCGGCGCCGACAGTGCCCGGCCCGACGATCGCGACCAGCCCCTTCCCGGCCCTGCGGCCGAGCAGGCCGTTGATCAGGACGCCGGCCAGCGGGAGCGCCGGGACGAGCCAGATCCAGGCGGCCATCCTCAGCCTCGCATTGTGCTGAAGGACCCGACGTTCACGGTCTCACGATGGCGGAACATCGCCACGATGATGGCCAAACCCACCGCCGCCTCGGCGGCCGCGACCGCGATCACGATCAGGACCATGACCATGCCCGCCAGGTCGCCGATGGAGGTGGCGAAGGTCACGAACGCGAGGTTCGCCGCGTTCAGCATGATCTCGATGGCCATGAAGACGATGATCGCGTTCTTTCGGGTCAGGACGCCCACGGCTCCGATCGCGAACAGGATCGCGCTCAACGTCAGGTAGTGCCCGACGCCGATCTCGCTCACCGCTCCCTCCGCGCGAGCACGACGGCCCCGACCATCGCCACCAGCAGGATCAGCGCGGTCGCGAGGAAGGGCAGGAAGAAGCTCGAGTAGAGCGCGGTGCCGATCGCCTCGGTGGATCCGAGGACGTCCGGCGGGATCCCCGCGGCGGGACCGCGGGCGGATGGCGTGAAGTCACCCACGCCCGCGCCGACCAACGCTCCCACGAAGCCGACTCCCAGGACCAGCGCCACGACCTTCGTCGGCGTCCCGGCGAAGTCGAACCACTGGGGCGTACCGAGGTTGAGCAGCATGAGGACGAACAGGAACAGGACCATGATAGCGCCTGCGTAGACCAGCACCTGGATGGCCGCCAGGAAGTGGGCGTGCAGGGTGACGAACAGGCCGGCCAGGCAGAAGAACGAGACGACCAGGAAGAGGACCGAAGCCACCGGATTGCGGCCGAGGATCACCAGCAGGCTGCTGACCACCGCGATCGTGGCCAGCACCCAGAACGCGATGGCGATCCCGCTCACAGGGTGCCCCGTGACATGCGGGACTTGTCGATCTCTCCCTCGTACGGCTGGTACCCGTCCTCGACGATCTTCTCGTCCCGCCAGTTCAGCAGGTACTCCTTGTCCCAGATGAAGTCCTCACGGTCGTAGCCCGCCCACTCGTACTCCTTCGTCATCGCGATCGCGTCCTCCGGACAGGCGTCGACGCAATAGCCGCACATGATGCAGCGCAGCCCGTCGATGTCGAATCGCACGGGGTACTTCTCGATCGCCGGGTCGGGATGCTCGCCCCCCACGATGTAGATGCAGTCCGCCGGGCAGGCGGTGGCGCACATCATGCACGCCACGCAGCGGGGCTCCCCGCTGGGGCGCTTCTTCAGGTAGTGCCGGCCGCGGAATCGGTCGCCGTAGTCCCGCCGCTCCTCCGGATAGAGGATCGTCGGCAACCCCCCGGGATTGAGCAGGTTCTTGATCATGTTGCGGATCGTGACCCCCAGTCCCATGACGATGGCGGGCAGGTAGAGTCGCTTCCACCACGTTTCGGTGTCCGCCCGCTGCCGGATGATGTCCTCGGCCCGGAGGATCTTGACGTCCTTGGGATCGATGGGCATTAGAGTCACATCCTCAGATGAGATACAGGACCAGGCCGGTCACGAACACGTTCGCCAGCGCCAGCGGGAGGATCACCTTCCAGCCCAGCTGCATGAGCTGGTCGTAGCGGAATCGCGGGAGCGTCCACCGCACCCAGATGAAGAGCCACAGGAAGAACAGCAGCTTGAGCGAGAACGAGCCGATCTGCAGGAGCGCCGCGGGGACGGGCCCCACGAGCCCGCGCAGGGCCTCGCTCGAGACCCAGGGGATCTGCCAGCCGCCGAAGAAGAGCGTCACGATCAGCATTGCGCCGGTGACCATGGCCATGTACTCGGCCATGAAGAAGAGCGCGAACTTCATCGACGAGTATTCGGTGTGGTAGCCGACCACCAGCTCGTTCTCGGCCTCCGGAAGGTCGAAGGGGAGCCGGTTGGACTCGGCGAACACGGCCGCCAGGAACAGCACGAAGGCCAGCGGCTGGGTCACGACGCCCCACTTCGGCAGCGCCCCGAACAGGAGCTCTCCCTGGCCGTGGACGATCTGGTCGAGCCCCACCGAGCGGTAGATCATCAAGATCCCCACCACCGACAGGCCGAGCGCGAGCTCGTAGCTGATCATCTGCGCGCTCGCGCGGATCCCGCCGAGCAGCGAGTACTTGTTGTTCGACGACCACCCCGCGAGCACGATCCCGTACACCGACAGCGAGGCGAGCGCGAAGACGTAGAGGATCCCGATGTCCAGGTGGGCGACCTGCATCTGGATCTCGCGACCGCCCACGACCAGCACGTCCGCGAACGGAACGACGGCGAACGTCATCGCCGCCGGCACGAGCAGCAACACCGGAGCCAGGATGTAGAAGGCCCGGTTGGCGTGGGACGGGATGTAGTCCTCTTTCCAGATGAACTTGACCACGTCGGCCAGCGGCTGGACCAGGCCCAACAGCGTGAAGCCGCCGATGTTGACCCGGTTGGGCCCCAGCCGGTGCTGGATGAAGGCGCTCCCGCGCCGCTCCGCCCAGACGAGGACGGGGACCGCGTTGACGACCCCGAAGAAGACTAGAAACGCCTTGAGGAACGAGATGCCAACTCCTGTCCAGTCCACTAGATGACTCTCCTCGGCATCAGAGGATCTTGGGGGCGCGGAGGCCCGGCTTCGGGTCCGCCCCCACGGGAGGCATCCCGCCGTTCTCCCGGCCCGCCACCCAGGCCCCCTGGTCTCCGAGCTGCGGGTAGGAGAGGCCCGCGAACGACCCGACCGCGCCGGCCAGGGAGCGGAACGACGCCTCGGCGGTGCCCGGCGCGGGCTCGCCGGAGAGCGCGGCCGTGATCGCCGCGAGCGCGCTCCACGCGGGCCGGCTCGACTCGTGGGGCGGGACGCTCGGCCAGAATCGCTGCACCCGTCCCGCATGGTTCGTGAACGTCCCGTGCCGCTCGACGTGGACGCAGTCCGGCAGGACCAGGTCGGCCTGATCGGCGAGCGAGTTCCGGCGCGGCCCCACGAACAGGATCCACTCCGCCGCCGCGATCGCCTTCGCCCCGCGCTCGCCCAGCTCCTCGGCGGACCAGCCGCAGACGATCAGCCCGCGCGTCTCTCCCGCGGCCGCGGCGGCGAGGATCTGCGGCACCCGCGACTCTCCGTCGAGCCCCAGGACCGCCATCGCCCCGCGCGTGTTGGGGTTCGGGTCGCGACGGATCAGGATCCCGTCGATCAGCTCGTCGACGCCCTTCCAGGAGTCGTCGGCGCGGAAATCGATCGCGCCACCGCCCACCGTCCGGATCAGCCGGGCGAGCTCCCAGAGGTCCTCGTTCGGCATGCGCGGGTGCGCGATCGCGGCCACCCCACCGGACAGCTCCTCGAGTCGCACGGCGGCGCGCCCGATCGCCTCGTCCCACGACACCGGAGCCAGCGCGCCCTGCTCGCGGGCCAGCGGCTCGGCCAGCCGGTCGCTCACGTCCGCCTGCCGATCGTACGACAGGCGGCCGGGGTCGCACATCCAGGAGTCGTTGACGTCGTCGTTGTGACGCGGACGGTAGCGGTAGAGCTCGTCCTCCGATTGCTCCGCGTAGATGTTGCAGCCTGTCGAGCATTCCGGGCACACGGACTTGGCCGAGCGCAGATAGTAGACCCGCTTGCGGAACCGGAAGTCGTTCGACGTCAGCGCGCCCACCGGGCAGATGTCGGTGTAGTTGAGCGCGTAGGCCGTGTCGATCGGGCGGTCGTCGAACGTCATGATCTCCGAATGGTCCGAGCGGTGCGCGATCACGAAGTCGGCCGTCCCGGAGATCTCCTCCCCGAAGCGCACGCAACGCGTGCAGAGCACGCACCGCTCGGCGTCGAGGGTGATCGGGCCCAGGTCCTTGACCTTGTCCTTGTGGACCCGCTCGATCGGCGCCGGCTCGTACTTCCCGACCTCGAGGTAGTACTTCTGGAGATAGCACTCTCCCACCTGGTCGCAGACGGGGCAGTCGAGGGGGTGGTTCTTGAACTCGAACTCGAGCACGCCCTGAACGGCTTCCTTCACCCGCGGGGAGTCGAACGACACGACCATCCCGTCGGCCGCGGCCACCGAGCACGACGTCTGGAGCTTGCCCTGGTCCTTGACCTCGCACAGGCACATCCGGCAGTTGGCCGGGATCGAGAGGTCGCGGTGGAAGCAGAAGTGGGGCGGCGTGTAGCCGGCCTTCTCGGCCGCCTGGAAGATCGTGGCGCCCTTGGGGACCCGGACCTCGACCCCCTCGATCGTGACCGTGAGGAGCTCGCCCGCGTCCACCTCCTGCGCGGGGGTGGGCGCCAGCCCCGGCTCGATCGTGCGCGGCTCCTTCCCGCGCTCGGACGGGACCTCCTCCGGCTCCCGCTCGGCCGACAGCGGGATCCCCGGCGGCAAAATCGACGCCAGATCGCCGGGCGTGCGCCGGCCGCCTCCGTACGCCGTGTCCTTCTCGGTCCCGACGTTCCGTCTCATGACGCCCGCGGAAGGATGTGGTCATGGCGTCCCACGGCGGCCCGCAGCGCCTCGCGGTCGACGGGCTCCGCGCACAGGGCGGCGAAGTCCTCGGGGTACTTCTTGATGAACGCCACCGCCGGCCACGCCAGGGCGTCGGCCAGGGCGCAGATCGTCTTCCCGACCATCTGATCCGACAGCCGCAGGATGCGCTCGATGTCCGCCTGGGTGCCCCGCCCCGTCAGGATCCTGTCGACCAGCTGCTCGATCCAGCCGCACCCTTCGCGGCAGGGAGTGCACTGCCCGCACGACTCGTGCGCGTAGAAGTGGGCCAGGTTGAGCAGGCAGTCGGCCGCCGAGACGTTGTCGCCGATCACGATGAAGCCGCCCGAGCCGACCAGGCTGCCGCGCTCGCGCAGGCCCTCGTAGTCCAGCTTCGCGCCCCGGCACTCCTCGGGGGTGAGCACGGGGACCGACGAGCCGCCGGGGATGATCCCCTTGAGCGTCACGCCCTCCAGCAGCCCGCCGAGATCGCCCTCCAGGAACTCCATCAGGTCGTGGCCCATCTCGAGCTCGTACACCCCGGGCCGACCGATCGGCCCCGAGCACGACCACAGCTTGGTCCCGCGCGACTTCTCGGTGCCGTACTGGGCATAGGCGTCTCCGCCGTTCTCGATGATCCAGGGGACGGCGGCCAGCGTCTCGGTATTGTTGATCAGGGTCGGGGAGCGGAACAGCCCCTCGACGGCCGGGAACGGGGGCTTGTTGCGGGGATGCGCCTTCTTCCCTTCGAGCGACTCGATCATCCCGGTCTCCTCGCCCGCGATGTAGGCCCCGGCCCCGTAGTGGGTCACGACGTCGAGGTCGCGGTCGGAGCCGAAGACCCCCTTTCCCAGGTACCCCTTTGCGTACGCCTCGTCGACCGCCCGCCGCCAGCGCTCGAGCGGGAACGTGAACTCGCCGCGGAAGTAGTTGAACATGAGCCGACTGTCGACCGCGAGCGCGGCGATCATCATCCCCTCGAGCACGAGATGGGGATCGTTCTCGAGCAGCCAGCGGTCCTTGAACGTCCCGGGCTCCGACTCGTCCGAGTTGCAGATCAGGTAGCGCGGCTTGTCGGAGTCGCGCGGGATGAACGACCACTTCGTGCCGGTCGGGAACCCCGCTCCCCCGCGTCCCCGGAGTCCCGACTTCTTCACCTCGTCGAGGACCGCCTCCGGGCTCATGTCGAGCGCCTTCCTCACCGCCTGGTAGCCACCCGCCCGCTCGTAGGTCTCCAGCCGGTGGCTCTCGCCGGGGTGATCGAGACCGCGGCGCATGAGGATCTTCGGCGCGCTCACTGGGCCTCGACCTCCGCCCCGCCGGTCCGCTCGCGCGTCATCGAGGCCGGGAACATGGCCCGGTACGCCTCGAGGTCCGGGCGCTCGTAGATCACGGGCTCGACCTCGTCCGGGACCGGCTCCCGCGCCGCGAGGTCGTCCAGTAGGGCGTCCATCCGCTCCGGCGTCAGGTTCTCGTAGAACCGGAAGTTGCACTGCAGCATCGGGCCGGTCCCGCACGACGCCAGGCATTCCACCTCCTGCAGCGTAAACCTCCCGTCCTCGGTCGTCTCCCCGGCTTCGATCCCGAGTCGTTCACGGATACGGTCGATCACCGCCCGGGCGCCCATCAGCTCGCACGACAGGGTGCGGCACACCTGGAGCTTCCATTTCCCGACCGGCCGATCGTCGAACATCGTGTAGAACGTCACCACCGACTGGACCGTGGCGGCCGAGCACCCGAGCCGGTCGGCGACCCACGCCATCGCGTCGGCCGAGATCCAGCCCTTCTCCCGCTGCACCACCCACAGGACGGGCAGCATCGCCGCCTGCCGCTCGGGGTAGCGCGCGATCGTGCGGTCGATCTCCGATACCGCGGCGTCGGGCAGCGTGAAGGCCGCCATCAGCGGTCGAGCTCCCCGGCGATGACGTTGAGCGAGCCGAGGATCGCCACGATGTCCGAGAGCATGCATCCCTCGAGCGTGGGACCGATGTTCTGGTAGATCGCGAAGCAGGGGGCGCGGCAGTGAATGCGGTACGGCGTCCCACCGCCGTCCGAGACGATGTAGAACCCGAGCTCGCCGTTCCCTCCCTCGGTGTACGAGTACACCTCGCCCACCGGCGCCTGGATCCCCTCGAACGTCAGCTTGAAGTGGGCGACCATGCCCTCGATCGTGTTGTAGACCCGGTCCTTGGGCGGGGGCGAGATGCCCCAGTCGTCCACGTTGACGGGCCCGGCGGGCAGATCGTCGAGCGCCTGCTCGACGATCGACAGGCTCTGCCGCATCTCCTCCATCCGCACCAGGTAGCGGTCGTACACGTCTCCCGTGGTGCCCACCGGGACCTGCCAGTCGAACTGGTCGTAGCCGTAGTAGGGATGCGCCTTGCGCACGTCGTACGGGACGCCGGCGGCGCGCAGGCAGGGACCCGTCCAGCCCCAGTCCACCGCCTCCTCCGGACCGATCGCGTGCACGCCCCGGGCCCGGTCGATGAAGATCCGGTTGTTCGTGATCAGCTTGTCGACGTCGTCGATGTAGCGCGGCAGGGACACGAGCAGGGCGCGGACCTCGTCCTCGAAGCCGTCATGGACGTCGCGCATGAGCCCGCCGATCCGGCCATAGGCGACCATCATGCGGGCGCCCGAGACGTGCTCGAGCAGCGAGTAGATCTCTTCACGGCCGCGGAAGAAGTACCAGAAGTTCGTCAGCGCCCCGAGGTCGACGAGGTTGGTCCCCACGCACACGAAGTGGTCCATGATCCGCGACAGCTCGCCGAGGATCACCCGGATCCGTTGCGCGCGCGGGGGGATCTCGATCCCGAGCAGCTTCTCGACCGCCATCGCGTAGCCGACGTTGTTGAGGAACGGGCTCATGTAGTTGAGCCGGTCCGTGTAGGGGAAGACCTCCTGCCAGCGGTGGCTCTCGCTCATCTTCTCGAAGCATCGGTGGAGGTATCCGATCTCGGGGATCGCCTTGACGATCGTCTCGCCGTCGAGCCAGAGCTTGATCCGGAACGTACCGTGCATGGCGGGATGGCTGGGGCCGATGTTCAAGACCATCAGGTCCTCGACCAGAGGGTCCGTCTCCAGGGCCTCCTCCTCCACCGGAAAGCGGTCGAGATGGACGGCGCGGCCCCCGGGTAGCACGGTCTTGTCGGTGGTGGGCTCCAGCGGCCGCCAGGAGACTCCCGTCGGCATCCTCCCGTGCTGCCGGGGCACCGGGGTGGTCTTCGGCATCTCCTCCGGCGTCAGCGCGGCGTCCTTGAAGACCATCGCTCCCCTATTCCGAGATCGGGCGGGTCACACGGGCGCGGATGCGCTTCATCTCGTCCGCGGAGATCTCGTCCACGAGATCGTCCGGCCGCATCAGCTTCCAGCGCAGATCGGCGGGGTAGTCCTTCCGCAGGGCATGGCCCTGGAAGTCCTGGTGGCACAGGATCCGCTTCATGTTCGGATGACCCTCGAAGCGGATGCCGAACATGTCGTACACCTCGCGCTCGAACCAGTCCGTCGACTTCCACACGTCGACGGCCGTGTCGACCACCGGATCGTCCTCCGGGACTCCGGTCTTGATACGGATCCGGTGGCCGGTCGCGAGCGAGTAGAGGTGATAGACCACCGCGAAACGCGGCGTGACCCCCAGCGGAAGGTAGTCGACCGCCGTGACGTCCATGCAGAACGAGAACGCGAGCTCCGGATCCCGCTTGCAGTGCTCCAGGACCTCGTGGACGCGCGAGCGGTCCACCCACACGGTCAGCTCCCCGCGCTCGTCGATGACGCGCTGCAGGTCGTCCCCGAAGCGCCGGCGCAGGTTCTCGGCCACGGGCCCGGCCACGATCTAGGTCCCGACCAGCTCGTGCTTCGCAGGGTCGGCGGCCCGACGCTCGGCGGCGATATCCTGGTAGCGGGACGGCTCCCCCCGCTCGATCTTCTCCTGCAGCTTGATGATCGCGTAGATGAGGCCCTCCGGCGTCGGCGGGCAGCCGGCGACGTAGACGTCGACGGGCACGATCTCGTCGATCCCCTGCATCACGTGATACGCCCGGTAGAAGCCGCCCGAC
This sequence comes from Gemmatimonadota bacterium, assembly GCA_035513155.1. Taxonomy (GTDB): domain Bacteria; phylum Gemmatimonadota; class Gemmatimonadetes; order JACCXV01; family JAHWKZ01; genus JAICNR01. The sequence goes on along the minus strand of DATKCO010000019.1, from coordinate 57,261 downwards.
GAGGCGCACACTCCCATCGAGATGACCCACTTCGGCTCGCACATCTGTTCGTAGATCAGCTTGAGGATCGGGGCCTGCTTGTCGACCACGGTGCCGGCCACGATCATCATGTCCGACTGGCGCGGGCTGAACCGCACGACCTCGGCGCCGAACCGCGCCAGGTCGTAGTGCGAGGAGACCACCGACATGAACTCGATCGCGCAGCACGCGGTGCCGAACGGGAGCGGCCAGAGCGATCCCGCCCGGGCCCAGCGCACCATCTTGTCGAGCGCCGTCGTGAACACGCTCCGCGAAGGATCGGGCTCCTCCACGTGAGGCGCGTCCGGATGGACGAGGGCATCCTTCAGTCCCATTCCAGGGCTCCCTTCCGCCACTCGTAGACGAGGCCGACCACGAGGATCGCAAGGAACAGGACGAGTCCCAGCAGCTCCAAGCCTCCCAGGGTGTGGAACAGGACGGCCCCCGGGAACAGGAACACGATCTCGACGTCGAACAGGATGAAGAGCATCGCGACCAGGTAGAACTTGACGTCGAACCGCTGACGTGCGTCCCCGGTCGGCACGATGCCACACTCGTAGGGTGAATCGTGGATCGTCGCCCGCCGCGTCCGCGGCCCCAGCCACCCCGAGAGGGCGAGCATGACGGCCCCGACCGCCAGGCCCAGGAAGAGCAGGAAGAGGACGGGCAGATACTCGGTCAGCATGGGCGGCGAATGTATGTGAAAAGTTTCACAATGCCAAGCTCTCGACCCGGGATACGGCGGCTCGCGACCCGACCGCGAGCGCCGCGGGCGAGCGGGCGATACAGTACCATCTCGCCCCACCCGACGCTAACCGCTCCACGCGCTCCGGCTGCGGGAGCGGGGTCGAACCCGCCGGACACGGAGACCCCTTCCGATGTCGATCCGAATCGCAGCCGCTCCGCTGGCGCTGCTCATCGCAGCTCTCCCCGCCGCGGGCCAGGAGGCCCCGTCCGTGGCCGTTCCGGACGTCGCCCCCCTGCCGGCCGACGTCGAGACGATCGACGGCATCGTCGACGCCTTCTACGACGTGATCTCCGGCCCGGCCGGGCAGCCGCGCGACTGGGGCCGTGACGCGACCCTCTACCTGGAGCCGATCTTCTTCACGATCGTCGAGGTGAACCAGGACGGCCGCCCGGCCGCGCGCACCATTCCCAAGCAGGAGTTCGTGAACCGCTCCGACCGCTGGCTGGTGGAGACCGGCTTCGTCGAGCGGGAGATCCATCGCGACACTCGGCGCTTCGGTGCCATCGCCCATGTCTGGAGCACCTACGAGTGGACCGCGGGCGATGGCTCCACGGGGCGCGGGATCAACGGCATCCACCTGTTCCACGACGGCGACCGGTGGTGGATCACCCACGCGACGTGGGACAGCGAGCGGGAGGGCGTCCCGATCCCGTCCGACTACCTGCGGTGACGCCGGAGCCCCGGGTCCCCCTCGGCGCGCATCGGGAGCGCGCGCCCGGAGAGATGCTGCGGCGCGCGGCGGACTTCCGGGCCGAAGTGTCGCGCCGCCGCACGGTGCGTGACTTCTCGTCCCTCCCCGTGCCGCGCGAGGTGATCGAGGAGTGCCTGCGCGCGGCGGGCAGCGCCCCCAGCGGGGCCAACCTCCAGCCCTGGCACTTCGTGGCCGTTTCCGAGCCCGGGGTCAAGGCGCGCATCCGCGCGGCGGCCGAGGCCGAGGAGCGGGAGTTCTACGCACATCGGGCCCCACCCGAATGGCTGGCGGCCCTCGAGCCGCTCGGCACCGACGAGGAGAAACCCTTCCTCGAGGTCGCTCCCTGGCTGATCGCCGTCTTCGTCCAGCGCCACGGGATCGGGGACGACGGCCGTAAGCTGGCCCACTACTACGCCATCGAGTCGGTCGGCCTGGCGACCGGCATCCTGCTGACCGCCCTCCACCACGCGGGGCTCGTCACGCTGACCCACACTCCCAGCCCGATGGGGTTCCTGAGCGACATCCTCGGCCGGCCGCGCAACGAGCGCCCGTTCCTGCTCGTGGTCGCCGGCCATCCCGCACCCGACGCCACGATCCCGGACATCGGGCGCAAGGAGCTCGCCGAGATCGCGACCTTCATCGAGACGCCGGGCGAGGCCGCGAAACCCGGCGCGGGCGACGACCGTTGACCGGCGTGGAGCGGATCGACCTGCGGGAGAAGCTCGGGCGCTTCGACGAGCGCTGGAGCCCGCGCGTCGTCGCCGAGCTCAACGGCCAGCACGTCAAGCTCGCCAAGCTGGAGGGAGAGTTCGTATGGCACGCCCACGTGGACGAGGACGAGCTGTTCCTCGTGCTCGAGGGGCAGCTGCGGATCGAGCTCCGGGACGGGGCGGTCGAGCTGGGGCCGGGTCAGATGGTCGTCGTGCCGCGCGGCGTCGAGCACCGGCCGGTCGCCGCGGGCGAGGTCCATGTCCTGCTGTTCGAGCCGGCGGGAACCCTCAACACGGGGAACGTGCGGGACGAGCGGACGGTGGACGAGCCCGAGCGCCTCTGAGCTCGGGCATCAATCCCTGAGCCAGTCCACCAGCAGGTGCCGCGTGATCTGGCGGTTCATCGAGGCGATCGACTCCATCAGCGGGATCGACTTGGGACACACCTCGACGCAGTTCATCGCCTTGCCGCAGTCGGAGATCCCGCCGGGGCCCATGAGCGCGTCGTAGCGCTCCTCGGCGTTCATCTCCCCGGTCGGGTGGATGTTCATGAGGCGCGCCCACGAGATCGGAGCCGCGCCGACGAACGGGGTGTCGGCCTCCACCACCACCTGGGGGCAGGCGTCGACGCACGCCCCGCACGAGATGCAGCGCGACAGCCAGTACCCCTCCTCGCGCTCGCTCTCCGGGATCCGCGGGCCGGGCCCGAGGTCGTGGGTGCCGTCGATCGGGACCCATGCCTTGACCCTTCGGTAGGCGGCGAACAGGCGGTCGCGATCGATCACGAGGTCGCGCTTGACCGGGAACTTCTCCATCGGCTCCAGGCGGATCGGCTCCTCGAGGTCCTGGATCAGCGCGGCGCACGACTGCCGCACCTTCCCGTTCACCCGCATCGTGCAGATCCCGCACACCTCCTCCAGGCAGTTGGCCGCCCACGCCACCGGGGTCGTCCGCTTCCCCTCGGCGTCGATCGGGTTCTTGCGGATCTCCATCAGGCATTCGACCACGTTCATGTTCGGGAAGCGGGGCACCACGAACCCCTGCCAGTAGGGCTCCCCGCCGGGGGCATCCTGGCGCCTGACCGTCAGCCGCACGGTCCCCTCGGAGCGTTCGCGCTGGCCCCCCACCCCCGGCCCCGGGATCTCGATGTCCATGTCGGTCTTCGGGCTCTCCGGCGGGCTCATCGGATGTCCTTCTTGTACTGGCGCGGCCGCGGTTGCACCAGCGACACCTCCACGGACTCGTACGACAGCCGCGGGCCGTCGGGCGTCCACTCGGCGATCGTCGTCTTGAGCCATTCGTCGTCGTCGCGCTCCGGATAGTCGGGCCGCAGGTGGACTCCGCGGCTCTCCTTCCGCGCGATCGCCCCCCGCACCATCACCCGGGCCAGCTCCAGCATGTCCCACAGCTGCCGGGTGAAGACGACCGACTGGTTGACCCACTCCCCCGCGTCGGGGAGCGCCACATCGCTCCAGCGATCCATAAGCTCGCCGATCTTCGCGTCGGTCTTGCGGAGCTTCTCCTCCTCCCGGATCACGGTACAGTAGCGGGTCATCCAGTCGCCCAGCTCCTCGTGGAGGGCGTAGGGGTTCTCCGCGCCGGAGGTCATCGCGTACACCCCCTCGAGGCGGCTCCGCTGCTCCGCCACCGCTTCGTCGAATAGGGAGGACGGGGCGTCCGCCGCCACGCTCTCGAGCCCTCCGACATAGGCGATCATCCGGGGGCCCCCCTTCATGCCGTCGAACGTGCACGAGACGAGAGCGTTGGCCCCCAACCGGTTGGCGCCGTGGTACTCGTAGTTCGCCTCTCCCCCGCTGAACACGCCCGGGATCGAGGTCATCAGGTCGTAGTCGACCCACAGGCCGCCCATCGAGTAGTGGACCGCGGGGAACACCTTCATCGGCACCTCGCGCGGGTCCTCGCCCATGAACTTCTCGTAGATCTCGAGCACGCCGCCCAGCTTGACGTCGAGCTCCTGGGGGTCCTTGTGGGTGACGTCGAGATACACGGCTTCCTGCCCGTCGACGCCGAGGCCCATGTCGTAGACGACCTTGTAGATCGCCTGGGCGGCGACGTCCCGCGGGACCAGGTTCCCATAGGCCGGATACCATTCCTCGAGGAAGTACCAGCGCCCGCCGTCGCGCGGCACCCAGACGCGGCCCCCCTCGCCGCGGACGCTCTCGGAGATCAGCCGCCGCTTGTCGCGCCCGGGGATCGCGGTCGGATGGATCTGCACGAACTCCCCGTTCGCGTACTTCGCGCCCTGCTGATAGAGGTTCGAGTTCGCCGCGCCCGTGTTGAGGATCGAGTTCGTGCTGCGGCCGAAGACGACTCCCGGTCCCCCGGTGGCGATCATGACCGCATCCCCCCGGAAGGAGCGAAACTCCATCGAGGCCAGGTCCAGCGCAACGATCCCGCGGGCCACTCCGCCGCCGTCGACGACCGCGCGCAGGAACTCCCATCCCTCGTACTTGGTGACCAGCCCCTGCTCCTCGTAGCGCCGGACCTGCTGGTCGAGCGCGTACATGAGCTGCTGCCCGGTGGTGGCGCCGGCATAGGCCGTGCGATGGACCTTGGTCCCGCCGAAGCGGCGGAAGTCGAGCAGCCCTTCGGGGGTCCGGTTGAACATCACTCCCATGCGGTCGTAGAGATTGATGATCGCCGGCGCGGCCTCGGTCATCTCCTTGACGGGGGGCTGGTTGGCGAGGAAGTCCCCGCCGTACACGGTGTCGTCCAGGTGGATCCAGGGGGAGTCGCCCTCGCCCATGGTGTTCACCGCCGCGTTGATCCCCCCCTGCGCGCACACGGAGTGGCTGCGGCTCACCCGGACCAGGCTGAAGAGATCCACCGGATACCCCTGCTCGGCGATCCGGATCGTCGTCATGAGGCCGGCCAGGCCCCCGCCCACGACCACGTAGCGAGGCCCGGCGCTCATCGGATGAACGCCCAGATCGTGGCCAGGGCGAAGACGAGGACGAGGACGCCGAAGACGGCGCACGCGCGGGCGATCGTGCGGCGCGCGTGGTCTCCGACCACGCCACCCCACGTGAGCAGGAACGTGCGCAGCCCATTGCCGAGATGGAACGACACGGCGACCATGCCGACGACGTAGAAGGCGAGCCAGCCCGGATCGGAGAGGATGTCCGCCATCATCTGGAACTCGATGACGGAGCCGTAGAGGTAGCTCGCGAGCCGCGTCTGCCAGAAGTGCCAGCCGATGAACACGAGCGTCACGATCCCCGACCACCGCTGGAGCCAGAACAGCCAGTTGTTCGAATAGGCGTACTGGAACGGATTCGGCTTGCCGGTGGCGTGGATGTAGATCCCGTAGATGGAGTGGTACAGGATCGGGAGCCAGATGAACGGGATCTCGATGGCCAGCAGGTACGGCAGGCTCTCGAGGAACTCCGCGATCTCGTTGTACTTCTCGGGGCCGCTGGCGGCGAACGCGTTGACCCCGAGGTGGAACAGGACGTAGAGGCCGATGGGGACGATGCCGGACAGCGAGTGGAGCCGGCGCAGGAGGAACTGGCGCCGGGTGGCGGAGACGGCGGCGGCGTGCGTTTCGGCGGTGGTCGGCAAGCGGCGTCTCCCGTACGGCGTCAGAGATCCAGCTTGGACATCGTCTCCTTGACGTGCGCGGCCGAGGCGTGGAGCGCCTTCTTCTCTTCTCCGGTGAGCTCGATCTCCACGATCTCCTTGAGGCCGCCTGCGCCGAGCTTGACCGGCACGCCCACGAAGACGTCGGAGAGGCCGTACTCCCCCTGGAGCCATGCGGCGCAGGGGAGGATCCGGTTGCGGTCCCGCAGGATGGCCTCGGCCATCTCGACGACCGCGGCCGAGGGCGCGTAGAACGCGCTCCCGCTTCCCAGCAGCTCGACGATCTCGCCGCCACCCTTCCGGGTGCGATCCACCAGGGCCTCGATCCGCTCCTCCGACAGCAGGTGGGGGAGCGGAATCCCGGCTACGGTCGAGTAGCGCGGCAGCGGCACCATCGAGTCCCCGTGCCCGCCGAGGACGAACGCGCTCACGTCCCGGACCGACACGTCGAGCTCGAGCGCGATGAAGGAGCGGAAGCGGGCGGTGTCGAGCACGCCCGCCATCCCGATGACGCGCTTCCGGTCGAAGCCGGTCGTCTTCAGCGTCACGTACGACATGACGTCGAGCGGATTCGAGACGACGAGGACGATGGCCTCCGGGCAGCGCTCCGCGATCTCGCGCGCGACGCCCTGGACGATCTCGGCGTTCTTCTTGAGGAGGTCGTCCCGGCTCATGCCGGGCTTGCGGGCGAGTCCCGCAGTGATGATCACGACCTGGGAGCCGTCTGCGAGGGCGTAGTCGGTTCCCCCGGAGAGGCGGGTGTCGTACCCGACCACGGGAGCGGCCTCCCAGAGGTCGAGGGCCTTGCCCTTGGGCATCCCCTCGATGATGTCGATCAGGACGATTTCGTTGACGATCGACAGCTCGGCGAGGCGCTGGGCGGTGGTGGCGCCGACGTGGCCGGCGCCGACGACCGTGATCTTCGTCGACACTACTCCACTTCCAGCACGGAGACGTGCTGGCGGTTCCCGCCCCGTCGCCGGTATTCGACGACGCCGTCGATCAGCGCGAACAGCGTGTCGTCCTTGCCGCGGCCGACGTTGAGGCCGGGATGGATGCGCGTACCTCGCTGGCGGACCAGGATGTGACCCGTCCGCACGCGCTCGCCGCCGAACTTCTTGACCCCGAGCCGCTGGCCCGGAGAGTCGCGCCCGTTCCGCGACGCGCCCTGTCCCTTCTTGTGTGCCATTTCCTTCTCCTCGCTTTTCGCTACCGCACGCCGGCTAGGCGTGCTCCCGGGCCACGTGCTGCTGGAGCCCGCGCTCGGTCTTGTACTCCTTGCCGCAGTCCTCGCAGACGAAGGCCGCGGACCCGGCGTCGGATTCGGTCCCGGCGGCCGCGGCGGCCCGCGCTTCGTCCAGGCTGACTCCGGTCACGCGCAGCTCGGTGAATCCCTGCCGATGGCCCTTCTTGCGGCTGTATCGCTTGCGGCGCTTGTACTTGAAGACCGTGATCTTCTTGCCCCGCCCGTGCTTCACGATCTCGGCCGTGACCGAAGCCCCCGAAAGATGCGGGTCGCCCAGGTGGACGGCGTCGTCGCCGGCCGCGTACAGCACCCGCTCGAACGTGACCTCGTCCCCGGGATCGCCCGCCATGGAGGGGACGCGGATCGTCTGGTTCGGGGCGACGGCGAACTGCTTGCCGCCCGTCTCGATGATGGCTCGCATGGCTCTCTTCCGTGGGATCTGCCGGACCGAAATGGCCCGGACGAAAAGATGAAAAATACCGCCCTCGCGACGACCCTGTCAACCGTCGCGGCCGGCTACCTCCCGTTGGCCTCGAACCTGGCGGTCTCCGAGCCGACCCGGGCCTCCACGACCTGAAGGCCGGCCTCGGGCCCCAGCGTCCAGGTGGTCTCGGTGATCCCCTCGTCGTCCGGGAACGTGTTCCGGGGGCTCGCACGGCCGGACCCCGCGAGCACCACCCACTCGACCCGCAGGCGCTCCACCGAGTGCGACTGGAGGTCCACCAGCCGCACCCGGAGCGGGGCGGGGAGCGTCGATCCGGGCTCGGCGGTCTGGTCGTCGCCCGACTCGACGACGAGGGTCAGCGGGGTCGCGATCCCGGTGTCCGGCTCCTGCAGCAGGTCCTCGCAGGCCACCGACCCGAGGGCCAGGAGACCGATCAGGGCCGCCAGCACGACCGGGCTGCGGACGGCGCTCACGGGGCCGCCGTGGCGCGGAACACGAAGCGCGCCTGCCCGAGGTTCGCCCGGAGCTCCTGATTCCCCGCGTCCGGTCCCAGCGTCCATGTCGTCTCGGCGATGCCGTCGGCATCCGTGAAGGTGTTCCGCGGCGTCGCCCGCCCCGATCCCGCGTCGGCCGTCCACTCGACCCACATCCGGGTCATCGGCCTACCCTCCGCGTCCAGGATCCTCACCCTCAGGGGCGCCGGCAGGGCCCGCGCGGGCGCTCCCGTCTGCCCGTCGCCGGCGACCACCTCGAGCCGCACCGGGGCGAGCGCGATCCCCGAGTCCGGCTCCTGCAGCAGGTCCTGGCAGCCCGCGAGGCCGAGGGCGGGGCCCAGGGCCAGTGCCAGCGCGATCCCCCACCGCACGCGCCGGAGCCGTCCGCTCATGCGCTCAGATCGAGCTTCAGCGGGCGCTGGCTTGGCAGCGAGACCAGGTTGAACTCGTCGCGGTGGAGGAGGGGATCGTCACGGATCTCCACCTCCACGCCGTACTCCTTCTTGAGCTGGTCGAACGTTCCCCGCTCCTCCTCGATCAGATGGAGGGCGACCGCGGGATGGGCCCGGACCTGGACCTTCTTCTCCTTGCCCGACAGCCCCACGCGGCGGATCTGCCGCTCGATCTTCCGGGAGAGCGCGGTGAACTGCAGCACCCGGCCGGAGCCGGCGCAGTCGTCGCAGACCTCGGTGGCCGTCTGGTACAGGCTCGGCCGCCGGCGCTGGCGGGTCATCTCGATGAGCCCCAGGTCGCTGACCTCGAAGGCCTTCGTCTTGGCCCGGTCCCGGCCCAGCCACGACTTCAGCTCGTGCAGCACCTTCTTGCGGTTGGCCGGCAGCTCCATGTCGATGAAGTCGCACACGATGATCCCGCCGATGTCCCGCAGGCGCAGCTGGCGCGCGATCTCGCGGGCGGCCTCGAGGTTCGTCCGCAGGATCGTCGCCTCCGGATCCTTGCGGCCGGTATAACGTCCCGTGTTCACGTCGATCGACACCAGGGCCTCGGTGGGCTCGATGACGATGGAACCCCCGGAGGACAGCCGGACCTCGCGCTGCATCGCGCCCTCGATCTCGGGCTCGATCCCCATCGCGTCGAACAGGGGGATCCGGTCGTTGTAGAGCTTGACCCGGTCCAGCAGCTCGGGCGACACGCTCTTGAGGTACTTGCGCACCTGCTGGTACAGCTGCCGGTCGTCGATCACCAGCCGGTCCACCTTCTCCGAGAAGATGTCGCGGATGAGACCGGACGTGAGCTCCTCTTCCTGATGGAGCAGGGCCGGGGCCGGCGAGCGCTCGGCCTTGCTGCGCACGCGCTTCCACGACTCGGTGAGGCCCCGGACCTCGCGCTCGAACTCCTCGCGCGAGGTCTCCTCGCCGGCGGTGCGCACGATCACGCCTCCCTCCGTGGGCTTGACGTCGCGCAGGATCTGCCGCAGACGATTGCGTTCCGAGCGATCGTCGATCTTGCGGCTCACGCCCACATGATCGACACCCGGCATGAACACCAGGAACCGCCCGGGCAGGGAGACCTGGCCGGTCAGCCGCGGCCCCTTCGTCGAGATCGCCTCCTTGGTGACCTGGACGATGATCTCCTGACCGCGCTTGAGGACGTCCTGGATCGCGGGGCCGGAGTCCCGTCCGCGACGGCCGCGGCGGCGACGGCCGCCGCGATCGCCGCCGTTACCGCCATCCTCCTCCTCGTCGTCGTCATCGTCGTGGTAGGTGCTGGACGCGAGGTCGGAGACGTGGAGGAAGCCGCTCTTCTCCATCCCGATGTCGACGAACGCCGACTGCATGCCGGGAAGGACAGCGGTCACGAGTCCTTTGTAGATGTCGCCGACGTGACGCTCTTCCTCCTCGCGATCGACGAGCAGCTCGCAGAGCTGGTCGTCCTCGAGGATGGCGACGCGGGTTTCCTTGGGGCTGACGTTGACGAGGATCTCGCGCTTCACGAGGGGCTCGCGGAGATGCGGAGCATGGAGTCCGGTCCTTTGCAGCAGGCGTCGCGGGGGATGCCCCCGGACGCGAGCCTTCACCCCTCCATCGAGCGGGACCCGTGCTCTCCCGGCGGAGCCGCGGTCAGGGCTCCAGCCGCATGGAAGCGCGGCGGACGCAGGAGGCGCCGCGTCGGCAGGGCGCCTGCGAGCGGGTCACGGACGGACGGCCCCGCACGGTGCACCGCGGGGACTTCGCTGGATGGATCGAGGTGAGAGCTCAACGTTGAATGATTCCCGAAGATCGAACAGTTGTGATCGCGCCGCTCACGAGATCGAGTGGCGAACAAAGTCAGCGTCGTCCCGGACGGCGAGCCGACATCCAGTCTCGGGACGATGTGAATATAACCACCTCCGGGGCCTCCCTCAACCACGGCGGGTCCGGGGGCTCAGTTCTCGATCGCCAGCTGCATCCGCTGGTAGTCGAAGGCGATCCGCATGTCGCGGAAGAACGGATAGCCGACGACCCCGTGGACGTCGATCCCCCACGGCTCCCCGGGGGTCCCGTCCAGCAGGATGGCCCGCAGATCATCCCGGGAGTGGCCGCCGGCGGTGGCCGTGAACCGCTCGGGGTCGACCAGCAGGGCGGAGCCGGTCGATCGCCCGAGGAGAAGGTCGCTGGCTCCCGTGTCGGCGAGGAAGGGCAGCGGCCGCGAGCCGTCCAGGGAGACCGAGATCACCGGCCACACCGCGTTCACGTCGAACAGGAACGGCACGATCGTCCGGCGCAGCTTGTAGGGCCGGGCGAGGTACTCCTCCCCGCCCGCGCCGTAGCGTACGAGCTCGATCCGGCGGTGCCCGTAGTCGAGCAGGACGAGGAAGTCCCGCAGCACGAGGGCGGGGTTGATCACGGCGGCGATGTAATAGGGTCCCTGGCCTCTCAGATCCAGCGCCTCGAAGTCCCCGACCGCGAACGGGACGCGGGCGATCGCGAGGCTCCCGATGCCGAGGCTGTCGACGATCGCGTAGCCGCCGGGCGACTGCCGGTACGCCCCGTGGAGGCGGCCCCCGGGCCAGATGCGCTCCACCCCGATCGAGCGCGCGAACTGGCGGTCGATCACGTTGCGCTCGGCGCCGGTGTCGAACAGGACGTACGCCTCCGAGCTCCCGTTGAACCGGACCGGCACGTAGGGGATCTCGTCGCCGGATTTGAGGTCGAAGTTGAGCTGGGCGCGGGTGACCCGCGGGTCGATCCGATTGGCCGGAGCGCGCGCCACCTCCCGATAGAACCCCGCCAGGCTCCGGTAGCCCTCCGCGCGCGGGTCGTCGGACCCCAGCTCGAGGAACCGCTCGAGCCCCGCGGCCGCCTCCGCGAAATCCCCCGCCGCCGCGGCCCATTGCGCGAGCGAGAGCGCGTAGCGCGGCTGGGGCGAGAGCGACAGCGCCCGGGCCCCCCGCTCGCGCGCCTCGGCGAGGCGGTTCCCGGCGGTCGCGCTCAGCGCCAGACCCCAGTGGGCTTCCGCCTGCCCCGGGTCGAGCGCGAGCCCCCGCTCGAACGCCTCGATCGCACCCGCTACGTCCGCGAGGCGATAGCGCGCGCTCCCCAGCAGCGTCCACAGCCGTGCATCGTCCTCCGTGATGTTCACGCCGCGGGCCGCCTCGACGGCCGCCGCATAGGGGAGGTCGAGCCCGAGGTACGCCTCGGCGAGCCCGCGGTAGATCTCGACGCTCTCCTCGTAGAGGAAGCGATCGTCGCCACTGTAGAGGAGATGGAGCCCGAGCACACCCTGGGCGCGGCGCCACGCGGCCACGGCCGACTCGGCGTCGCCGCTCTCCCACGCCGCCCGGGCCGCGCTCAGCGCCACGGCGAGCGAGTCGGGCGGAGGGCCCGAACGGTCGAGCCCCGACCCGCCGGCCTCCTGGGGGATCCTGGCCTCCTGGGGGATCCCGGCCGCGTGGGCCGTCCGGCCCGACGAGACGAGCGCGGCCGCCAGCCCGAGGACGAGGAGCCCCGGGCCCGGCCGGAGCCTCAGGTCGCCCCCAGGAGGACGGGCAGGAGGCTTCCGAGCGCGCCGGCCGCCATCAGGAGCACGCCCTGGGAGAGCTGCTGGAACGAGACCTCGGTGGCCCCCGCCGGAGGCGTGAAGCGGAAGAACTCCGCGCTCGTCGACGACGACCAGTCGAACGTGACGTCGGTCGTGACCGGCGATCCGCCGGACGGCTGCGCCACCACCTGGAGCCGGACGACCCGCCCGCTCGCCTGGTAGGTGGGGGTCAGCGTGACCTGGACGTCCCGCTGGCCCTGGAGGTAGGCGACGGCACGGATCGGCCGCGGCCCGCCTCCGTAGGCGAAGTCGATCCGAAGGTCCCGGCGGCCCGGCCGGTCGAGCGCGATCCGGCGCGGCAGATGGGTCGCCCGGTCGATCCAGTAGGAGGCCGTCGTGCCCGGCTCGGGCCGATCGTCGAGCCTCCAGGTGGGGGCGCCGTCGATCGTCTCCTCACCGGCCAGCGTGAGCGCGCCGTAGCCACCGTCCAGCCGCGCCCGCATGGCCGCGACCTCGGCGTCGATCCTCCCGGCCTGGCCGGCCGTCGCGGCGAGGCCGCCGCCGCGCCGGGTGGCGTACTGCCCGAGGCCGGGCACGTGGAGCGCCGTCCGGTCGGGCAGCGCCCACAGCGTCAGCGGTCCCACCCCGCCCGCCGCGTCGAGCCGCCAGCGAGGGGTGGCGCGGTCGACGACCAGGTTTGCGGTGGCTCCCTGCGACCCGGCTCCGCGCAGGTTGATCGAGGCGCGCACCTGGCGCGATTCGTCATAGCGGGCGAGCGACCAGCCCTCCCGCACGGCGTCCAGCGCGCGCCTGGCGATCTGAAGCGCGCGGTCGTCCGGCGCAGACTGCGCGGACGCCAGGGCGGGCGCGAGACAGAGCGAGAGGATCGCCACCGCGAGGCGGCGCGCCGGACGGGATCCGAAGCCGGGCATGGAGGCTAGTACGGCCTGGCGGGCCACAGGGTTCCGCCGACCCCCGCGAGGGTCGCCAGGTCCTGCTCGTCGATCACCCCCCGCTCCTCGGCCACGTCGAGGAGCGAGAGCAGGATCCGCGCGGTCGCGCGCGCGTCCCCCAGCGCCCGGTGCCGCCCCTGGACCTCGACCCCGAAGAGCCACGCCAGCGCGTCCAGGTTCCGCCGCCGGACGTGGGGCAGGAGCCGGCGGGCGAGCCGTACGGTGCAGAGCCGCGCGTTCGTCAGCCGGCCGCCGCGCGCCCGCAGGAGCTCGGCGTTGACGAAGCGCCAGTCGAAGAGGGCGTTGTGCGCCACGAACGCGGCGCCGCCCAGGAACTCGAGGAACTCGTCGGCCACGCGCTCGAACGGAGGAGCCACCGCGACCGCGCCGTTGCCGATCCCGGTGAGCCGCGAGACGAACGGCGGGATCCCCCGGCCGGGATCGACCAGGGTCGACCACTCGGCCTCCACCCGGTTCCCGCACACGCGGACCGCGGCGATCTCGATCATCCGGTCCCCCGGCGGCCGTCCCCCCGTCGTCTCGACGTCGACGACGACGAACGGGACCTCGCGGATCGAGCGGGTCGCGCCGGCGAGAGACAGGGCCGCCAGCCGCCAGTGCCCGTCGCCGGTCCGCTCGAAGGCGGTGTCGCCCGCCAGCAGCGTGCCCACCAGCCGCTCCGCGATCGACGGCTCCACGCGCTCGAGGCCGAGGACCTCCCGCGCGAGGGGCGCCGCCGGCATGGGGCCATCGGCCGCCAGGCGCGCCCGGGCGATCGCCCGCAGCCCGCCCTCGCGGGCCACCGGGCTCATTGCGTGCGGATGATCGTCACTTGGAGGTTCGACTGCCGGTCGGCGCGCACGATCACCGGAATGGTCCCGGGGTTGGAGGCGCCCACGTCGAAGTAGGCCGGGCTCGAGCCGGCGAGCGAGATCCCGGTGCTCCCCAGCGATCCGGGGACGGTGGCGACCCGCAGGCCGAGGAACGGACCGGGGAGCCGGGTCGTGCCCGCCCACCACGCCTTGGCGGCCTGGAACCGCTGCCGCACGTCGAGGCTGGGGATATCGAAGGCCGGGTCGGAGGAGATCCCCTGGCCGTCCAGCAGCAGCGCGGCGGTCCACTGGAAGAACAGGAACGGGAAGGACGTGTCGGCGTGGATCTCCACGTTGGGGATCCCGGTGAACGGTCCCGCGACGAGCTGGCGGAGGATTCCCGGCCCGCGCCGGTCGACCAGGTACGCGACCAGGAGCCACGCAGCACCGCGCCGCTCGAGCGTGTCCTCGCCGCCGACCAATGAATGGGCATGCGGCCGCTGCAGCCAGAGCGCCGCCCGCAGTGTGTTCTGGAGATCCACCTGACCGTCGAACGTCACCTGGTTCAGGGTCTCCGCGTAGTGGGCCAGCCCCTCGTCGAGCCACACGGTCTCGAACGCCGCGCCCGCGTTGATCCGGATCCCCGCGTTGATCATATGCTGGAACTCGTGGGCCAGCACTCCATCGAGCTGGTCGTCGAATCCATCGACCCCGATCGCCGCCGGCCCGAACTGTTTGGTCGGATCGGGAACGATGGTGTAGAAGATCTCCGCGTCGTTCGAGAACGGGTTGAAGGACGGGTGGAACAGCAGGTCGATGCCGAAGAAGAAGCCCGTCAGGATGCCGCCCTGGTCGACGGTCTGCTGGGTGTTGAGCGCGTTGACCGTGGGCGTCAGGAGGATGATCACCCGCCCGTTTACGTCGATGTCGGTCTCCGGGCCGAACGCCTGGCGATCGATCCCGTAGGTGTGGTCGTCGAACCGGTCCCCGACCTGCTCGATCAGGGCGTCGCTCACATTCGGGCCCTCGGCGCGGGTGTCGACGTAGATCAGCGTGTGGTCCCCCTTGTACCGGAGCCGGGCGGTCACCTCGTCGAAATGGGCGCGGTTCGTCAGGGAGGGCGCGGAAGTGCGATTGACGACGTTGAACATCCGGGTCGAGCCGACCTCGGGATCGTCGGCGAGTCCGAGGCGCCGGCCGCGCGCCGGGGGGCGCGGCAACGTCGCGGCCGCCCGTCGCTCGGCCGCCCTCAGCTCGCCCTCGAGCCCCGCCGGCGTCTCGCCGTGTGCGGCCGGCGCCAGCGCCCGCACCTGGGCGCCGACGCTGCCCGAGACCGTCAGCGGGAACGTCCCGCTGCCCGGGTTCAACGACTGGGCGATCACCGTGTACCGCTCGCCGCCGGTGGGGAACGGCAGATTGAACGCGCCTTCCCCGCTGACGAGCGTGGCGAGGTTGCTGCCGCCGGCCTCGGTCAGGCTCAGGCTCAGCGGGATCGGCCCGGCCTGGAGCGCCAGCGCTCCGCTCGTGTTCCCCGCCGCGTCGGTGGCCGTCACCTGGAGCTGGTCGCCGAGCTGCGCGGTCACGCTGATCGTGAACGCGCCCTGGGTGGAGGCCTGCGCGGTGGCGGTCACCGGCTCTCCCGTGCGCTGGGCGGCCGTGGTGTTCAAGAGCTGGACGATCGCGCTCGCTTCCACAGCGCCGGCGGCGCCCGACAGCCGCACGAGCGGCGCGGGGATCGGCGGATCGACGACGATCAGCGACGACACGGGGATCCCCGGCGGGGTGACGTCGGGCCCGATGGGGTTGCCGCCCCCGCTACTGCCTCCGCCGCACGCGGTCAGGAGGCCGGCGATCGCCACCAGCCCGAGCGCGCGTGCCGTCTTCGATCCGCGCCGAGTCACGGGCTCGAGTTCCCTCCCGCGACCCACAGGCCGCCTTCCTGCGCCGCGATCCGCGCGCGGAGACCGTCCCGCACGCTCGCGAAGCGGACCAGGTCCTCGCCCTCCAGCGGCGTGCTCACCGGGAGATCGGTGGACAGCGGGTCGACGAGCCGGCCGTGCTTCACGAACCGGTAGTGGAGATGGGCGCCCGTCGACATGCCGGTCGAGCCGACGCTTCCGATCACCTGACCCTGAGCCACCGTCGCGCCGGACCGCACGCCGGACGCGATCCGGGACAGGTGCGAGTACGAGGTCGCGTAGTCCTTGCCGTGCTGGATCTCGATGTGGAGCCCGTATCCCCCGCGGCGTCCGGCGAACTTGACGACCCCGTCCCCCGAGGCCTGCACCGGAGTCCCGGTGGGCGCCACGTAGTCGACGCCGTCGTGATTGCGGGGGCGACGGAGGATGGGGTGCATGCGGACGCCGAAGCGCGAGGAGATCCGCGTGAACTTCAGCGGCGAGCGGAGGAACCGGCGCTTGAGCGACTGCCCGTCCGCGTCGTACCAGTCGAACCGCGCTCCATCGGCGGCGAAGCGGTACGCCTCGTGGGTCTTCTTCGCCCCCTCGAGCCGGACCGCGTCCAGCTCGACCAGCCGATACGACCCGTCCGGGCGCACGTCGGCCGCGAAGACGGCCGCCATGCAGTCCCCGGCCCGCAGATCGGTGTAGAAGTCGACCTGCGCGGCAAGGACCTCCGCCATGAGCACCGCCAGGGCCGGGTCCTCCCCGGCGTTGGTGATCGTCTCCCACAGGCTTCCCTCCACGCAGGCCGACAGCGTGCGGCTCGCGCGCGTGAACGGCGTCTCCTCCAGGGCGGCCGCGAACCCGATCCCGGCGCGCCGGACGACCAGCCGCCGATCGCGATCGATCCGCAGGTCGAGTCCGTCCAGCCGGCCATCGGGGCGGAACGTGAAGTGATACACCGCTCCCGGCCGCAGGCTCCGCAGCGGGAACAGGCTCATGCCGGCCTCGACGACCGGGTTCAGGTCGGCCGGGTCGAGGCTGTGCTCGGACCACACGCCGGAGAGGGTCTGGCCGGGCTGAAGCGTGTCCACGATCGCGGGCGGCGCCGGGGGCGCCGCCGTGATCGTCGCCGGTGTCGGGGGCGCCGGATCGCCGGCAAGCCACCAGGCCAGCGCGGCGCCCCCCAGGGCGATGAGGAACGCGGGGCGGGGCGGTGCCTTCCAATCCTCCATCAGCTCATCTGCCTCCGGATGAAAGCGGGAATCTCCAGGTCCTCCTTGCGGTTGTCCGCCTCGAGCTCGAAGACGTCCAGCAGGTCGTCCAGGCCGCCGCCTTCGTCCTCGCGGTCGTCGGCCTCGTCGAGCACGGGCTCACTCTCCTTGATCGGCACCACCTGCGGCCGCGTCGCGGCGCGGGCCGGGGCCGTCACGGTCGCGCGCGGATCGTGCGTCGGGCCGTACGCCCGCTCGCCCTCGACCGGCCTCGCCGCCAGCCGGTGGCCGCCGATACCGGTGGCGATCACGGTGACCCGGATCTCACCCTTCAGGTCCGGATCGATGACCGCGCCGAAGATGATGTTCGCCTCCTCGCCGGCCGCGTCGTGGATGACCGACGACACCTCGCTGACCTCGTGCAGGGACAGGTCGGGACCCCCCGTGATGTTGATCAGCACGCCGCTTGCGCCGGCGATCGACATGTCCTCGAGGAGCGGGCTGGAGATCGCCTCCTGGGCGCTCTCGGTGGCGCGGTTCTCGCCAACGCCGTAGCCCGTCCCCATCAGGGCCTGGCCCATCTCGGTCATGATCGTCTTGACGTCCGCGAAATCTACATTGACCAGCCCCGTGACGGTAATCAGGTCGCTGATCCCGCGGGTCGCGTTGAGCAGCACGGAGTCCGCCACGCGGAACGCCTCCTGGATCGTGGTCCCCTTCTCCACCACGTCCCGCAGGCGCTCGTTGGGGACGACGATCAGCGTGTCGACGACCTGCCGGAGCTCGTCGATCCCCTCGTCGGCGACCAGCAGCCGCTTCCGCCCCTCGAACGTGAACGGCTTCGAGACGATTCCCACCGTCAGCGCGCCAGCCTCGCGAGCGATCTCGGCCACGACCGGCGCCGCGCCGGTTCCGGTTCCCCCACCCATGCCCGCGGTCACGAACACCATGTCCGCGCCCTGCAGGGCCTCCGCCACGTCGTCCCGGTTCTCCACCACCGCCTCCCGCCCCATGTCGGGCTTCGAGCCCGAGCCGAGGCCGCGCGTCAGCGTCTTGCCGATCTGGATCTTCCGGTGCGCCTCCGAGTTCGACAGCGCCTGGACGTCGGTGTTGACCGAGATGAACTCCACCCCGACCAGCTTCTCCTGGATCATCCGGTTCACCGCGTTGCCACCCGCGCCGCCGACCCCGACCACCTTCATCCGGGCGAACTGCTCCTCTGCGTCAGCCAGCTGGAACAACATGGGCGTCTCCTCCTGCGTTTGGGTTTCCGTCCGGTCCCGGTCCTGCTCCTGGTGGTGCACATCCTGGGTCGCCGGAAAACGCGCGACCTCGTGTCCGGCGAGTGCTAGAAGAAGTCATGCAGCCATTCCTTCATCCGTTCGAGCACCCCCGCCCACAGCTTGTCGTCGTCGCCGGCGGCGAAGCGGCCCTCGTCGCGGCCGGCGTCCTTGCCGTAGATCACGAGCCCCACACCGGTCGCGAAGCGCGGGTCGTCGACCGAGTCGACCAGCCCGGTGACACCGAGGGGGCGTCCGATCCGAACCGGCATCTCGAGGATCCGCTCGGCCAGCTCGGCGGTTCCGGGCAGCGCCGAGGCGCCGCCGGTGAGGACGAATCCCGAGGGGATCTTGTCGTGCCAGCCGGTCTTCCGGATGTCGGCCTTGGCGAGCGCGAGGATCTCCTCCATGCGGGGCTGGATGATCGAGGCCAGCAGCTCCCGGCTCACCCGCCGTTCTCCCTGCCCGGCCATGTGCGGCACGACGATCTCCTCGTCGGGATCGACCATCGAGGCGAGAGCCGCGCCGTACCGCTCCTTGATCCGCTCGGCGTCGCGCGCCGGCGTCCGCAAACCGATCGCGATGTCGTTGGTCACGCTGTTCCCGCCCAAGCCGATGACGGCCGTATGGCGGATCGAGCCCTCGTTGAACAGGGCGATGTCGGTCGTGCCCCCGCCGATGTCGACGAGGGCGACCCCGAGCTCGCGCTCGTCGTCGGTCAGGACTCCGTGAGAGGAGGCGAGCGGCTCCAGCACGAGATCGCGCACCTGGTAGCCCGACTGCTGGATCGCCTTGACGAGATTCTGGGCGGAGGAGACCGCCCCCGTGACGATGTGGACGTCGACCTCGAGCCGGACCCCGGCCATCCCGGTCGGATCCTTGATCCCCTTCTGGTCGTCCACGGTGAATTCCTGGGGGAGAATGTGGAGGATCTCCCGGTCCATCGGGATCGCGACCGCCTTGGCCGCGTCGATCACCCGGTTCATGTCGCTACGGGTGATCTCCACCCCCCCGCGCGAGACCGCGATGACGCCGTGGCTGTTGATCGACCGGATGTGGTCTCCGGCGATCCCGGCGTAGACGTTCCGCACCTCGACGCCGGCCATCAGCTCCGCCTCCTCGATCGCGCGACCGATCGAGACCACCGTCTTCTCCAGATTCACGACGACACCCCGCCGCAGGCCGTCGGACCGGGCCGTCCCCACGCCGACGATCTTGACGTTCCGGTCGGAGTCGAGCTCGGCGATGATGCAGCCGATCTTGGTGGTCCCGATGTCGAGACCGACGATGATGTTCTCGCGGGACATCCGACCCCCTTTCAGTGTCGTGGCGCAGGCGCCCCATGAAGGTCATGGGATCTCCGCTTCACGATGCCGCCCTCTTCCGGACCACGATCTGGTCCGGGAATCGCAGGTCGATGCGCGTGAACGCGATGCCCTTCCCCTCGAGATCGCGCACCACGTCGTCCACCAGCGCAAGCTTGTCGACCGGCGTGTCCCGGGCGAGGAGCACCTCGCCCGCCGCGTGCACGAGGTGCAGGGTGAGCGTTCCCTCCGCGCCGATCTCGATGCTCGAGATCTCGCTCGCCAGCGCCGGATACCGACGCCCGACCTCGGTCAGCCATGCGACCACCGAGGCCACCGACTCGTCGCGCACCCGTCCGGCGTGGACGACCGGACCTCGCCGCGAGCGACCCGCCGGCTTGACGACCGGCGCGTCCCACCCCGCGTGGAACGGGTTCACGGGGAGCACCGCGCCCGTGCTGTCGACCGGAGTCAGGCGATCCAGCGCGACGAGCGCGACCGGCCGGCGCTCGGTGACCTCGAGCGTCAGCCCGTTCGGGAAGCGCCGCCTGAACCGCGCGCTCTCGACCAGCGGGTCGCGCCTCACGCGCTGGACGTACGGGTCGAGGACCGACCAGTAGTGGAGCTCGGCCCCCATGAGTCCGGCCTCGGCCACCAGCACGCCGGGGTGCGCCACCTCGGCGCCCACGACCCGCACCTCCTTGACGCGGAAGAGAGCCATCCAGCCCCGGGCGTCCGCCATGCGGACCGCGTGGTAGCCGGCGAACCCGAGCGTCGCCGCCAGGAGCGCCGTGCGGGCGGCGCGGACGGCCTTCCTCCGGCGCTCGGCCATGAGCTCCCGGTCCACCCGCCGGTTCTGCCGGGCCAGCTGCGCGCGGCGGCGAAGCCGCCTCATGCTTCCTCCAGGAACGCGAGATCGTGGGGCGTGAATCCGATCAGGCGGACTTCCGGTTCGAGGCGCACGCCATGCCGCTCGCGAACTGCCTCGTAGGCGGCGCGGATACAGGCCAGCGCGTCGGCTGCGGTGGCGCCTCCCAGGTTGACGATGAAGTTGGCGTGCTTCTCCGAGATCGCCGCGTTGCCCACCCGGTATCCCTTCAGGCCCGCGGAATCGATCAGCGCGCCGGCCGTCACTCCCGTGCTGGACGCCCCCGAGGGGTTCCGGAACGTGCTGCCCCACGACGGGAACCGGAGCGGCTGGGTCTCGCGGCGGGACGCGGCGAGATCGCGGGCCTTGTCGTGGATCGCCTCGGCGTCCCCACCCCGCACGCGGCACTCGACCAGCGTGACGATGAGGTCGCGCGGCAGGTTCCCCTGCCGGTACGTCGGGCGCGCGTCGGCGCGGGGGATCCGCACGCGCTCGCCGGCCCAGCGGAATCCCTCGACGGCCTCGACGAGATCCCAGGTCGAGAGCTCGCGGACCCCCGCGTTCATGACCACCGCGCCCCCCAGCGAACCGGGGACGCCGGCCAGGAACTGGAACCCCTCCCAGCCCCGCCGCCCCGCCTCGCGCACGAGCCGAGGCGTGTAGATGCCCGCCTCGATCCGGGCCGTGCCCGCCTCCTCGTCGACCTCGATGGCGTTGAAGTGCTCGCTCAGCTTGATCACCAGTCCGTAGTCGCGCGCGTCGTTGATCAGCACGTTGGCGCCGCCCCCCAGGACGACCACGTCGTCGTGGGAGAAGCTCTCCCGTCGCCGGTACTCGATCACCGACCAGACCTCGGCCTCGCTCCCCGCTTCGCAGAGGAGGCGCGCGGTCCCGCCGATCTTGCAGTACGTGAGCGCGGCGAGCCCCACGTCCGCCCGGCAGGCGGCCGGTATCCGGATCTCACGCGCCGGCGCCGACACGTCCCCTCCCTCCCGCGTCCGCGTGACGCGCGGCGAGGCCGCGCGCGACTTCGCCGACGTCCCCGGCCCCCAGCGTGACGACGAGATCACCCGGCTGGAGCGCGGCCTCGACGACGTCCACGACCTCGCGCCCGCCCCCGGTCTCGTCCGGCAGGTACACGACGGGCGCCCCGGCCTTCTTCGCGGCGTCGCTCACGAGCCGTCCGGTGACGCCCTCGATCGGCTGCTCGCGCGCCGGATAGACGTCCGCGACGAACACCAGGTCCGCTGCCGACAGCGCGATCCCGAACTCGCCCGCGAAGTCCCGCGTGCGCGTGAAGAGATGGGGTTGGAACACGGCCACCAGACGCCGCTCGGGCCAGCTCCCCCGGGCCGCCGCCAGGGTGGCCGCGATCTCCGACGGGTGATGCGCGTAGTCGTCGACGAACATCGCCTCGTCGTCCTCGTGGATGATCTGGAACCGGCGCTCCACGCCGCGCACGGCTTCGAGGCCGGCGCGGATCGCCGCCGCGTCGGCCCCGATCCGCCAGCCGAGCGCCGCGGCGGCCAGCGCGTTCCGCACGTTGTGGAGGCCCGGCATGGCGAGCCGCGCCCGGCCCGCGTCCGCGCCGCCGAGGAGGAGCCCGAAGGCGACGCTACCGCGGGCGGGCTCGACCTCCACGGCCCGCACGTCGGCTCCTCTGGCGGTGCCGAAGGTCACGACCTCAACCCCTTCCGGGGCCACCAGCCGCCGGGCGCCGGGATCGTCCGCGCTCCGGATCAGGGACCCCCCGGTCGCGATCCGTCCCACGAACGCGGCGAACGCCTCGCCTACCGCCTCCAGCGTGCCGTAGATGTCGAGATGGTCGGCTTCGACGTTGGTCACGATCGCGTGCTCGGGAGAGAGGGCCAGGAACGAGCGGTCGAACTCGTCCGCCTCGGCGACCAGCCACCGACCGCGGCCGAGCCGCACGTTCCCCGCGCCGCCGCGGATCCGGCCGCCCACGAGGACGGTCGGATCCTCGCCCGCGGCCTCGAGCACGGCTCCGGTCATCACCGTGGTGGTCGACTTCCCGTGGGTCCCGGCTACGGCGATCCCGCGCGCCTGCTCCATGATCGCTCCCAGAAGCTCCGCCCGGCGGACGACTGGGATCCCGCGCTCCTCCGCCGCCCGCCGCTCCGGATGGCCGGGGGGGATCGCCGACGAGACGACCAGCGCCTCCACCCCCTCCACGTGGGCCGGGTCGTGCCCTTCCTCGATCCGCGCGCCGAGCTCCCCGAGCCGGCGGGTGACGGGCGACGGCTGGGAATCGCAGCCGCTCACGTCGTGGCCGCGGTCGAGCAGCCACTCGGCCAGCGCGCTCATCCCCGCCCCGCCCACCCCCATGAGGTGGACGCGGCGGCGGTCCGCCAGGAGGGGGGTCGACCCGCTCACGCGGCCTCCGCGAGCTCGAGCACCCGGTCCGCGACGACCCGGGCGGCGTCCGGCCGGGCCGCCGCGCGCGCGGCGCGGGACATCGACGCGCGCCGCTCCGGATCGCCGAACAGCCCCAAGAGCAGGTTCGCCAGTCGCCGCGCGGACAGCTCGGGCTGGGGCACCACGATCGCCGCGCCCCGCGCCTCGAGGTCGCGGGCGTTCAGCGTCTGATGGTCGTCGGTCGCGTGCGGGTAGGGGACGAGGATCGACGGCAGCCCCCACGCGGTGACCTCGGCCAGCGTCATCGCCCCGGCCCGGCACAGGATCAGGTCGAGGTGGGGATAGACGGCGGCCATGGGCGAGAAGAACGGCTCGATCACGATCCCGCGCGGCCACTCCCGCGCGCCGGCGACGCGCGCGTGGTCGGCCGGGCCGGTCTGCCAGACGATGTCGAAATCGGGCGCCGGGATCTCGGAGAAGAGGCCCAGCAGCGCGTCGTTGAGCGCCGTGGCGCCCAGGCTCCCCCCGAACACGCCGAGGGTGGGCCGGGAGGGATCGAGGCGGTCCGCGAACGGCGCCGGGGCCGGCGACTGGGGCTCGATCGGGCTTCCTGTCACCTCGACCCGCGTCCGTCCCGCCAGATCCCGGGCCGCGCCCTCGAACTGGACGCACGCCAGGTCCGCCCAGCGCGCGAGGAACCGCGTCGCCACCCCGGGGCGGCTGTTCTGCTCCTGGAGCACGATCGGGCGCCGGGCCAGCGCGGCCGCGAACACGGCGGGGACCGAGACGTAGCCCCCCGTCCCCACGACGACGTGCGGGTCGAGCTCGGCGACCAGCCGCCCGGCGGCTACGACCGCCGCGGTGAGCCGCGCCGGCAGCGCCACGTTCCGCCACCAGCGGCCGCGCTCGAGCCGCGGCGCGGCGAGGATCCGGAAGGGCAGCCCCGAGCCCTCGTAGACCCGGCGGTCGGGACCGCGGTCACCGCCGACCAGCGTGACGACCGCCGGGCGCGGCCGGGAGACGAGCTCCCGCGCGAGCGCGAGCGCGGGGGTCAGGTGCCCACCGGTGCCTCCGCCCGCGATCACTACGCGCACCTCGCCGTCGTCCTCATGCCGCGCCATCCCACGCCCTCCTCCCGAACAGCCAGCGCGCCGCACGCTCCCGGCGGCGCGGGACGGCCACCGCGTCGCGTGAGACGCTCAGCACGATCCCCATGCCGGCCAGCTGCACGATCAGCGCCGTGCCGCCGTAGGAGATGAAGGGCAGCGGCAGTCCCGTCGTCGGCAGCACGGCGGTCGCCACGCCGAGGTTCAGGAGCGCGGACAGGAGCACCATCGTCGTGATGCCGGAGGCCAGCAGGAAGCCGAACGCGTCGGGAGCGCGCCGGGCGGCGCGGTACCCCAGGGTCCCGAGGTACAGGAACAGTCCCAGGAGCATCAGGGTCCCCAGCAGCCCCAGCTCCTCGCCCACGATCGAGACGATGAAGTCGGTGTGGGCCATCGGCAGGAACGCAAACTTCTGCTTGCTCGAACCGAGCCCGACCCCGAACCACCCCCCCGATCCCAGGCTGATAAGGGACTGGTTGATCTGGTAGGAGATCCCCTGGATGTCCTCGCCGCGGTCGAAGAAGGCGCGGATCCGCTGCAGCCGGTAGGGCTCCAGCACCATGACCACGATCCCCAGGGGAAGTGCCGCGGCCGCCATCCGGACGAGAAACTTCGCCCGCACCCCACCCAGCCAGAGCATCACGCCGGTCAGCATGATGAGGATGCTGGCGCCCTTGAAGTCCGGCTGCAGGACGACCATTCCCGCCATCAGGAGCGGCGGCACCAGGAGCGGCGCCAGCCCCCCGGACGCGTCGTCGACCCGCTCCCCCTTCTTCACGATCGTCGCCGCCAGCCAGACGATGAGGGCGAGCTTCGCCACCTCGATCGGCTGGAAGGTGAAGCCGGGAACCGCGAGCCACCGGCGGGCGCCGTTGATCTCGGGCGAGAGCCGCTCGGGAAGCGGGGCGACGAGCGCGATCAGTAGCCCCATCGCCACCCACAGCATCGGCTTCGCCGCGCGTTGCCAGAACCGGTAATCGAGCCGCGCGAAGACGAACAGGAGGACGAGCCCCACGACCGCCTTCGAAAGCTGGCTGGTGAAGTACGCGGTGCTGCTGCCGAAATGCGCCATCGAGAGGACCGAGCTGGCGCTGTACACCATGACGAGGCCGAACCCCACCAGCAGCAGGACGCAGGCTCGCAGGTGGGTGTCGACGGGACTTCGACGGGCCGCCGGGACCTTGTGGGTCGCGGACGCGCGCACCCGGGACCGCCGCGCGCTCATGGCGTCGCTCCCGCGCGGGCACCCAGCGCCCGCACCAGCTCGCGGAACCGGTCCCCGCGCTCCTCGTAGTGGGCGAACTGGTCGTACGACGAGCAGGCGGGCGAGAGCAGCACGACGTCACCCGGCCGCGCGACGGCGGCGGCGCGGGCGACCGCGCGGTCGAGGGTCTCCACCACCTCGACCGCGACCACGGGGCCTAGCTCGCGCTCGATCCGACCGGCGGCCTCACCGATCGCCAGCACCCGACGTCCGCGCCGCTCGAGCGCAGGTGCCAGCGGCGCGTAGGGGGACTCCTTGTGACGCCCGCCGAGGATCACGACCAGCGGGACGTCGAACGCCTCCAGCGCCACCAGGGCGGAGTCGACGTTGGTCGCCTTCGAGTCGTTGACGAACGTCACGCCACCCAGCTCGGCGACCGTCTCCAGGCGATGGGGCACGCCACGGAACTCCGCCAACGCGCTGGCGATCGCGCCGCGCTCCACTCCCATCAGCGAGCCGGCGAGCGAGGCGGCCAGCGCGTTCTGGAGGTTGTGGTCCCCCGGGATCCGGATCGCGTCCACGGACGCCACCCGCCCCGCGTCCGGCTCGCCCGACAGGACGATCCATCCGTCATCGATCCACGCGCCCCGCTCGACGGGCCGGCGGCGGTGGAAGCGGTGGCGCTCCAGCGGCCGGCCGGCGCCGAAGGGCTCGAGCGCCGGGTCCTCGGCGTTCAGGCATAGGTGGTCACCGGCCGCCATGTTTTCCGCGATCCGCGCCTTGTCGGCCGCGTACTCCGCCATCGACGCGTACACGTCGAGATGGTCGGGGGTCAGGTTCAGGACCACGGCGACGCGCGGGCGGAAGTGGTCGATCCGCGCCAGCTGGAACGAGGAGACCTCGACGACGAACCACTGGGGATCGTCGTCGAGCACCGCCTCCGAGAACGCGCGGCCGATGTTCCCCGCGACGCTCACCGCGAGGCCGCCCGTCGCGGCGATCGCCCCCAGGAGCGCGGTCGTCGTCGTCTTGCCGTTGGTCCCCGTGACGGCCGCGATCGGGGCCCGCGCGAACCAGCTCGCGACCTCGACCTCGCTGTAGATCGGGCGCGCCGTGACCCCGGGCTCGGCGAGCACCGCCGCGCGCGGCGGGATCCCCGGGCTGACGACGATCCAGTCGCACTCCTCGAGCCGCCCCACGTCGTGCCTACCGGTCTCGACCGCGACGCCCAGATCGGCGAGTTCGGCGGCCGCCCCGACGATCGCCGTGTCCGAAGACACGTCCGACGCGTAGACCTCGGCGCCGCGGTCGGCCAGCAGCCGGGCCGCTCCGGTCCCCGACCGGCCCAGGCCGAGCACGCCGACGCGCGCCCCGCTCACGTTCACGGGGGCGCCGCTCATCGGAGCTTCAGGGTCGACGCCGCCACCAGCGCGCACAGGACCCCCAGAATGTAGAAGCGCATGACGATCTGCTCTTCCGCCCAGCCGGAGAGCTCGAAGTGGTGGTGCAGTGGGCTCATCTTGAACACGCGCTTTCCCCGCACCTTGAACGAGACCACCTGGATGATCACCGACAGGGTCTCGAGCACGAACACCCCACCGACGAGGACGAGCACGAACTCGATCTTGAGCAGGATCGCCAGCGTTCCGAACGCACCGCCCAACGCCAGCGACCCGGTGTCTCCCATGAACACCTGTGCGGGATGGGCGTTGAACCAGAGGAAGCCCAGCGCCGCCCCCAGCAGGGCCGCGCAATACACGGTCAGCTCGCCGCTCCCGGGCAGATACAGGATCTGCAGGTACTGGGACCAGTCCGCGCGGCCGATCACGTAGGCGAACGCCGCGAACGCGGCCGCCGCGATCCCGGCCAGTCCGATCGCCAGCCCGTCCAGCCCGTCGGTCAGGTTGACCGCGTTGGTGGCCGCGATGACGACGAAGATGATGAAGGGGATGTAGAGCACGCCGAAGTCGACGAACCGCTCCTTGAAGAACGGGACCGCGGTCATCGTCGTGTAGTCGCCGTGGAGCGGCTGGAGGTAGAGCCAGACACCCAGCACGACGCCGAACAGGGCCTGGCCCACCAGCTTCTGGACCGCGATCAGCCCCTTCGAGCGGCGCTTGATGACCTTGAGATAGTCGTCGAGGAAGCCGAGGATGCCCATCCACAGGGTCGCGACCAGCACGATCTGGATCCAGGGCTCCGACACGTCGGCCCACAGGATCGTGGGCACGACGACGGCGACGATGATGAGGACCCCGCCCATCGTCGGCGTCCCGGCCTTCCGCTGGTGGGCCCGCGGACCCTCCTCCCGGATCATCTGTCCGGCCCTGAGGTCCCGCAGCTTGCGGATCACCCACGGTCCGAGCACGAAGGCCAGCAGCAGCGCGGTCACGGTGGCGTACGCCGAGCGGAACGTGATGTACCGGAAGACGTTGAAGAACGCGTGCTGGTCGGCGAACGGGAACAGGAGATGGTAGAGCATTACCGGATCCTCCCGCCGCCGGCGCCGTTCGCCGCCGACGTCGCCTCGAGACACGCCTCACGCACCGGCCTGACGACCGTCTCGAGCTCCGAGCCGCGGCTCGCCTTGAACAGGATCGCGTCGCCCGGGGCCACGTTCTCGATCAGCCATTCCTCGGCCTCGCGCCGGTCCGCGAACCGCCGCGTCGCCAGGCCCGCGGCCTCCGCCCCGGCCGCGATCGGCGCGGCTCCGGGCCCCACGGTCACGACCATGTCCACGGCTCCCTTCCCCAGCTCGCGGCCGACCCATTCGTGCCACTCGCGGCTGCTCCCGCCGAGCTCGAGCATCTCGCCCAGCACCGCGATCCGGCGACGCACCCCGGCCAGCGTCGACAGGGTCGCCGCGGCGGAGACCACGCTCTCCGGGTTGGCGTTGTAGCAGTCGACCAGCGCCACCACCTCTCCCCACCGCTCGAGCTGCATCCGCAGCGGAAGGGAGTCGGGCTCGGCGATCCCGCCCGCGATCGCGCCGGGAGGCAGCCCCGCCTCGCGGCCGATCGCGACCGCGGCGAGCGCGTTGACGATGTTGTGCTTGCCGGTCAGCCGCAGGCGGAACGTCCGTCCCTCCAGCCGGAACGAGCCGCGGCCGTCCTCGTCCAGCGACCACTCCTCGGGCGCGAGGTCGTTCGCCGGGTGGAGCCCGTAGGAGAGACGTCGGCACTGCAGGAGCCGGGTGGCCTCGCGCAGCATCGGCTGGTCGCCGCAGTAGACCAGGAGCCCGTCCGGCGCGAGGGCGCGCCCCAGCTCCAGCTTCTCCTCGAGGACCGCTTCGACGGTCCCCAGGCCCTCCAGGTGGCTCGCCGCCACGTTGGTGACGACCGCGATGTCGGGCGCGGAGATCCGGGCCAGCGGCGCGATCTCCCCCGGTTGGTTCATCCCCATCTCGACGACGGCCCAGCGGTGCTCGGGTCCGATCTCCAGCAGCGTCAGCGGAACTCCGACCTGGTTGTTGAGGTTGCCATGGGTGCGAGCGGTGGGATGGCCCTGCGCCAGCACCGAGGCGATCAGCTCCTTCGTCGTCGTCTTGCCGTTGGAGCCCGTGACCCCGACGACGCGGACGTCCAGCCGACGTCGGTGGAGCCCGGCCAGCGCCTGGAGCGCAGCGCGCCCGTCGGGCACGGGCCAGAACGCGATCCGCTCGCGGCCGGCGAATGGCCGGTCTTCTCCCACGGCGCCCGCGGCGCCCGCCACGACCGCGGCCGCGAGGAACGCGCTCCCGTCGTAGCGCTCTCCCCGTATCGCGACGAACAGGTCGGCGGGAGCCGTCCGCCGGCTGTCGGTCGCGATCCGCGTGAACACGAGACCGGGGTCGGGCGTCCCCTCGGGCGGCCGCCCCAGCGCGGCGCGGACCTCGGCCACGGTGAACGTGGCGCTCACGCGGTCCGCTCCCGCTCGGCCAGCGCCTTCAGGGCCTCGTCGCGATCAGAGTATGGATGACGGATCGTGCCGATCAACTGGTATCCCTCGTCGCCCTTGCCGAGCAGACAGACCACGTCTCCCGGACGGGCCTCCTCGACGATCGCCCGCCGGATCGCGGTGGCGCGATCGTCGATCCTCTCCCAGCGTGCTGCCGAGCCGTCGAGCCCGACCAGCGTGTCGTCCATGATCTGCTCCAGCGGCTCGCGTCGCGGGTTGTCGATCGTCACGTACACCACGTCGGCCACCTCGCCGGCGATCCGTGCCATCTGCGGCCGCTTGCCGCGATCGCGCTCGCCCCCGCTCCCGAACACGCAGAAGAGCCGTCTCGCTCCGGTATCCCGGACCGTGCGGAGGATGCGCTCGAACGCGAGCGGCGTATGGGCGTAGTCGAGCACCGCCGTGACACCCCCGCCCCGGTACACCTCGTAGCGGCCCGGCACGCGGTCGACGCTCTCCAGCGCCGCTCCGATCCGCTCGGGCGCGACCTCCAGTCCGGCCCCGACCGCCGCGGCCGCGAGGGCATTGGCGGCATTGAAGCGGCCCGCCAGCCGCAGCCGGGCGTCGAAGCGCCCCGCCGGGACGCGGACGCCGAGCGTCGTGCCCGAGGGATCCCCGACGTACGACTCGGCGAAGACGTCGGCCGCCGGATCGGTCAGGCTGTAGCGCAGCGTCCGCTCCGGGCCCGCCGCGGCGAACCGCTCTCCCCACGGATCGTCGGCGTTGACGGCCGCCACCGCGTCCTGCTCCGCCAATCGCCGGAAGAAGCCGAGCTTCACCTCCCCGTACTGCTCCAGCGTGTCGTGATAGTCGAGGTGCTCTGGACTCAGGTTCGTGAACGCCCCCGCGTCGAACTCCATCCCCTCGACACGCCCCAGGTCGAGCGCGTGACTCGAGACCTCCATGCTGACGGCGCGCACCCCGTCGTCCGCGAGCGCCGCCAGCTCACGCGCCAGGTCGCTCGCCTCGGGGGTGGTGAAACCGGTCTCGATCTTCCGCTCTCCGCGTCGCAGCCCGAGGGTGCCGAGGATCGCCGTCTCGCCGCAGCCGGCCTCCAGCACGGCGGCGGTGAGGAACGAGGTCGTGGTCTTGCCGTTCGTCCCCGTGATCCCGGCCACGACCAGCCGCCGGCTGGGCTCACCCCATACCGCGTGGGCCACGGGCCCCGCCGCGCGACGCACATCGGCGACCTCGATCGAGGGTACCGGCCACGGGCCCTGCCGCTCCACCATCACGGCGGCCGCTCCGGCGGTCGCGGCCCCCTGCACGAACGCGTGCCCGTCCCGCTCGAAGCCCGGGATCGCGACGAACAGATCGCCGGGCCGCACGCGGCGGCTGTCGTGGGTCACTCCGGTCACGCGGGTGGACGGATCCCCATGGAGCCGGCCACCGACGCGCTCGGCGAGCTCGCCCAGGGTTCGCGGAGGGGCATGTCCCACCGCGGCCTAGGGGTTCACGACGCGCACGGTTGCCCCGCGCGCGACGATCTCGCCGGGCTCGGGGACTTGCGATTCGATCCTCCCGGCCCCGCTGAAAGAGAGCTGGAGCCCCAGACGGCTGGCCCGCTGGATCGCCTCGCGGAGTGACAGGTCGGTGAACTCGGGGACCTTGACCTGCGTGCGCGGATCCAGCGCCGGCGTCGGGTCGTTCCGCTCGTCCATGGACACGAACGAGGGCTCGATGCCTCCCCGGGCGAGCTCCCGCGGCGGCTCGATCACCGGGGTCCAGCCCGGCGCCCCGGCCTCGGGCGTCTCGTCCGTCCAGTCCGGCCGGGGGCCCGAGTCGGGGAGGGCCCCGAAGCTGTCCGCTACCGTCCACACCACGCGGTCCGGGGAGCGCACCCGCTCCATCAGTCCGGGCGACGCGGTCATGGTCTCGGTCAACAGCGTGTTCTCCATCGCCTCGCGGAACACGGGCGCCGCCACCGTCCCGCCGTAGAACGCCCCCTGGGGCTCGTCGATCAGGACGAACACCACGTAGCGCGGCTCCACCGCGGGGAAGAACCCGACGAAGGACGAGGTGTAGCGGCCGGTCTCGTATCCGTGAGCCCCCGTCTTCCGGGCGGTCCCGGTCTTGCCGGCCACCGGGAGCACCTCCAGCTGCGCGGTTCGGGCGGTGCCCATCTCCACCACCCGCACGAGCGCCTGCGTGATCATGCGCGCGGTCTCCGGACGCACGACCTGGCGCACGCGCTGAGGCTCGCCGGTGAACCCGGTCGTCCCGTCCGGCCGCACGATCTTCCGTACCAGATAGGGCCGCAACAGTTCCCCGCCGTTGGCGATGGCGGAATAGGCCATCGCCATCTGGATCGAGGTGACCATGACCTCGTACCCCATCGCCACCGACGCGGTCGTCATCGGGCCCCAGTCGTCGGGGCGCTTGAGCAGCCCGCGGGGCTCTCCGGGAAAATCGAGACCGGACGGCAATCCGAAGCCGAAGCGCCGCGAGAACTCGTAGAGGTCCTGCCCCCCGAGCCGCTCGGCGAGCTTGGCCGCGCAGATGTTCGAGGACTCCTCGATCACCTGCTCGACGGTCAGGAACCCGTAGGGGTGCACGTCGCGCAGGGTGCGGCCGTTCCAGGACCACGACCCGTTCTCGCAGAACAGCGAGTCCGTGGGGGCCGTGCTGCCCTCTTCGTACAGGCCGGCGAGGGTCACGACCTTGAACGTCGACCCGGGCTCGAACTGATCGACGACCGCATAGTTCCGGTCGCGCTCCGGCTCGTCCTCCCTGGCGTGATTGGCCATCGCCAGCAGCTCGCCGGTGCGGGGATCGACCACCACCACGCTCCCCTTGCGGGCCTGCGTCCGCTCCATGGCCGAGCCCAGGGCGTCCTCCACGATCTCCTGCAGGCCGAGGTCGATGGTGAGCTGGACCGTCTGTCCGTCGACCGGCGCCTCGATGGGATAGGTGAAGTTCGGGTATTCCTGTCCGAGCGCGTCCCGCTGATGGACGGCGAAGCCGGGCTTCCCCCGCAGCACGTCGTCGTAGAACAGCTCGATGCCCTCGATCCCGACGTTGTCGACGTCCACGCGGCCGAGCAGGTCGTCGGCCAGATCCCCGTAGGGGTAGTGACGTACCTGATACGATTCGATGCCGACCCCGTCGATGTCGGCCTCGTCGAGCCGCTTCATCGTCTCGCGGGAGACGCCCTTCACCAGCCGGACGTACCAGCCGCCCTCCGCGATCCGCTCGCGGAGCGCGCCCTCGTCGAACGGCACGACCTCGGTGAACCGCTCCACGAACCGATCGACGTCGGCGATGTGCCGGGGCACCAGATAGATGGCGTACTGCTCGCGGTTCAGCGCCAGCGGGACGCCGTTGCGGTCCTCGATCAGGCCGCGCTCGGGGGGGATCTCGACCCGCTTCTTCTGTTGTTTCTGCGCGTCGACCAGATAGGCGTCGTGGGAGACGACCTGGATGTCGACGAAGGCCCATGCGAGCCTTGCCCCGAAGAGCAGCAGCACGACGTAGAGCCACGTCTGACGGCGGCGGGCGAGGTTCAGGCGCTCGGCTTCCATCCCTGCCTGCGATCGGTGTGGGCGTGACCTTCGCGGCCGGGGCGCATGGCCGGGACTACTGGCTCGTCAGCGCGAGGGCTTCCTCCTGCCAGAGCGCGTCGAGCCACTGACGCACGACCGCTGCGGGCCCCTCCTTCTGCTCTCCGACGTCGGCGACCGCCCCGGCGGGCGTCCGATCCGGAACCGTCAACCAGACCACATCCTGCTCCCTGGGGACGACCATTCCCAGGCGGTCGCTCGCTTCGCGCGCCACTCTCGAGCGCGCCTGGAGTGCCGTGATCGTCCGGGCCAGCTCCTGATTCTGGAACTCGAGGTCGCGGGCCGCCTCGTTGCGCTCGATCAGCTCGTGCGACCAGCGGATCGCCACCGACTGCAGGTAGATCTTGCCGACCACGATCCCCGCGGCCAGCAGGAGCAGGATCGGCAGGTAGCGCAGCAGGAAGTTGTCCCGGCGACGCGTTCGGTTCTCGATCTTCTGATATTCGCGGACGTACGCGTTCATGTCCCTCCTCTAAGCGGCCAGGCGCCGCTCGATGGCGCGCAGGCGCGCGCTCCGGGCGCGCGGATTCCGCTCCGCTTCTTCCGGTCCGGGCCGGACGGGTCTCGGGGTCAGGACGACGGCCTCGGAGCGCTTGTCGCAGCGGCAGACGGGGAAGTCGGGAGGACACACGCAGTCCGCCGCCAGCTCGCGGAAGTAGCGTTTGACGATCCGATCCTCGAGGGAGTGGTACGAGATGACGACGAGCCGGGCGCCTTCCACAAGGCGCTCTACGATTTGCGGGAGGCCGGTCGAGAGCGCCTCCAGCTCGTCGTTGACCGCGATCCGCAGGGCCTGGAAGACGCGCGCGACCGACTTGAGCGCGTGCTCCGACCGCGGCACGGTCCGCTCCACGATCTCGCGCAGCCGACCCGTCGTCTCGATGGGGTGCCGGTCACGCTCGCGCGCGATGGCGAGCGCGATCCGGCGGGCATGACGTTCCTCACCGTAGCGGCGAATGATGTCGGTGAGGTCCTCGATATCGGCGCGCGCCAACAAGTCCCGTGCAGGCTCCCCTCTGGGCCCCATCCGCATATCCAGTGGAGCGTCCCGCTGGTAACTGAAGCCGCGCGCCATTTCGTCGATCTGAGGGCTGCTGACTCCGAGGTCGAGCAGCGCTCCGTCCAACCGTGCCGAAGCGAGCTCCGGCGCGTTCGCGATCTCCGCGAAGTCCATCTCGTAGAGCTCGATCCGGTCCGCGAAGCGCGCGAGGCGTCCGCGGGCGTGCTCGATCGCTCGCGGATCGCGATCCAGCCCGATCAGCCGTCCTCCGGGCGAGGCGATCTCGAGGATCGCCTCCGCGTGACCTCCACCCCCGAGGGTTCCGTCCAGATAGAGACCATCCGATCGTGGTGTCAGCAACTCGATGCTCTCCGACAGAAGTACTGGTTCGTGTCCGCTCCACTCCTGGTCGCTCAAGGTCGTTCCCGGAGGAACGCATCCATCACAGGAAGTTGGTCATCCAGCCGTCGAAATCCCTCTCGGTGCCGCCGACGTACTGGCGGTAGGTCTCGGGGTCCCACATCTCGATCACATCACCGGCGCCCACGAACAGGACGTCCTTCTCGATCCCCGCGTGCTGGGAGAGATGCTGGGGGATCGTGATCCGCCCCTGCGCGTCGAGCGAAGCGGTGTTGGTGTGCTCCATGAGTTGCAGGTAGTAGCGCCGCTGCTCCGGGTCGGTGCGCGCCTTCTGTCGCTCGAGCCGTGTGAGGACCTTCTCCCACTCCCCGAGCGGATAGAGGAAGAGACACCGGCCGAGCCCCCGCGTCGCGACGAACTCCTCCCCCAGCTCGCCGCCGCGAAACCTGGCCGGCAGGTTGGCGCGACCCTTCTCATCGATCGAGTGCGTGTACTGACCCAGGTATGACGTAACGACCCCGCGCGCTGACGCTCATGGAGTTCCCCTCCAATCCCATTATCTCCCACTCTCACCCACCGTGCCCCCCATTCTACCGAAACGATCCGCGGCGTGTCAAGCGGAAAGAAAAAAAACCCGCCCCCGTAGCACGGGGGCGGGCTCCTGTCACCCTGTTGGTCGCGCGCGTTCCCTCAGGGCGACGCGTCGGCCTCCGGCCGGGCCTCCTCGACCGCCTCTTCCGCTTCCTCCGCCACGTCGGCGGCTTCATCCGCGACGTCCTCGACCTCTTCCGCGACGTCCTCGGCTACGTCCGCGGCCTCCTCGGCCACCTCGGCCGGCTCGGCGTCGACCGGTGCCTCCGGACGTACGGGGATCCCCGTCAGGACCGGCACGCCGCCGATCCTCTCCGGGGCACCGTCGGGCGTCGCCGTGACGATGAGACCGAAGGTCTCGAGAGGCGTCTCGCCCTGGAGTCGGCCCGCCCCCTCCGGAGTCACGGTCAAAACGCCGACCAGCTCGGATTCGGACACCTTGTCCTTGCCCGGCACGACCCACACCGTATAGGCGTTCACGTCGCGTCCCTCCTCATCGAGGGAGTCGACCATGGGCAACCCGTTCGCCATCAGCACGAAGACGCTGCCGGTCTCGTTGTCGGTCACCATCACGTTGGCCGAGGCCCCGGGGGCCTTGTCGGTCGCCGCCAGCGTGAACTCCCAGTCGTGCCTTTCCGGCTCCTCCGCGACGGGGGCCTCGGTCGCCGCGGCCGCTGCGTTCTCCGCCGCCGGCGCCGCGGTCGTGTCGGCCTCCTGGGCCGCGAGCGGCGCGGTCACCGCCAGCAGACCCGCAGTCATCAGGATCTCGATTCTGGACATCGTCTCTCTTCTCCTTGCCATGAATGCTAACTCGATCGTGTGGGATCTTCGTCGACCTCCGGGGTCCCATTACCCTGCGGTCCGGCCCCCGGTTCCCCGGCGCCTTCCGTAGGCGGCCGCGCGACCGGCGCGATCCGATCAGGTCCCAGCACCTCGTATTCCGCGTCGATCTGGCGCGTGTCCCGTCCCGAGCGCTTGAGCTCGCGGTGGTACTTCCAGGCGCCGAGCGCGCCGACGGCGACGATCTTGGCGGCGATCGCCAGCGGGCTGCCGCGCAGTAGCCAGCGGGCGAGCCACCGCCCCAGAACGACGCGTGTCCAGAGCCCCATCACTCCTCCTCCATGAGGTTCGATTCAATGTAGCCCCGCCCGCCCGCGCGGATTGTAAGACACCTTGCGCGGTCAGATGCGGGGCGTCACGACATCGGCGAGCGCGGCCAAGAACTCCGGGTGGGCGTTCGGCATCGCGGCCCGCACGTAGCCCATCCCGCGCGCTTCCGCCGCCTGCCGCGCCTCGATGTCGAGATCGTAGAGGATCTCGAGGTGATCCGCCACGAACCCCACCGACTGGATGACGAGATCGCGTTCCTCCCGATCCGCCGCGGCCTCGATCGCGTCGAGCACGTCGGGCCCGAGCCACGGGTCCGCCGTCCGCCCCGCGCTCTGGAAGGCGAACTCCCAGCGGTCGACGCCGGCCTCCCGGGCCACCAGCTCGCAGGTCTCCCGCAGCTGATCGGGGTACGGGTCGCCGTCCTCGAGCACGCGGGCCGGCACGCTATGGGCGGTGAACAGGACGATCGGATCCCCCGAGGAGCGGCCGACCGCTTCCCGGAGACGCGCCGCGAGGAAGGCGACGAAGCCGGGGGCGTCGTGCCAGGAGCGGATGATCTCGAGCTCCAGGCCGGGAGGCCGCGCCTCCTCCGCGTAGCGGGCGTACTCGGCGATCGAGCGCAGCGAGTAATGAGGGGCCAGCACGATCCCGACCGCGCGCTCGATGCCGTCCGCGGCGAGCCGGCGCACCGCGTCGCCAATGAAGGGCGAGACGTGCTTGAAGCCCGTGTAGACGGGGACCTCCCGGCCGCGCTCGGCGAGCGCCCGGCCGAGGCCGGCGGCCTGCTCGCGGGTGATGCGGTTGAGCGCGGTCGGTCCCCCGACCGCTTCGTAGCGGGCCACCAGCTCGGCGAGCAGCTCCGGGGGCGGAGGCGAGCCGCGGCGGATGTGGGTGTAGTAGGGCTCGACCTCCTCCAGCCGCTCCGGCGTCCCGTACGACATCACGAGCAGGGCGCGCCTCACGACCCCTCCCCCACCGCCCCCGCGGTCTCCTGGTGGACCAGCGCCACCAGCCGCTCCAGGTTCTCGACCGGCGTATGCGGGAGGACCCCGTGGCCCAGGTTGAAGACGTGCCCGGATCTTCCCTCGACCGCGCGCAGGATCGCGCGCGCCTGAACGGCCGCCGCGTCCCACGGCCCGGCGGCGACCGTCGGGTCGAGGTTCCCCTGGACCGCCCGCGCCCCGACCAGCGACCAGGCCCGGTCGAGATCGATCCTCCAGTCCACTCCCATGACGTCTCCGCCGGCCTCCGCCATGAGCGGGAGGAGCCCCGCGGTATCGGTCCCAAAGTGGATCGTGGGCACGTCCGGCGGAAGCGCGTCGAACAATCGGCGCATGTGCGGCTGGACGGCCGCCCGGTAGTCGTAGGGGGATAGCGCACCGACCCAGGAGTCGAAGATCTGCAGCGCCTGCGCGCCCGCCGTGGCCTGGGCGGAGAGGTAGGCGATCGTGGCGTCGACGAGCCGCTCCATCAGGATCTCCCAGGCGGCCGGCTCGGCGTGCATGAACGACTTCACCTTCTCGAACGTCCGTGTCGGCCGGCCTTCGACGAGGTACGACGCCAGCGTGAACGGCGCGCCGGCGAAGCCGATGAGCGGCACCTGGCTCCGCTCGCGGATCAGGCCGATCGCCGCCAGCAGCGGGGCCACCTCCTCCGCGGGTTCGAACGGGCGCAGGCGCTTCACGTCCGCGGCGCGCGCGATCGGCTCGAAGACGACCGGCCCCACGCCCTCCCGGATCTCGAACGCGAAGCCCAGCCCTTCGAAGGGCAGGGTGATGTCCGCGTAGAGGATGGCCGCGTCGACGCCGTACCTCCGGACCGGCTGGAGCGTCACCTCGGCGCACACCTCCGGAAGCCGCGTGATCTCCAGCAGGCCGTGGCGCTCCCGGATCGCCCGGTACTCGGGGAGCGCGCGACCCGCCTGGCGCATGAACCACACCGGGGTGGCGTCGACCGGGGCGCGCCTGCAGGCGCGGAGGAAGCGGTCGTTCACGCCGCGTCGAGGGCCCGGGGGAGCGCCTCGCGAGCGGCCTCCAGCGTGGCCTCGATCTCCGCCTCGCCATGCGCCAGCGTAGGGAACCACGCCTCGAAGGCGGAGGGCGGAAGCAGAACGCCCCGCTCCCGCATCGCATGGAAGAACCGCGCGAAAGCGGCCGTGTCGCTGGCCTTCGCGCGCTCGTAGTCGACGGGCGGCTCCGCGGCGAAGAACACGGTCAGGAGGGCACCGGCCCGCGACACGCTGACCCGGCCGCCACCCGCCTCCTCCAGGCCCGTCGCGAGCCGCGCCGCGCGCTCGTCGAGCGTCTCGTAGGTCGTCGGATCCGCCGCCAGCGCCTCCAGCGCGGCGTTTCCGGCGGCCATCGCCAGCGGATTCCCCGACAGCGTCCCCGCCTGATACGTCGGCCCCTCGGGGGCCAGCCGCGCCATGATCTCCGAGCGGCCCCCGAAGGCGCCGACCGGGAGACCGCCGCCGATGATCTTACCGAGGCACGTGAGGTCGGGGGCGACCTGGAACCGGCCCTGTGCGCCGCCCGGCCCGAGGCGGAAGCCCGTGATCACCTCGTCGAACACGAGCAGCGCCCCGTGGCGCGCGGTCAGCTCGCGGAGCGAGGACAGAAACCCCGGGAGCGGGAGGACCACCCCCATGTTCGCCGCCACCGGCTCGACCACGACCGCGGCGATCTCGTCCCCGATCTCGCGGAACAGCGACGTCACGGCATCGATGTCGTTGTAGGGCGCCACCACGGTGTCGCGCGTGGCCGCCTCCGGGACCCCGGCGCTGTCCGGCAGCCCCAGCGTGGCGACGCCCGAGCCCGACTGGGCCAGCAGCGCGTCCGCGTGGCCATGGTAGCAGCCCGCGAACTTCACGATCCGGGACCGCCCGGTGAAGGCACGCGCCAGCCGCACCGCGCTCATGACCGCTTCGGTGCCCGAGCTCGTGAACCGCATGCGCTCGACCGCGGGCATGGCCGCCCGGATCCGCTCCCCGAGCCGGACTTCCCCGGGAGTCGGAGCGCCGAACGTCGTCCCGCGCGAGGCGGCCTCCCGCACGGCCTCGACCACGGCCGGATGCGCGTGCCCGAGGAGGATCGCTCCCCAGGACGAGACCCAGTCGAGATACTCGTTTCCTTCCACGTCCCACATCCGGGCCCCCGCCGCGCGCGCGATGAAGAGGGGCGTCCCGCCGACCGCTCCCCACGCCCGGACCGGGCTGTTGACCCCGCCCGGGAACAGCTCCCGGGCGCGCGCGAAGAGCGTCTCGCTGGTGTCCCCCTCGAAGGTCATCCTCCCAGGAGTCCGAGGATCTCCGACAGCTGCCGGTGTACACCGACGAGCTGCGGGGTGTCCCGCACGGTGGCCCGTCTCCCCTCGGTGTCGCGCAGATCCCGCACCAGGTCCTGGAACGCCTGGAGGTCGTCGGTCTCGTACGCCACGATGAACTCCTGATCGTCGAGGCCGAACGAGTAGGCCAGCAACTGCTGGATCATCGGGTACTTCCGCCCCACCCGGATGTGCTCGGACATCTGCCGGCGCCGGACGTCCTCGTCCAACCGGTACCAGTCGGCCGTCTTGACGAAGGGATAGACGATGATGTAGCGGCTCCGCTCGCCGGTGAACATCGCCTCCTCCTGCGGGGTCCGCTCCTTGACGTAGCTGGAGGGGCGGACGAGACCGATCATCGAATACCCGATCCGGCACCACCGGCCGAGACCCGAGCGGAGGATGAGGGCGGCGGTCTCCTCGATCTCCTCGAGCGAGGAGCCGAGGCGCCAGAACAGGAACGTCGCGTCCGCACGCGTGCCGATCATCGAGTAGGTGTAGGTCGTCACCCGCTCGGCGGTCCGTTCGGCCGCCGCCCGCAGCGCCTCGACGTCCGCCCGCCGCTCGGGGTCCGGGCGCCGGCGCCACTCCGGGTCGACCTTCAGCGCCAGGACGTGGACGAAGTGGCGGTCGTTCATCTCAGCCACGAAGCGGCCTCCTTGGCGAAGTACGTGATCACGACGTCGGCGCCGGCGCGCGCGATCGAGGTCAGGCTCTCCTCGGCGACCGCCCGGCGGTCGATCCAGCCGCGCTCCGCCGCGGCCACGATCATCGCGTACTCGCCGCTGACGTGATAGGCGGCGAGTGGGGCGTCGAACCGTTCGCGCGCCCGACGCAGCACGTCGAGGTACGGGAGCGCCGGCTTGACCATCAGGACGTCCGCGCCCTCGGCCAGGTCCGCGGCCATCTCCCGGATCGCCTCCCGGCCGTTGGGCGGATCCAGCTGGTAGCCCCGGCGGTCCCCCGACGCGGGCGCCGAGTCCGCGGCCTCCCGGAACGGTCCATAGAACGCCGAGGCGAACTTGGCGGCGTAGGCGATGATCGGGACCTCCGGCCGCCCGGCCTCGTCGAGGCCGCGACGAATCGCGGCCACCTGCCCGTCCATCATCGCGCTCGGCGCGACGATGTCCGCGCCCGCCTCGACGAGCGATACGGCCGTGCGCGCTAGCAGCTCGAGGGTGGGGTCGTTGGCGATCTCGTTCCCCTCCAGCACCCCGCAGTGGCCGTGGTCGGTGTACTCGCACAAACAGACGTCCGCGACGACGAGGAGCGGCGAGCCGGCCTCCCTGAGAGCGCTCGCCGCCCGCTGGACGATCCCGTCCCCCGCCCAAGCGCCGCTTCCGGTGGGATCCTTGGAGCCGGGGAGCCCGAACAGGAGCACGCCGGCCAGGCCCAGGTCCGCCAGCTCGCGCGCCTCGGCCACCAGCGCGTC
The DNA here is from genome assembly GCA_035513155.1 of Gemmatimonadota bacterium. Lineage (GTDB taxonomy): Bacteria > Gemmatimonadota > Gemmatimonadetes > JACCXV01 > JAHWKZ01 > JAICNR01. The sequence goes on along the minus strand of DATKCO010000019.1, from coordinate 17,003 downwards.
GACCGAGAGCCGAAATTGGCCCGGCATCGAGGGGATCGGCTCCCGCACCCCCTCCCCCTCGCGCACGAAGAGCGGGCACAGGAGCCGGTCGGGCGAGAGGCGGGTCTCCCGCGTCAGCCCACGGAGGGCGGGGGTCCGCCGCAGGCGCCGCAGTCGCAGCGCCGGAAACTCAGGCTCGTGCATGGGCGACCTCCTCCAGGGCTTGGACCAGCGCTTCCGGCGTCCGCCGGGCCGCCACGCGCGACGGCCGGACGCCGGCCTCCTCGAGCACGCGGGCGGTCGTGGGACCGATGCAGACGGTCACGGCCTCGGCCAGCCGCGCGCGCGGGTCCCCGGCCAGGTGGACGAACCCGGCGACCGTCGACCCGCTGGTGAAGATCGCCGCGTGGAGGCCGGCGTCGAGCGCCCGCGCGAGCGGCTCCCGCGACGACTCCGGCCCGATCACGGTGTCGTAGGCGGCCACCGCGTCCACCCGGGCGCCGCGCGCTCCGAGCGCCTCCGGGAGGTCGTCCGAGGCGATCCGCGCCCGCGGCAGGAGGACGCGCTGGCCGTCCAGATCGCCCAGCTCCCCGGCGATCGCGGCTCCCGTGCCGGACTCGGGGACGCGCGCCACGCGCATCCCCTCGGCCGCGACAGCCGCCGCCGTGGCGGGTCCGACCGCCACCCATCGCGGACGCTCCGGATAGGCGATCCCCAGGGCCCGCAGCCGGTCGAACACCGCCCGCACCCCGTTGACGCTCGTCACGACGATCCAGTCGTAGCCGTCGATCGCTCGCGCGGCGGCGTCCAGCGCGCCGTCGTCGGTCGGCGGCCGGATCGCGATCAACGGGATCTCGACCGGGATCGCACCGCGCCCGCTGAGGAGCCGCGACAGCTCGCCCCCGGCGGGTCGCGGCACGAGCACCCGCCAGTCCCTCACGGCCCGCTCGCGGAGGCCGGACGCTCCGCGCCCCGGTCGATCAGCCGCCGGGCCAGCCGCTCCCCGAGGGCGGCGGCCTCTTCGTCGGGTCCGATCAGCCGGTCGCGCAGGATCTCCTCCCCCTCGACCGCGAGTGCCGCGGCGTCCATCGCGAGCTCGCCGCTGAACCAGCTCGCGTGCGCCGCAAACGGGGTGCGGCAGCCACCCCCCATGGCCCGCAGGAACGCGCGCTCGGCAACGACCTCCAAGCGCGTCCCCCAATCGTCGATCTCGCGGGCGCGCTCGGCCCAGGGGTCTCCCTCCCGGGCCTGCACGGCGAGCGCGCCCTGGCCGGGAGCCGGGACCATCCGTGCCACCGGGAGCGCCTCGGCGATCCGGCCGGCGAGCCCCAGCCGCTCGAGGCCGGCGGCCGCGAGGACCAGCGCGTCGACCTCGCCCGCGTCCAGCTTGGCCAGGCGGGTGTCAACGTTTCCGCGGATCGGCACCACCTCGAGGTCGGGCCGCTCGTAGCGGATGAACGCCCGCCGCCGCGGGCTCTCGGTCCCGACCCGGCTGCCGGATGGAAGCTGCTCGAGCCGCGACCCGTCTGCCGTGACGAGCGCGTCCCGCGCGTCGCCCCGGATGGGGAACGCCGCCAGGACGGTCCCCGGGGGGACGTCGCCCGGCATGTCCTTCGCGCTGTGGATGGCGAGATCGATCTCGCCGGCCAGCAGCGCGGCCTCGAGGTCCTTCACGAACGCGCCGCGCTCGAGCATCATCGAGCCGTCCGACTGGGCCCGGTCCCCGCTCGTCTGGACCGTGACGAGCTCGACCTCGATCCCCAATGCCGCGAGCCGCTCGACGACGAGGGCCGTCTGGGCCAGCGCGAGCGCGCTGCCGCGTGTCCCCACCCGGGCCACCGCGACGGTCATCGTTCGGCGTTCCCGGCTTCGCTCTCCGCGTCCGACCCCCCGTTCGAGCCCTCCTCGAGCCCGAACAGGTCCCGGGCCACCGCCAGGTACGTCTCCCCCTCCGAGGCCGTGCCTCCCCGGAGGTGGACGAGGGGCTCATGGAGGATCTTGGCGAGGAGCCGGCGCCCGAACTCCCGCAGCGCCTCGGCCTGATCGGGCGGCTGCCGCCCGATCTCGAGATCGAGGATCCGCTCCGCCCGCTCCCGCAGCGCCCGAATCGTGGGAACCGCGGCCCGCGCCGCCTGCCAGGCGAGGAAATCGGTCGTCTCCTGCTCGACGATCGCCTGGGCTCGATCGATCGTGGCGGGGGCCAGCGAGGCCGATCCCCAGCCCCGCAGGTCGTCGAGGTCGTAGAGGCGCACGCCGCGCAGCGCGCGCACTTCCGGCTCGACGTCCCGGGGTACGGCGATATCGATGAGCACGAGTCGCCGTCCGCGGCGCGCGGCGGCCGCGGCGGCCAGCCGGTCGCGGGTCAGGATCGGCGCCGGAGCCGCGGTGCAGGAGATGACGATGTCGACGTCGAGGAGGAGCCGGTCCAGGCTCTCGAACGGAGCCGCCCGGCCGCCGATCTCCGCCGCGAGCTCGCGCGCGGCGGCGGGGCTCCTGTTCGTGACCACGACCTCCGTCGCCCCCGCCCGCTGGAGCAGCGCGGCCGTCAGGTGGCCGAGCTTGCCCGTTCCCACCACCAGCAGGCTGCACTGTGACAGCTCGCCCAGCACCAGCCGGGCCATGCCGGTCGCCACCTTGGGGATCGAGGGCAGTCCCTTGCCGATGTCGGTCTCGCGGCGCGCCCGCCGACCCACCCTGAGAGCCCGTCGCACGAGCTGGTCGAGGACGGGCCCCAGTGTCCCCGCCTCGAGGGCGTCCGACATCGCGCGCTTGATTTGCCCGAGGATCTGGGGCTCGCCCACGACCATGGAATCGAGGCCCGCGGCCACGGCGAAGAGGTGACTCACCGCCTCACGGCCCGATTTGTGGTAGAACACCTCCGGGTCGCCCCCGGGCGCGGCTTCGAGCAGGGAGCGCTCGAGGTCCCCCGGGTCGCGGGTGCCGTAGAGCTCGGTGCGGTTGCAGGTCACGAGGAGGAAGGCCTCGTCGCCGAGCCCCGCGAGCATCCCGCGCGCGGCGTCATCCTGGAAGGCGAACCGCTCACGCTTCTCGAGCGGGGCGGTCTTGTGGCTGACCCCGGCGACCGAGACTCGCTCGCCGCTCACTTGGCCGGGGCGCCGGGTCTGGCGGTCAGAAGCATCATACGGAAAGGGATCGGCACCCTTCTGTGAATGGCGGGGCGGACGGGACTCGAACCCGCGACCTCCGACGTGACAGGCCGGCGTTCTAAACCAACTGAACTACCGCCCCGCGCCATTAGGATCTGGAATCAGCCGATGAGAGTGCCGGGGACAAGAAACTACGGCTGGCCCCTCCCAGTGTCAACGCGACGACGGGTCGCCCCCATGGGGAGCGACCCGTCCCTGGCAGACGTCGGGCGACCGCGGTTCAGCGGCCGCTGCGGCTCAGCTTCCGGATGATCGCGTCCACCCGCTCGATGTACTGATTGGCGTTGCCGATCAGGCCCTGGCCGTAGGAGCGATAGTCGCCGCACGCGCCCTGCAGATGGTTGATCGAGGTCTGGAACATCTCCCGCGCGCGCTGGTTCTGGCCCACGGAGTTGTTCTCGCCCTCGAGCGCTCTCCCCATCCGGTAGTAGGCGTCGCCACGGTAGTAGGCGATCGCGCAGGAGTCTCCACCCAGCGAGGCCGCGCGGTTGAGGGCCTCGAGCGCGGCGCTGGCGCGCCCCGCCTGGAGCGCACCGTGCGCCTCGCGCAGAGCCATGCCGGCCAGGATCTCGCCCGAGCGCCCCTTACCCGCCTTTTCCAGGTCGCGGGCGTAGGCACTCGTGTTGCCCAGCTCCCGGTTCGCCAGCGCCCGATAGAGATAGGCCGTCTCCAACTCCGGGTTCAGCTCCAGCGCGCGATCGTAGCGCTGGATCGCCTGCGGGTAGCTCCCGAGCTTGCTCTCCACGATGCCCGCGTAGAGCTGCAGGTTGGCGTCGGTGGGGTCCGCCGCCAGCGCCTGGTCGATCGTCTGCTTCGCCCCGTCGTACTGCTCCTCGGCGAAGTAGAGGCCGAACAGGTACTGCAGGGCCTCGGGATCGGTGGCCTTCCCCTCGGACAGCTCCAGGTAGCGCTTGAAATTCTCGATCTTCGCGTCGCGCCGCGTGTCCGGCAGCGCATACGCCAGGTACTGGTACGGCTGCGGATTGTCCGGGCACAGCTGCTTGGCCCTCTCGAACGCCTCGAGCCCCCTGTCGACATCCCCGAGCTGATTGGCCATGACGTAGCCATAGGCGACCTGGATCTGACAATCGTCCGGGCGCTGCCGGACGAGCTCCTCGAAGAAGCTCCGCGCCTGGGTGGTGTCGCCCTGCTCCAGATAGGCGGCTCCGATGGAGTGATAGGCGCTGATATACGCCGGGTCGATGTCGACCGCCTTCTGGAGCGCCCCCAGCGCCGCGCTCAGCGAGTCCATCTTGAGATACGTGTCGCCCATGTAGTAGTACGCCCTGGCGAGATCGCTGTCGTACTCGAGCGCCTTCTGGAAGTTGGAGAGAGCGCGCTCGTAGGCCTCGGACCGGGCGTAGTCGATCCCGAAGATGACGTGCTTGTCCGCCTGGTTCCGGGAGTTGAACGACTCCACGACCCGCTCCGCGAGGTCACCCACACCCCCCGCCGAGACCGCGCCCAGCTCCTGGGTGTTCCGGGTGCCGACCTCGACGAATACCGGCTCGGCGACCCAGTCCCCGCCGTTCCTCGAGAGCGTGCCGCGCGCCACCAGCTTGGCCCCTAGCGCCCGTCCAACCTCCAGCGAGGTGGCTTCGGGGATCGCCTGACCGGGCCTCAACCCGGCGTCGTCCAGCGCGTCGTTGACCCGCTTCTGCTCGATGAGGGTGTAAGGACCGAGCTCGTCGAGGCCCGCGATCATGTCCTTCTGCAGGTCCCTGGCCTTGCCGTCGTCCGAGGAGGAGAAAGGAAGGACCGCCACGATGAAGTCGGACTCCTGCGCCTGGGCACGATCCACGCCGATGCCGGAGAGCAGGAACACGGCGAGGGCCGCGATCGCGAGGACGGCGCGGGCTGGACGGTCGAGGAAACGCGTATCGCTCATCTATCCTCCTTCTCGATCGGTAATTCCATAAGCAGCCACCCGAAGGGGGCTTGAAGATCATGCGCCAGCGGCCCAAAAACCAGCGCCATCCATTAGACCCCGACGAGGGCCGCGGGTTCCGGTTCCTCGGCGCCTGCCGCGCTTGACGAGCACGACGGGGATCGGTACTCTAGCGCTCTTCCCGCGAGCCATAGACGTGTGGTTTCGATCCGCCTCCTCAGACCCCTGGAAACCGTGAGCCGCGAACGCCCCAGCCTCGTCAAATCGCTCCTCGGGGCACTCGTTCTTTTGGCCGCCGGCTGTTCCGTGGCGGAGCCGTCGGCATACAGCACCCTGCAGCCGGTGTCCGACTATGGGCGGCTCGTGCTCGACGTCTATGGGGACCTGTTCTGGTGGACGGCGGGGATCTTCGTCGTCGTCGAGCTCCTGCTCCTCTACGCCCTCGTCCGCTATCGCGCCCGCGAGGGCGACTCGGGAGTCCCGGATCAGGTTCACGGCTTCACCGCGCTCGAGATCGGCTGGACCCTGATCCCGGCCGCCATCCTGTTCTTCATCGCCATCCCGACGGTACGCACGATCTTCGAGCTCCATGGGCCGCCACCCGACTCCGACCCGCTGGAGGTCACGGTCGTCGGGCATCAGTGGTGGTGGGAGTTCCAGTACCCGGAACTGGGGATCGTCACCGCCAACGAGCTCCACGTCCCGGTCGGCCGCACGACCCAGCTCACCCTCATCTCGGCCGACGTGATCCACTCGTTCTGGGTGCCGCGGCTGGGAGGCAAGCGGGATCTGAATCCGGGGAGCGAGAACCGCATGTGGTTCACGCCCGACGAGACCGGCGTCTACTACGGTCAGTGCGCCGAGCTGTGCGGGACCTCTCACGCGAACATGCGCATGCAGGTCTTCGTGGACGACTCCGCCGCGTTCGAGGAGTGGGTCGCATCCATGCGGCAGCCGGCCGTTCCGGACTCCGCGGGCACCATGACGTTCCTCATCTCCGGCTGCGCCGCCTGTCACGCCATCGGCGGGACCCTGGCGCAGGGGAAGATCGGCCCGGACCTGACGAACATGGGGCGGCGCACGACGCTGGCGTCCGCGCTGATCGAGAACACCCCGGAGAACATGGCCGGCTGGCTGCGCAACCCCGACAGCGTGAAGCCCGGAGCCCTGATGCCCGACCTCAACCTCGACGATCAGAGGATCGAGGACCTCGTGCGCTTCCTCGAGGGGCTGAGATGAGCACGGCGACCACCACGACCTCGCCTCACGCCCACGAGTCGATCTATGCGGGTGGCCTCATGTCGTGGCTCACCACGGTGGATCACAAGCGGATCGGGGTCCTGTACGGCGTCACGGCATTGATCTACTTCGTCGTGGGTGGCGTGGAGGCCTTGATCATCCGCCTCCAGCTCGCCTCGGCGGATGGCACGGTCGTGGGCGCCGACAGCTTCAACCAGCTCTTCACCATGCACGGGACGACCATGGTGTTCCTCGTCCTGATGCCGCTCTCCGCGGCGCTGTTCAACTACCTGATCCCGCTCATGATCGGAGCTCGCGACGTCGCGTTTCCCCGCCTGAACGCGTTCAGCTTCTGGACGTTCTTCTTCGGCGGCGTCCTGCTCAACCTGTCCTTCTTCATCGGAGATCCCCCGGACGCGGGCTGGTTCGGCTACGCCAACCTCACCTCCAAGCAGTACAACCCCGGCATGGGCATCGACTTCTGGCTGCTCTCGCTCCAGGTCATGGGCGTAGCCTCGATCGCCTCGGCGATCAATTTCACCGTCACGATCCTCAACATGCGTGCCCCCGGCATGTCGCTCATGCGGATGCCCCTGTTCGTGTGGATGGCGCTCGTCGTCCAGGTCCTGATGCTGCTCGCGTTCCCACCCATCACGGTCGCGTTCATCTTCCTCTTGTTCGACCGCTTCTTCGGAACGCAATTCTACATCCCCGACGCCGGCGGGACGCCGATCCTGTGGCAGCACCTGTTCTGGATCTTCGGCCATCCGGAGGTCTACATCCTGATCCTCCCCTCCTTCGGGGTGGTCTCCGAGGTCCTGCCGACGTTCGCTCGAAAGCCGCTGTTCGGCGCCCCGTTCGTCATCTTCTCGGGGATCCTGATCGGATTCCTAGGCTTCGGGGTGTGGAGCCACCACATGTTCACGACCGGCCTCGGGGCGGTCGCCGACACGGCGTTCTCGCTCGCCACCATGCTGATCGCCATTCCCACCGCGGTGAAGATCTTCAACTGGATCGCCACGCTGTGGGGCGGCCACATCCGTTTCCAGACCCCGCTGTACTTCGCGGTCGGGATGGTGTCGCTGTTCATCATCGGTGGCCTGTCCGGCATCATGCACGCCTCGCCTCCGGTCGACATCCAGCAGCACGACTCCTACTTCGTGGTGGCCCACCTCCACTACGTGTTCTTCGGCGGCACGGTGTTCGGCCTGTTCGGGGGGATCTACTACTGGTGGCCGAAGATCACGGGCCGCATGCTGGGCGAGGGACTCGGCAAACTCCACTTCTGGCTCATGCTGATCGGCATGAACCTCACGTTCTTCCCGATGCACTTCCTGGGAATGGACGGCATGCCGCGGCGGATCTACACCTATGGCGCCGATCTCGGGTGGGACCAGTGGAACCTGGTAGCCACCATCGGCGCGTTCGTCATCGCGGTGTCGATGCTCGTGTTCTACGTCAACGCGCTCAGGAGCCTGCGGACGGGAGCGGAGGCGGACGGGGATCCGTGGGACGCGGCGACGCTGGAGTGGACGATGAGCTCGCCGCCGCCCGAGTACAACTTCGCTGTCGTTCCCCGGGTCAACAGCGCGCGCCCGTACTGGCTTCACAAGTACGGGCCCACGCGTGACATCTCGACCCGCACGCGCGCCGAGGGCACCCCGGCTCAGCCCGAGCATCCGACCGAGCGGGTCGATCTCCCGTCGCCTTCGGGGTGGCCCATCCTGGCCGGTCTCGCCCTGACGGGGGTCGCCGGCGGCGCGCTGGTGGGCCTCCCCGCCGTCCTGCTCGCAGCCGCGGTCCTCGTCTACGCGATCTATCGCTGGGCGTTCCAGCCGCTCGAGCGGGCTGGGCATCCGACCTTCGGACCCGAGACTCCCGGGGCCGACTGATGGAATCCCACGCGACGACGTTCGGCGTATCGAACCGGAAGCTGGCGATGTGGGTCTTCATCGGCTCGGAGTGCATGTTCTTCGGGTCGCTGATCGCCACCTACCTGGTGTACGAAGGGAAGAGTCTCGTCGGTCCGACGCCCGAGGAGATCCTCAACATCCCGCTGACCTCGGTCTCGACGTTCATTCTGCTCATGTCGAGCCTGTCCATGGTGCTGGCGCTGGACGCCGTGCAGCGCGACAACCGGCGGATGTCGCGGATCTGGCTGGGTGGCGTGATCGTCCTCGGGGGGCTGTTCCTGGCCGGCCAGGTCTACGAGTTCGCCGAGTTCTATCACCACGGGCTCACGCTCCAACGGAACCTGTTCGGCGCCACCTTCTTCGTGCTCACCGGTTTCCACGGCGCGCACGTCACGGTGGGGGTCGTCTGGATGATCACTCTGCTCGTGATGTCGCTGCGCGGCGGTCTGGGGCCCGAGCGGGCCATGGACGTCGAGGTGGCGGGGCTCTACTGGCACTTCGTCGACGCGGTCTGGATCGTGATCTTCACGGTCGTCTACCTCATCCAGTAGCGGGAAGCATGGCGGACCAAATCACGCATGAGACTGAGCCCGGCCAGGCGCACGCCAGCACGGGCACGTACTGGCTGATCGCGCTGATCCTGGCGATCATCACGCTGCTCGAGGTGGCCGTGTTCTACGTTCCCCTCCTGCACTCGGTGATCGTGCCGATCCTGCTGGTCCTGTCGGTGGCCAAGTTCGTCCTTGTGGCGATGTTCTTCATGCATCTCAAGTTCGACAAGCCGGTGTTGACGACGGTCTTCGCCGTCGGCCTGATCGTCGCCACCTCGATCGTCGTCGTCATGATGCTGCTGTTCGGGACGATCGGTCCCGGCGCGGGCATGTAGGCGCCTCGTGAGACCATCCTCGGAGAGAGAATGAACGAGAAGCGGGAGGCGCGGGAGGAGCGGCAGCCGATTCCACCGTTGTCGGTGCCCACGATCCTGATGGAGGGGTTCATCACCGGGATCATCGGGGCCGGGCTCGTAGCCGCATGGTTCCTGCTCCTCGATACGATCCAGAACGTCCCCCTGTGGACGCCTTCGCTCCTGGGGACCGTTCTCTTCAAGGGGACCGAAGCGGCCGTGGCTCACCAGCAGGTCGACCCGGGGATGGTCGCCGCCTATACACTCGTACATCACGCGGCGTTCATCGGCGTGGGACTGGTCGCGTCCTTCCTCGTCAGCGAGATCGAGCGCATCCCTCCGCTCGGGATCGCGCTGGTCTTCCTGTTCGTCTTCTTCGAGACCGCGTTCCAGATCTTCCTGCTGGCGGTCGGCGGTCCGTTGCTGGGGGGGATCGCTTTCTGGGGCGTGGCGCTGGCGAACCTTCTGGCTGCCGCCGGCATGGCGGCCTACCTGTGGTATCGCCACCCCCGGATCCTGTTCCACTTCAATCGGATCTGGCACGAGGAGTAGGCGCCGGAAGGCGCCACCCGCAGGGATCAGCCGCGATCGCGGTCGTCGTAGCCGAGGACCCGCCCGAGGTTCCAGAGGTAGACGGCCAGCAGCACCGCCAGGATCGCGAACACGACCCCGATCACCTGATAGGCGACCGACTCGCCGCCGTCCCCCTGGGTGAACATCCACCACGCGAAGCCCGCGCAGAAGGCGATCGCGGCCGCGATCAGCACGCGGTGGAACGGGACCAGCGATGACCCCGCCATACGTTTCCTTTCAGCGGCCCGGATCGGGAGAGGGGCGTTCGTCGGCGCCGCTCCGGCGGCGGAGTACCATGACCAGCACGCCGATCCCGATGGCGAACGGCACACCCACCATGAGGAGCGCCGCCCAGAGCATCCCGGTCATGAGCTCGTGACTCACGGCCTCAGCGGATCTCCATCATGACCACCGTGAACGTGATCAGGATCGCCAGCGGGATCGGGGCCAGGACCATGACCACCAGCCGGGGCGGCTCGAACTTGAGGTGCATGTAGTACATCGCCACCAGCGCCGCCTTCCACAGCGCCAGGAACAGGAGGATCAGGATCAGCCACGTCTCCGGCAGCTGCGACACGAACGCGACCCCCACTTCCGCGACCGTGAGGATCAGCAGATACAGCCACACGAGGTAGTAGTTCGGTCCCTTCCGCTCCACCGCGCGCACGCTCTCGTCCGCCATCAGCTTCCTCCTTCCCTCTCACCAAGGGTGTTACAGCCGGTGGAAAGGCGCGTCAAAACGGTCCAGATCCAAGGCGCGCCGCAGATGGACCGTTTTCACGCGCCTCATATCAAATATACGATGGTGAACAGGATGATCCACACCAGATCCACGAAATGCCAGTAGAGCCCCATGATCTCCACGCCCCCGTAATCCTGCGCCGAATATTTTCCCCGGAACGCCTTCACGGTCGTGAAGATCAGCGCCAGCACGCCGAGCGTGACATGCGCCCCGTGGAATCCCGTCATCGTGTAGAAGGTCGATCCGTACAGCGGCCCGCCCTCGGCGGCGTAGTTCGCCGCCCCGGGGACGAACCCGTGCTCGACCAGCTTGATGTACTCGTAGACCTGGATCCCCACGAACGCCGCTCCCAGGAAGATGGTCGCGATCAGCCACTTCCTGAGGCCCGCCTGGTCGCCGTGCTCGATGGCCGCGAACGCCTTCACCATCGTCACGGAGCTGCAGATCAGCATGAAGGTGTTGAAGCCGGTGAGCGGGACGTTCAGCACCTGGTTCGGCTCGGCCCACTGCTCGGGGTGCGCGAACCGGAGGATGATGTAGGCCCCGATCAGGCTCGAGAAGAACATCACTTCGGAAAGGAGGAAGACCCACATCCCGAGCTTCAGGTTGTAGACCCGCATCCCCTCCATCGGGCGGGCGGCGCCCATCGTCGCGGCCTGACTCATGCCGGCACCCCTTCACGCCCCGCGCTTCGTCGTCCGGCTTCCGCCGGGGGCTCGTCCTGCGGCCAGAAGTCCGCTTCCCGACCGGGGACGCTGTACTCGTAGGGACCGCGGTAGACGGTCGGCATGGCAACGAAGTTGCCGTGCGGCGGCGGCGACGGGAGCGTCCACTCCAGCGAGTTGGCGTTCCAAGGGTTGGGAGGCGCCTTCTCCCCCCTCCACAACGACCACACGAAGTTGACGACGAAGATCAGCTGGGCCGCTCCGAGCAGCAGGGCCGCGACCGAGATCAGCGTGTTCATCGGCTGCAGCGGGACCATGTACTCGTACTGGTTCGGGTCGTAGATCCGGCGCATCATGCCGTCCAACCCGAGGTTGTGCATGGGGAAGAAGACCAGGTTGTAGAAGACGAACGTCAGGAGGAAGTGGATCTTTCCCAGCGTCGGATTCATCATCCGCCCGAAGAACTTCGGGAACCAGAAGTAGATCCCGGCGAAGATCGCGAACAGGCTGCCGCCGAACAGCACGTAGTGGATGTGCGCCACGATGAAGTAGGTGTCGTGGATGAAGATGTCCACCGGCGTCGACGCCATGAACACACCGGAGAGCCCGCCGATCACGAACATCGCCACGAACGCCAGCGCATTCAGCATCGGGACGTGGAAGTGGATGTCCCCTTTGTAGATCGTGCCCAGCCAGTTGAACACCTTGATCGCGGAGGGGACCGCGATGATCATGGTCGAGGTCATGAACGTCGCGCCCAGGTACGGGTTCATGCCGCTCTGGAACATATGGTGCCCCCACACGATCCATCCCAGGAACGCGATCGCGACGATCGCCCAGACCATGAACTTGTACCCGAAGATCGGCTTGCGGGCGCCGTTGGAGAGCACCTCCGACACCAACCCCATGGCGGGCAGGATCAGGATGTAGACCTCGGGGTGGCCGAAGTACCAGAACAGATGCTGCCACATCAGCGGCTGCCCGCCGTCCGGCGGCAGGAAGAAGGTGGTCCCGAGCGTCTGGTCGAACAGCAGCAGGATCAGGGCCCCGGTCAGGACGGGGATCGCGAGCAGCACGAGGATCGCGGTGATGAACAGCGCCCAGATCGGCAGCGGCAGGCGCATCCACTTCATCCCCGGCGCCCGCATGTTGACGATCGTCGTGATGTAGTTGACGGCTCCCATCAGCGACGAGAAGCCCAGCACGATGAGGCTGATGCACCACAGCTCCTGGCCCAGATAGACGCCGCTGTACTCGGGGACGGCCGACAACGGGGCGTAGGCCGTCCAGCCGGCCGCCGCCGCCCCTCCGGTCACGAAGAAGCTCGCGATCATGATCAGCCCCGCCGGCACCGCCGTCCAGAACGAGGCCATGTTGAGCCGCGGGAACGCCATGTCGGCGGCTCCGATGTGAAGCGGGATCAACCAGTTTCCGAACACTCCCACCAGCAGCGGCATGATCGCGAAGAAGATCATGAACGTGCCGTGCATGGTGACGAGTGAGTTGTAGAACTCGGGGAGGATGATCCCTCCGGGCGCCTTGGCCTCCCCGAGGATCCCCCCTCCCGGGATCGCGGTACCCGGCCATCCGAGCTGCCACCGGATCAGCATCGCGAGCGTTCCGCCGATGAGCAGGAACACTAGGCTCAGGATCAGGAACTGGCATCCGATCACCTTGTGATCGGTCGAGAACACGTACTTCCGGAGGAACGACCGGTCGTCCGGATGCCCGGGCTCCGCCCAGTGCTGTACCGACGGGTGGCCGACTTCGACTGAGACCGTGCTCATGCCCGCTCCTTTCCTTCACTAGCCGGTTGGTGCGACGGGGGATGATTGCCCTCGGGCGCGGGAGCCGTGCTGGCGGCCTCGAGATCCACGCCCGCGGTGTCGGCGGGGGCCGGTGTCTCGACCGCCGCGTCCTGGCCCTCCTGGAGCATCCACGCATCAAACGCCTCGACCTCGTGGACCGTGACCGAGCCGCGCATGCGGTAGTGACCGAGGCCGCAGAGCTCGGCGCATCCGAGCGGGTACTCCCCGACGGCCGTCGGCTGGAACCAGACGGGGATGACCATGCCCGGTACCGCGTCCTGCTTGACCCGGAAGTCCGGCAGGAAGAACGAATGGATGACGTCCTCACTCGTCAGGTCGATCCTGACGGCTCGCCCGACGGGCAGATGGAGCTGGTTCCGCTTCACGAAGTCGTCCGCCGTGTCGAGCTCTCCGTCGAGGCCGGGATAGGTCACGTTCCACTCGAACTGCTTCGCCGCCACCCTGAGCGGCAGTGCGTCCTCGGAAACGTGCCCCCGATCCGCGACCTTGGCCTCGATCCAGACTCTCATGCTCATCCACGCGATGACCATCACGAGGATGAACGGCACGACCGTCCATACGACCTCGAGCTTCGTGTTCCCGTGCGAGTACTCGGCCCGTCGACCCTCACGATGCCGGTACTTCACCATGAAAACGACCAGCGCCACCTCCACGATCACGAAGATCACCGCCGTGATCACCAGGATCAGGTAGTAGATCGAGTCGATCTCGGAGCCGAAAGTCGAGACGGGCTCGGGAAGCAGCCAGTTCCAGTTCATCCATTCCCTCCTGCCGGGACTCCCACGGCTACCGGCCGGAGGAGGCGACCCGCTGGTCCGGGCCGTGATCGTGGAGGTCGATCGGCTCACCCAGCGGCACCGGACGGCCGGCCATGTCGCTCGAGTATTGGAACGTGACCTCGCCGGTCTCCTGCGCCCCGACCGTCACGGTCTGGGTCTGGGTCCCGTACAGCTCGTGCCACGCCTCGATCGTGTAGGTGCCCGGCGGGAGGTTCTCGAGCCGGAACGTCCCGTCGGCCGAGGTCACTGCCATGTAGGGGTGACTCTGGACTCCGATGAACGCCTCCATCCAGCCGTGGACGTCGCACTTGACCGGGATCATCACCTCGGGCGACGAGAACGTCCTGGTTGTCTCCATCTCGACCGGCTGGCTCACGTTGAACCCCTGGTTGACCGTGGGCTGCGTATTGATGTTGTGCAGGATCCCATCGGAGTTCTTGATCACCAGGTCCTGGTTGGTCTGGATCGCCAGGATGTGGGGGTGGTAGATGCAGCCGTCCTGGTCCAGCTCCACCGGCTCCGACGACGTCGGGAACCTCCGGTCTCCGAGCCCCTCCTTCACGTACACGAAGACGTTGCCCAGCGTCCCGTCGCCGGCCACGACCCGCTCACGCGTCGCCCCGTCGGCGTGCTTATCCGCGCAGACCGGCTCCTCGCTCATGTCGACCGGCTCGGCCGAGGGCGCCGTGCCCTCGAAGTTCACCATGCCGGTGATCGTGGCCGCGCTGTCCGGGCTCACGATCGGACCGGCGTCTTCCGTGTCGATCTCCCCGCCCGTATCGGCTTCGTCCCCTCCGCCGCAGGCGGTCGCCGCGGCGAACAGAGCTGCCAGCGTCATCGTCATCATCGATCGCTTCATTTCATCCTCCTTGGGGTGATTCGTTTCACGACCGTCCCGCGGAACCGCTCCCGCGCCGCTGCGCCCGCCTCACGACCACCACGCCGAGCGCGGCGGTGAGAAGCGTGGCGATGAGGGGCGCCACGTAGACGGTGCGGGCGGTCGGTTGATCGAGGTACAGGAAGTACCAGCTTCCGATCGAGCCTTGCGTACCCGACTCTCCGTTGGATCCATCCCACGCGAACAGCGCCATGGGGATCGCGCGACCGGGCTCGAAACTGAGCCGATCCTCGATCTCCCCACCATCGATCGCGCGGCGCAGCATCAGTCGCCACTGCCCTGCGTCATGGACGGCCTCGGCCGTCACCGCCCCCGGCTGTGTCCCCGCCAGAGGCTCGTAGCGCGCGAGCCCGCGCGCCAGCAGCTCGCGCGTCTCCCCGCCACTCTCCCAGCGCCATACGTACACGGGGTCGCGCTCGTCGCCCATCAGGAAGTACGGCCGTTCCATCCCCGACGGGATCGAGCGGGGAAACTGGACGACCAGGGCATCCGGATGGCGCGCGGCCGCCGGGCCCGGCGCAATCGTGTCGGCCACGACCGCCGTCGTGTCGGCCCCGCCAGCGGTCGTGTCCGCCGCCGCAACCGCCGGCGGCATCAGACCCACGACCTTGGCGGTCCACTCGTCCCAGCGCGGGTCGGGGCTCTCCGAAGGGTCGTGCCATACGACCCGCAGCGCCACCTCGCTGCCGTTGTGGAGCGCCTGGACCCATACCCCGTCGACCATGGGCGCGAACCAGCGCGGCTCGACGATGACCTGGCCGACCAGGGGGACGTAGAACCGCTCGACGGACTCCCACGCCGGATCGTCGACCGACCCCGGCAGATCGCCCTCGACAAGCGCCGCGCGCACGACCTCGCGCACCCGCGGCGGCCTCTCGGGCGCCAGGCTCCGGACGTACTGGGCCACGTGCCACAGCTGCTCCTCGGTCATGAACTCGGCCTCGATGAGGTCCTGGAACGAAGGCATCGGCGTGCCGTTGAGCCCAGTGACCAGACGCTGATGGATCGCCTCCACCGATCCGCCGCCGTTGAAGAACCAGTTCTCGGTCAGGTCGACGGCGCGGACCGGGCGCTCGTTGTCGTCCTCCAGCGTGGGGGCCGAGGACCCGTCTCCGCGACCCGCGAGGCCGTGACACCGGTGGCACTCGATCTTCTCGTAGAACTCCTTCCCCTCCGCCAGCGCCGCTTCGTTCGCGGAGGGGGCCGATGGGATCGAAACCGGCTCGGGCGCCGGCTGGGACTCGAAGAAGGGGGAGAACGACTTGAGATACGTGACGAGGCCCCGTCGCTCCGTGTTGCTCAGCTTCTCCCTCCACCCCGGCATCGAGGTCCCCGGCATGCCGTCGAGGATCACGCTCAGGATGTCGTCGTCGGTCGGCAAGGCGCCACTCGGAGTCGAGCGGATCTCGTACTTGCCGGTCGTGAAGTCGCGCGGGCGAGGCAGCATCTCGGCCGCGCCCGGCCCCTCGCCCTTGCCGTCCACCCCATGGCATCCCGCGCACCAGCGGTCGTACGTCGCCTTCCCGGCGGGCGCCTCCTGGGCCGCCCCGGCGAGCGGGGCCAGCAAGAGCGCGGCGCCGAGGCCGGCACCCCGGACGACCCCCCTCATTCGTGCCCCTCCACTTCCCAGGTGCGCGGCGTGGCGTTGGTCTGCTCGTAGAGGAACACGATCACGGCCCAGATCTCGTCCGCCGTCAGGATCTCCTCCCAGGCGGGCATGGCGGAGCCCCAGGGGGCGCCCTCTTTCGGCAGGCCGGGACCGCCCTTGGCGATCCGCCAGAAGACGAAGCTCTCGGTCAGCTGCGCGATCGTCCCGGACCCGGTGAACGGGAGGGGCCGGGGGGTGAACCCGTGGGCGTAGTGCCCGTTGCCGTCCAGCCCGTCCCCGTGGCACGGAAGGCAGTTCTGATAATAGATCCGGCTCCCCTCCTCGTAGTCCTCGGCGGTCGAGCCGTCCGCGCGCAACGGATTCTCGAGACCGGCCAGCGTCATCGTCTCGCCCCGGAACTTGATCGTGGAGGGCGGCGCCGGATGGATCGACCGCAGGCTGGGGGGGGCGGCGACCGTCGGGCGCACCTGGCGGAACGTCACGAAACCGATCAGCAGCGGGATCGCCACCAGCAGGGCGACACGCAGGCCGCGGCGGTCGTCCCGAACCATGGTCTCGCGGATCGGCTCCTGGAACTTCTCCCACCGCTCCTCGCTGTCGCTGACCCAGATCAAAACCCCCACCAGCACGGTCGCCATGTACTGGAGCATCACCGAGCTCGGGATCGGGGCGCTGGCGATGCCGAACAGCGGAGGGATGTAGGCGATGCCGAACTCGAACACGACCCAGGCGACCACGAGCACCAGGGCCGACTGCCAGAACGGATGCCTCAGGAAGCGGCTCACGAGACGACCCTCATCGCTGCTCCGCCAGGTATT
>DATKCO010000018.1:0-3871 GCA_035513155.1 Gemmatimonadota bacterium | reverse complement strand
GTCCGGCCCGCCAAGCGCGACCCGGCCGGGATCGAGCCCAAGATCTCCTTCGCCGACGCCTTTCCGTTCCTCGTCGTCTCGCGGGAGTCGCTGGACGCCCTGAACGAGCGGCTCGACGATCCGCTGCCGATGGACCGCTTCCGCCCCAACCTCGTGATCGAAGGGGCGGGGCCGTTCGCCGAGGACGAGTGGACGCGGTTCCGGATCGGAGCGGTCGAGTTCGACGCCGGCGGGTCCTGCGCCCGCTGCGCGACGACGATGGTCGACCAGGCGACCGGGGAGAAGGGGAAGGAGCCCCTCCGAACGCTGGCCACGTTCCGCCGCGAGGGAAGCGAGGTGATGTTCGGCCAGAACGCGATCCACCGCGGGCCGGGGGAGATCCAGATCGGGATGCCGGTCGAGATCGTCGAGCGGCGCGCGAAGCAGACGTGAAGCGCCGCCGGCGGAAGAGCGCGGATCCCGCGCCCTCCGAAGAGTTCCGCTTTCTCCTGTCCCAGGTGTGGGGGGAGCCGCGCGAGCTGCGGTCCACGCCGGAAGAGATGGCCGCCCGGCGGGACGCGCGGGTCCGCGAGATCGTGGCGTTCGCGTTCGAACGGGTAGCCTGGTACGCGCGCGCGATGCGGGAGCGCGGTCTCGAAGCCGGAGACGTGACAACCGCGGCCGACCTCGCGCGGCTGCCGGTGATCGACCCGGAAGCGTTACATCAACCCCGTGACTTCGTGCCGCGGGGCGCGGACCTGGACGACTTCGTCGCGCTGACGACGAGCGGGAGCACCGGCGAGCCGCGTACGGTCTATCACGACCTGAAGGGAATGCTGGCCGGGGCGATGGTGAACCTCAGGGCTCGCGCGGTCCGCGACCGGCACTTCGGTCCGGCGGGGCCGGAGCGCACCGTTCGGCTCGCCCTGCCGGGGAACCCGGACCGCGTCCGGCGGCGATTGCGGGAGGCGTTTCCCGCCCTGGGCGCGCTGTTCCAGGAGGGAACCAGGATCGAGGCGTTCGAGGACCCGGCGCTCGTGGTGGAGGAGTTGAGGGAACTGCGCCCGGACCACCTCGGTGGCTACGCGTCGGCCATCGGTCGGCTCTTCCGTCACGTGAAGGAGACGGCCGTCGACCTCCCCCTTCCCCGTGTCGTGACCCACAGCTTCGACGCGCTCTCGGCGAGCGAGCGGCGGATGATCGAGGAGGAGTTCGGGATCCCCACCCTGGGAAGCTACGGCTCCACCGAGGCGTTCTCGATCGCCTTCGAGTGCGGCGCGGGCGAGGGGTACCACGTCAACGAGGACGTGAGCCATGTCCGGATCGCGGATCCCGAGGGGGAGTCGGTCCCATCGGGGGAGCCTGGAACCGTGATCGTGTCCAACCTCGTGAACCGGGGCACCGTACTCCTCAACTACACGGTGGGGGATCTGGCCGCGTGGATCCCGGAGCCCTGCCCGTGCGGGCGGCCGCTGCCCCGCCTGCGCCTCCTGGAGGGACGCGACAACGCGTGGATCGAGCGCCCGGGGGGGACGCGCCTCCATTCCTTCCGGCTCGCCAACGCCCTCACGCGGCCGGACGTGGGGCGGTGGCAGATCGCGCAGCCGGACGGGAGGCGCCTCGTCGTGCGCGTCCTCCCTCAGGGCGCGGTCGATCGGCCGCGGCTCGCCTTCGAGCTCGAGAGCGTCGTCCGCGCGGAGACCGGGCCCGAGCTGGAGGTCGTGATCGAGTTCCCTGACGTGCTGGAGGCGACCCGGAGCGGGAAGGTCCTGTCGTTCGTGCGCCGGTGAGCGCTGGACGGCATCCGCCGCGCGGCCCAGCTTGAGCGGTCGATGACTTCCGAGCAGAGCGGCCAGAGTCCGGATCCCACCGCCGGTCCCGCGCCAGTCCCCGATCTGGACTGGAGCGCCGCCCGCGCGCGCGAGTTCGGCGAGCGGGTGATGGACCTGTGGGTGGAGCTCCTGGAGCGGCTCCCGGAGTTGCCGGTCTCGCGCGCCCATACCGCCGAGGAGGTCCGCGCGGCGGTCGCGCTCCCGATCCCCGACGAGCCCATGCCGCTGGACGCGCTCGTCGAGCACCTGAGGGAGCTGACCCTCGAGCAATCGATGTACCCCGGCCATGCGGGGTTCATGGCCTACATCATCGGCTCGGGCGCAGTGCCGGCGGCGCCGGCGGATCTCCTGGCCGCGGGCCTCGACCAGAACGTCGGCGGCTGGCGGCTGGCGCCCGCCGCGACCGAGATCGAGCTCCACCTGATGCGGTGGTTCGCGGAGTCGTTCGGGCTGCCGCCGGGGTCCGGGGGGCTGATGACCTCGGGAGGGGCGATGGCCGCGTTCGTGGCACTCAAGGCGGCGCGGGACGCGCGCTGTGGCTGGGACGCGCGCGAGGACGGCGTCCTCGGGCATCCCCCGCTCGCTCTCTATGCCTCGACCGAAGCGCACGTGGTCAACGAACGGGCCGCGGACATGCTCGGGCTGGGGCGCCGCGCCGTGCGGCAGATCCCCGTCGACGAGTCGTTCCGCATGCGGCCGGACGCGCTCGGGGAGGCGATCGAGGCGGATCTGAAAGCGGGAGTGCGGCCGCTCGCGGTCGTCGCCACCTCCGGCACGACGGCGACGGGCGCGATCGACCCGCTGGAGGAGATCGCGGAGATCTGCGCGGCGCACAACCTCTGGCTCCACGTGGACGGCGCCTACGGGGCGATCGCGGCGCTGGTCCCCTCGCTGGCGCCGGCGTTCCGCGGCCTCGAGCGCGCGGACTCGATCGCGTTCGACCCCCACAAGTGGCTCTACATCCCGCCGCCGGCGGGCGCGGTGGTGCTCCGCGACGAGCTGCTACTCGTCGACGCGTTCGCCGTCCATCCCAGCTACGTCCACGACGACAAGGAGCGGACCGGGCGAGGAGCCGACCTGCTCGAGCGCGGCCCCCAGTTCTCGCGCGGCTTCCTGGCGCTCAAGGTGTGGGTCTCGCTCCTGGCGCACGGCCGGAGCGCGTACGAGCGGCGGATCGAGCACGACGTCGATCTCGCCCGCTACCTGCACCGCCGGGTGCGCGCGCGTGCCGAGCTCGAGCCGATGGCCCCAGAGCCGCCGCTCTCGATCGCCTGCTTCCGCTACGTGCCGCCCGATCTGCCCGACGATCCGGATCGCGACGCCTACCTCGACCGCCTGAACGAGCGACTCATGACCGAGATCCAACTGGATGGCCGCGTGTTCCCTTCCAACGCGGTGCTGGGCGGCCGCTTCGTCCTCCGGGCGTGCATCGTGAACTTCCGCACCGAGGCCGCCGAGATCGACAGGCTGCTCGACGTGGCGGTCGAGCTGGGGGCGCGGCTCGACGCGGAGCTCCGGCCCGCCGAGCTCGCGGCGCGCTGACTCGCGGCACGGGCGGTCAGCCGACCGGCGTCGCCTCCTCCTTGTAGATCCAGCCGCCGACCAGCGCCGCGACGATCATCTCGACCAGGCCGACCACGCCCCACATGAGGAGCAGGCTGTCGGGGAACAGGCCGAGCATGCGGTAGCCGAGGAGGGAGGTGAGGTACCCGCCCACCCACAGTCCGAAGGCGACGATGACCGCGTTCCGGGGCCCCGGGCCGAAGCGGGGTCGGCAGGCGGCGTAGAAGAACATCAGGGTGAGGCCCGCGATCAGGCTCACGACGACGCTGAGCATGACGGCTTCGGCGGTCATGGCCATGGCCAGGCCGTGCGCCTCGAGAGCCAGGGTCATGCTGTCCATGTAGAGCAGGCTGGCCGCGCCCTCCAGGAGCCACAGCACGACGCCGGCGACGATGCCGGACAGGAGCCAGCGGCTGGTGTTGATCGAGCCCATTTCACGTCCTCCTTCTCGCACGGGGGTACTCCCATCATGGTCGATGCGGCGCGCCGGAGCAAGG
>DATKCO010000017.1:0-17160 GCA_035513155.1 Gemmatimonadota bacterium | reverse complement strand
GAGCGCCCCGAACAGTCCCCCCCCGAGCGCGTACCCGGAGTGGAGGTCCAGCCGTGTGCGGAACGGCAGCGGCTCCGACGGCGGATCGGGAACGATCTCGTAGGCCACACTGAGGTACGGCTCCCCGTCGGGATAGAGGCGCCAGCGGGTGGATCCGATGCGGCGGGTGGCGACCGGGTTGCCGCGGCCGTCGCGCACGGAGAAGCTCTCCGCCTGGACCTGGTTGGAGAGCTGGCCGTACTGCCCGGGGACCCACGCCGGCAGAACGAAGTCGACGGAATCGCGCCGCACGCGATCGGTGGACATCGTGATCGCGTACGACATTCCCCCGCTGCGCTCGATGCGGACGAAGTAGTTGACGGGCTGGTGCGCGGTGTCCGGAGGCTCCGTCCCGGGGGGACGCCGCGGACCGCAGGCGGCGGCGAGAGCCACCGTCACGAGCGCGAGGAGGGATAGGAAGATTCGATGACGCATGTCTCGGCGGGGGCAGAAGGTGGCGGTGGACCCGGCGGGCGGCAACCGCTGCTGATAAACCGCCCGGGGGAAGCCCGTTCCACCGGGGTCCGCCGTCCGGCGGCCGGGAATGGGGTCCGGGGCGCTCGGATCCGGGTGTAACGAAACGTTACATATCTTCGACCGGATGGTCATAATGACCATATAAGATCTTCCGGAATGAGGTTTCGCGGTTCCCCGCCCCGGGGAGTTCCGGGCCTCTTGACTTTCCGCCGGCAGGCGATAAACTGCAAGGGTCCGACGGTTTCCGGTCCCGGTCGACTACGGAGCTGTCGGCAGCGTTAGGCCCGCGTTTCCTCCTGGCCTAATCACCGAAGGCCCCGCTCCGGCGGGGCCTTTCGGTTTCTGTGCATCGGCCGCGGATCGCGGGCCATCTTCGGCGTTCCGCTCCTCGTGTCTTCCTGCGGCGCACCTTGCAGTGCGCCTCGGAATCCTCTCGTCGCGCGCCGCCGAATCTGACCCGCGCTGCGCGGCCTCCCGCTGCGGGTCAGTCAAAACCCCTAGAACCGGAGCAGTCGCGTTAGCTTGACGGCCAGCACCTGCTGCGAGGGGCCGTCGGGCTCGCCGAAGTCGGCGCGGCGGGTGTCGAGGACGACGAACAGATCGCTGCCCGGCGCCCAGATCCAGTGCAGCCGCACGTTGCTGGAGACCTCGTCGCTCTCGCTGTTGTACTGGACCAGCGCGTTGACGCCGAGCCGGGTGCTCAGCGCGTAGCCGACGCGCAGCAGGCCGAGATCGGTCGTGAGGTCGCCGGGCGGGGCGTCGATCAGGTTCCGCTCCCAGCCGAGCTCGAGCGACACGTGAGGGTCGGGCGACCAGCCGGCGGCGAGCCCGATCACGCGCCGGTCGCCGCTGAAGAACCCGCTCTCCCCGTAGCTCGCCTCGGCCCGGATCGACCGCTTGCGGGACGTGCTCCCCCTCACCGACCAGCCGGTGCTCCAGTACTCGGCCGCCGGGAAGACGATGTGCTCCCGCAGCGCGAACGGCTCGACCAGCCGCTCGGAGCGGCGCTCGATCTGCACCGAGAGGTCGTCGCCGCTCTCCAACGCGGCGCCGACCTGGAGCTGGAACGCGCGGTCCAGCGTCTCGCCGTCGGTGTCGGTCACCCACTCGACGTTCTCGCGGAACGTGATCGTGCGGAACGGCCCTCCGGGCCGCGGCCGCTCCCGCAGCGTGCCGAAGGTGCGGACCGTGCCGGGCCGCAGCACGAAGCCCGTGGGCGGCTGCATCCCGACGCCGATCACCTCGCTCTGGACGAGCCAGCCCCAGAAGTCGCCGGTATAGTCGAACGCCAGCCGGCCCGCGTACTGCTCGCGGGCGCCGGTGGCCGCCTCGTTGCCCGCCGCGTAGCCGGAGATCTCGAGCTCGTTGGTCGGTCGCCAACCGAAGTCCGCGCCGAACGCCGCCTCCGTCTCGCCGTCCGTGGGGCTCCTCGCGGTGGCGATCGCCCCCCACTGGGAGCGACGCCCGACGTTCCGGCGCACCCGGGCCACGCTCCAGTTCGTGCGCGGCTGTCCCGCGTCTTCGGCCGTCACCACGTCGAGGAGCCCCACCGACCAGGGTCCCGAGCGGCCGGTGAGCCGCGCGCCGCCGAGCAGCTGGACCTCGCCCTGCGGGGAGATCCCGATCCGACGGCTGAAGAACAGGAGCAGCGGAGGCGGGCCCCCGAACCCCGGGCTCCCGAACGTGAAGATGCCCGCGTTCTCGAGGAAGAACTCGCGCTTCTCCGGAAAGAACAGGCTGAAGCGCGTGAGGTTGATCTGCTCGACGTCCGCCTCCACCTGGGCGAAATCGGTGTTCGCGGTCAGGTCCACGGTCCAGTTCTCGTCGAACGCCCACTTGAGGTCGCCCCCGCCCTTGAGCTCCCATCCCTCGTCGACCATCTCGACCCGGTCGGCCCGGCGCCCCTGGCCGAGGGCGTACGGCTTGAGCTGGATGTCGGCGCCGCGCTCGAGGCCCGTCAGGCCGCGGAGCTCCCCCGCGCGCGCGATCTTGAACAGGCCCCCGTTGTCACGGCCCCAGGAGGACCACAGGGCCTCCTCCGTACGGCGCTTGACGACGCGCGCGAAGTTGAACCCCCACGTGCCGGGGTCCTCTCCCACGAACTTCAAGGTCCAGAACGGGATCTCGATCTCCGCCGTCCACCCCTCGGCGGTGCGCCCGGTGGCCACGTCCCACACGCCGTCCCAGTCGACGTTGACGCCGGCGCCTTCGTTCTCGATCAGCGCGTCGGTCAGGTTGCCGAGCGGATTGGTCATGAACAGGTACGCGTTGCGCCTGTCGTGGTAGGTGTCGAGCACGAACGCGAACGCGTCGTCGGGGACCCCGTCGAGCCCGCCGAAGATCCCGAACCGGGCGAGCCCGTCGCGGTCGTACGTGCGCGCCACGATTCCGTCCGGCTCCCGGTCGCGCAGCGTGACGCCGAGGAACAGCGCCGACTCCGTGTAGAGGACGCGGACCTCGGTCTCCTCCGTGGCGGGCTCGCCCTCGAGCGGCTCGCGCTGCCGGAGCCCGGTGGCGATCTCGGCACGGCCCCAGGCGTCCTCATCGAGCCGGCCGTCGATCCGCGGCGGCTCGGCGACGCGCGTGGCGCCGACGGCCGGCGGCGGGCCGGTCTGCTGCGCAGTGGCGCTCTCCGGCGCGGCCGTGGCCAGCAGCGCGGCGGCCGCCGCGGCGGCGATCCGCCCGCTCACGCCGGGCTCCGCGCCGCCTCGAGACCGGCCACCAGCCGGTCGAGGCGCGCGTTGAGCTCCGCGAACGATCCCGCGTTGGGGATCGTCAAGCGGACGTCCACCCCCTCCATCCCGGTCTCGGTCTCGTGCCCCGTCGTGTCGCCGCCACCCTCGGGGGGCGGGATCTGGTCGGCCGGCCGGGTCACCAGCACGCACACGAATCCCAGTCGCTCCAGGTACTCGGCCTCGCGGGCGAGACGCAGGTCGTCGACGACGGCGCGGGGGGGAGCGTCGGCCGCGAGCCGGGCGGCGAAGCGATCGAGCCAGAGGTCGCGGTCGTAGTGCCGCCCCACCGTCCCCACCTCCTGGAGCAGCCGCCGCCCCCGGGCATCCTTGGCGCCGTCCCAGCCGAAGCCCTGCCGGGCGATCTCCTTGATCGGCGTCGCCAGCGCGTACTTCACGAAGCCGTGGCGCTCGACGAGCCAGTCCGCCGCGGTCGTCTTGCCGACCTGCATCCGGCCACCGATCGCGATCCGCAGGGGGATTCCGTCCGTCGTCATGGGCCCGAACGATAACGGGGGCGGACGGGCGCGGCTCGTCGTGTTGCCGGGGGCGGAGGGCGCCTCTAGGTTGACCCGTCCATGCTCCGCTCCTCCGAAGTCGTCCATCCCGCCATCGAGATCCGAGGCCTGGTGAAGTCGTACGGCGACGTGCGCGCGGTGTGCGGCATCGACCTCACGATCCGCCGCGGGCAGTTCTTCGGGCTCCTCGGTCCCAATGGGGCCGGCAAGTCGACGACCATCCATATCCTGACCGGCCTGGTGACGTTCTCCGAGGGCGAGGTCCGCGTGCTCGGCCGGGACGTGGTCCGGGACTACCGGTTCACCCGCCGGCACATCGGGCTGGCGCCCCAGGAGTTCAACTTCGACCGCTTCTTCCCGATCCGCGAGATCCTGATCCTCCAGGCCGGCTACTACGGGATCCGGCGCGCCGAGGCAGCGCGCCGCGCGGACGAGCTGCTCGAACGCTTCGGCCTCAGCGCGAAGGCGAACGAGAAGATCTGGAAGCTGTCGGGCGGCATGAAGCGGCGGCTGCTGATCGCCAAGGCGATGATCCACGAGCCGGAGATCCTGATCCTCGACGAGCCGACCGCGGGGGTCGACGTGGAGCTCCGCCGCGCGCTGTGGAGCTACCTGCGCAAGCTCAATTCGGAAGGCAAGACGATCCTCCTCACCACCCACTACATCGAGGAGGCGGAGGAGCTCTGCGAGGAGGTGGCGATCATCGACCAGGGTCGGATCGTGGCCCAGGGATCGCCCGACCAGCTCGTCCAGGCGGGCGGCGAGCGCCACCTCGAGATCCGCCTCACCGAGGCGCCGGGACCGCTGCCCGAGGCCGTCACCTCCCGCGACCACTTCGTGGAGGGCGACCGGGTCGTGATCCGGGCGCCGCATCCGCGCCGGATCGTGGCCGAAGTCCTCAACGGGCTCTACGAGCGCGACCTCAAGATCACCGAGGTGCGGATCAAGGAGTCGAGCCTCGAGGAGGTGTTCGTGCAGCTCACCGGACGCACGCTCGAGAGCGCGCCGGAGGAGGCGCCCCAGGGCGTTCCCGACGTCTCCGGGGCCCCCGAGGAGGAGCTGCATGAGGTATAGGCGCGAATGGGCGATCGCCTTCTGGACGCTGACCCGCCGCGAGGTCGGCCGCTTCCTCACGCTGTGGCGGCAGACGGTGTTCCCCCCGATCCTCTCCGCGCTCCTCTACATCCTGATCTTCGGCGAAGCGCTGGGGTCCCGCATCCGGCTGATCGACGGCTGGCCGTACACCGAGTACATCCTGCCGGGTCTGGCGATGATGGGCCTGCTGACCAGTGCGTACGCGAACAGCTCCTCCTCGCTGTTCGTGGCCAAGCACGAGGAGTACATCAACGACATCCTGATCGCGCCGCTGTCGTACTGGGAGGTCGTGCTGGCCTACACGCTCGGCGCGATGGTGCGCGGCCTCATCGTCGGGATCCTGATCCTCGGCGTCGGCGTGGTGGCCGTCGACCTGCCGATCGCCCACCCGTGGACCGCGCTGGCGTTCCTGGTCGTGGTCTCGGCGCTGCTGGCGTGCGCGGGGCTGGTGATGGCGCTGTGGGCCGAGTCGTGGGATCACGTGATGCTGCTCCTCAACTTCCTCATCACCCCGCTCGTCTTCCTCGGCGGCGTCTTCTACTCGATCCACATGCTGCCCCCGTTCTGGCGCACCGTCTCGCTGTTCAATCCCGTCTTCTACATGATCAACGGGCTGCGTTACGGCGTGCTGGGCGTCGCCGACGCGAGCCCCGGCTGGTCACTGGTCCTGTCGACCGCGCTGGCCGGCGGGCTGTTTGCCTGGACCGTCCACCTCTTTCGAACCGGCTACAAATTGAAGTCATGAACGGGCGTTGAAAACGCCCTTCAGCGCCGGGCTCAGACCCCGGCGGTTCCCGAGCGGGTTAGCGACCACCCGGCGGCGGTCCGGGCGACCTCGAACCACGATCCGTTGGTGACGTTCAGGGCCTCGCGGTCGGTGAGCGGAAGCTCGAGGATGCGGGACAGGGCGAGCCGGATGGGCCCCCCATGGCTGACCGCCACGATCCGCTGCCCGGGATTCGACCGCGTCATCCGCTCCAGCGCCGGCCACAGCCGTTCTTCGAGGTCGGCGTAGCTGTCCCCGCCGCCGCGCCGGGTCCCGTAGGGGTCTGCCTCGTACACGGCGTAGTCCTGCGGCCAGAGCTCCCGGACTTCGGTGTGCGTCCGCCCCTCCCAGCGGCCGTGGGAGAGCTCGCGCAGCGCCGGCTCCTCGCGGACGGGGACGTCGAGCCGCGCGGCCAGGATCGTGGCGGTCTCGCAGGCGCGGCGGAGGTCTGACGTGTACGCAGCGGCGACGCGACCGCCGAACGCCTCGACCAGCGCCGCCGCGACCGCGCGGGCCTGCGCCCGTCCCCGCTCGTTGAGCGGCACGTCCGAGGCCGACCCCTGCCAGCGGTCCTCGCGGTTGTAGTCGGTCTCGCCGTGGCGGACGAGGACGATGCGGGCCGAGTCCCGCCCTGGTTCGCTCACGGGTCCCCGCCGAGGACGAGCGAGACGCCGGCCCGGATCTCCCACATCTCGGCGTCGCGCCCGGTGGCGATCCCGTCCACTTCCGCTTCGTCCACGGTGAGGAAGTGATGGCGCGCGCCGGCCTCGATCAGGGCCCGGCCGGCCACCCGCCTCTCGACGCCGAGGCCGAACACGAAGCCTGGGCCCCGGTCCTCCTCGTCGTCGGCGTCGACGGACTCGAGCCCGAAGTCGAAGACGAGGTCCGCCGGCCAGCCGCGGTCGATCCACGGCCGGAAGGTGGCGAAGGCGCCGAGGCCGGTGAGGTCGGCGGATCCGCCGTCCTCCCCCGCCCGCTCGAGGGACCCCCGCCACGCCTCGCCCGACAGGGTGAACTGGGGGGTGGGCCGCCACCCCACGCGCCCGCCGACGACGGGGGTCCACTGGGCGTCGGCGCTCGTGGCGAGGTCGTTCCCGACGCGGAGCGCGCCGGCGAACGCGGCGAGCTGGAGAGCCGGCCCCGGATCGGGCTGGGCGCGGGCGGGGGAGGCGAGGGCGAGCGGCAGGGCGATGGCCGCGCAGGCGGCGCCGCGCGGGATCAGGGCTCCCAAGGACGTCCGGGCGGCAGGTCCTTGATCCGCTCCTTGCGCATCGCGATGGTCACGCACAGGAGGAACCCGCCCCAGACGAAGCCGCAGACGAGCGCCATCGTCAGCCAGCCCGCGGGGGTCACGCGTCCTCCGCGGCCGGCTCGACCGGACCCTGGAGCCGGGCCAGCCGGCGGTTGAACGCCAGGCACAGGCCGAGGACGACGGCGAACTGGAGCAGGATCGTCCCCAGGCTCCAGCTCGCGATCGGATCCAGGCTCGCGGCCCACCCCTGCTCGGACAGGGTCTGGGAGAGCCACCATCCCAGGAGGACGAGGGCCTCGATCGCGACCAGCCACATGGCGGCGTTCCACCAGCGGCCGACGACGAAGTCGCTGCCCGGGCTGTTGACGTAGCGCTGGCGGAAGCGGTCGACGCCATACCGCAGCACCCCCAGCGCGAAGAACAGGCCGCTCAGCAGGAGCCCCACGCCCCACACGTTGTCCTGGTTCTCGAAGAATCCCATCCGGAGCGCGCTCGGGACCCCCATGACGAGCGCGGCGCCGGCGACGAAGGCGATCGCCTTCGCCCGCGCGAGGCCCCGGTCGATCAGGGTCCGGGTGGCGAGCTCGATCATCGAGATCAGGCTCGTCAGCGCCGCGAACAGGAGCGCGAGGAAGAACAGCGTCATGAAGAACCGGCCCGCCGGCATGGCGGCGAACAGCTGTGGCACCCAGATGAACGTGAGCCCGTTGTTCCCCGCGCCGACGATCTCCGTGGCGGCGTCGGGGCGGATCGAGAACACCGTGCACAGGACCATGATCCCGGCGAGCAGCGAGATCGAGTTGTTGCCGAAGCCCAGCACAAAGGCGTTGATCGTCGTGTCCTCGCGCGCGCGCATGTAGGTGGCGTAGGTGAGCGCCAGCCCCCAGCCGGCGCCGGTGTCCCACGCGTTCTGGGTCAGGGCCTCGAGCCAGATTCGGCTGTTCCCGAGCGCCGCGAAGTCGGGCGTGAAGAGGAACGCGAGCCCGCGCTCGGCGCCGGGGAGCGTGACCGCCCGGACCGCGAGCACGACGACGAGGACGAGCAGGGTCGGCATGAGCACGCGCGCGGCCCGCTCGATCCCGCGGACCCCGCCGGCGACGATCCAGACGCCGATCCCCAGCGAGACCGCCATCGTCAGGACCGCCCAGCCGGAGCCGGCGTAGCCCTCCCAGAAGGCGCCGGGCTCGGCGGCCGGCACCTCGCCGAGACCCGCCGCCACCAGGTACCGCAGGCACCAGCCCATGACGACCGAGTAGTAGAACATGATGAAGGTGGCGCAGAGCGCGATCCACGCGCCCATCCAGGCCCAGCCCTCGCCGAACAGCGTGGCGAAGGCGCCGACCGGGCCCCGGCGCGCCCCCTTCCCCATGGCGAACTCGCACAGCAGGAGCGGTACGCTCCAGGTGAGTAGGAAGATCGCCCACGGGACCAGGAACGCCCCGCCGCCGTTGGTGGCGGCGATCCGCGGGAAGCGCCAGATGTTGCCGGTGCCGACCGCCATGCCGAGCATGACGAGCAGCATCCCCCAGCGGCTCGAGAACCGGCCGACGGCGTCAGATCCGCTCATCGACCATCTCCATCAGCGGGCCGAAGCCGAGGTCGGGGACGCCCAGGCTCTCCCGCGCCAGGTCCTCGACCCGGCCCTCTTGCCCGGTGGACCAGAGCTCGCGCAGGAACGGGCCGGTCCGCGGGTTCAGGAACCAGTCCTCATCGAACCGCGCGCGCAGCTCGGAGTGCACGGTGCCCGCGAACATCCACGCGCGCAGGTAGCGGATGCAGTAGTAGTGCGGGTCGACGTCCTCGATCCACAGGCCCTCCGGAACACGCGCTCGGGTCGCGGCCGAGAGACGTTCCACGTACTCGGCCGCGCGGGCGGGTCCCGGTCCCTCACGATGGAGCGAGCGCTCGTAGGAGAGCTTGGCGGCGTAGCGGCGAAGTCCGGCCAGCTCGCGGAACGCGGCGAAGCGCAGGAACTCCTCGGGGTCGGCGATCCCCGCCACCCGGCGCAGGAACGACGGCAGCAGCATCAGGTGGTCGAACGTCATCGCCCACCCCTCTGTGACCCCGTTGTCCCCCATGCGCCGGAACTCGAGCGGCTGTCCGGGGGCGACGTACGCGAAGTGGAGCGCGTGGCCGAGCTCGTGGAGGAACGTGCTCCAGTCGTCGTGGCCGCCGTACGGCTGGAGCACGAGCTTGACCTCGTCCGGAACGCGGATCGGCGCACAGAAGGCGCGCGGGGTCTTCGCGGGCCGCTCCTCGATGTCGATCTCGATCCGCCCTTCCGCGGTGAGATCGAGCCCCATCTCCGCGACCGCGCGGCCGATCTCCGGGACCATCGCTTCCGACGGGAACAGCGGAGCCCACTCCTCGCCGTGAAAGAGCCGCGCCAGGTCGTGGCTCCACATCCCGCTCAGGTCGAGCCCCGGCAGGGCGCGCCGGCCGTAGTGCTCCATCAGATCGCGGTAGGCGTCTTCGGTCTCCGCCAGGAGCGCCGAGGTCTTCTGCTCGAGGGAATCGAAATCGACGCCCGAGAGTCGCCGGCAGTAGTTGTCGTAGTCGGTGTCGAGGAGCTCGCGCGCGACCTCGTGGCGGCGCAGCGTCATGTCCAGGCTGATCGGGTTCAGAGTGGACTCGACCGTCCGGACCCGCGCCTTGTCGAGCGCGACACGAACGCTCCGGTCGGACTCGCGGCGGATCCGCACCGGCATCCGACGGTACGGGATCTCCTCCCCGTCCACCTCGACGACGGCGGCGGCCTCCGCCGCCAGGTACGCGTCGCGCAGGTCGCGCGTGCGGTGACCCTCGATCCCCTCGGCCAGGAACTCCCTCAGGTGCGCCCGGCGGAGATCGTCCCGCGAGTCGCCCGCGGGCGGCTCGACGGCGTGGAACGACGCGGCGTCGAACAGGCCCTCGTGCCGGTCGTAGATCTCCTCCACACCCGCCGACTCCGCCTGCCCCGACAGCGCCAGATACTCGGCGCGCTCGAGCGCCTCGAGGAACGCGTCGATCTCGGCGCTCATCGCCTCGCCGGCGGCGGTCGTCGACCGGTCAGCGGGTGTAATTGGGCGCTTCCTTGGTGATCGCCACGTCGTGCGGATGGCTCTCGATCAGCCCCGCCATGGTCACCCGGAGGAACTCCGTCTCCGTGCGCAGCGCCTCGAGGTCCACGACGCCGCAGTATCCCATCCCCTGCCGGAGACCGCCGATCATCTGGAAGATCGTCTCGCCCACCTGGCCCTTGTAGGGGACACGCCCCTCGATCCCCTCCGGCACGTACTTGCGCCCTTCCACCGGCTGCTCCTGGAAGTACCGGTCCCCCGACCCCTCGGCCATCGCTCCCACCGAGCCCATCCCGCGATAGACCTTGAACGTGCGCCCCTCGAGCAGCATGGTCTCACCCGGGGACTCCTCGGTGCCGGCGAACAGGGACCCCATCATCACGCTGTCCGCGCCCGCCGCGAGCGCCTTGACGATGTCGCCGGTATAGCGGACGCCGCCGTCGGCGATCAGCGGGACATCGGCTTCGCGGCAGACCTCGGCGCAGTCCATGATCGCGGTGAGCTGCGGGACCCCGATGCCGGCGATGATGCGCGTGGTGCAGATCGAGCCCGGGCCGATCCCCACCTTGACGGCGTCGACGCCCCGCTCGACGAGCGCCCGCGCGCCCTCCGCCGTCGCCACGTTGCCGGCGACCAGGCGGGTGTCGGGGAACGCCTCGCGGATCCGC
Source organism: Gemmatimonadota bacterium (assembly GCA_035513155.1). Taxonomy (GTDB): domain Bacteria; phylum Gemmatimonadota; class Gemmatimonadetes; order JACCXV01; family JAHWKZ01; genus JAICNR01. The sequence continues at coordinate 6,554 of DATKCO010000017.1, read as the reverse complement.
TGCACCATCGACAGCACGCCCTCGGAGTGCCCGTGCGCGGTGTCGACGACCAGCACGTCGACACCCGCCGCGACCAGGGCGCGGGCACGGTCCATCGTCTCCGCCGCGGTGCCGACCGCCGCCGCGGCGATCAGGCGGCCGCGGTCGTCCTTGCTGGCGCGGGGGAAGCGGCGGCGCTTGAGGATGTCCTTGACCGTGACCAGGCCCTCGAGACGCCCCTCCCCGTCGACGATCGGGAGCTTCTCGATCTTGTGCCGGGCCATGATCTGCTCGGCGGCTTCCAGCGTCGTCCCGACCGGCGCGGTGACCAGCTCCTCGGCGGTCATCACCTCGCGGATGGGGCGCGACCCGTCGGTCTCGAAGAGAAGGTCCCGGTTGGTGATGATGCCGAGCACGTGGCCGGCCTCGTCCACGACCGGCATCCCCGAGATGCCCTGCTTCTCCATCAGCCACCGCGCCTCACGGATCGGGTGGTCCGGGCCGAGCGTGTAGGGGCTCTGGATCATGCCGCTCTCCGAGCGCTTGACGCGGTCGACCTTGGCGGCCTGCTCCTCGATGGGGAGGTTCTTGTGGATCACGCCGACGCCGCCCTCGCGGGCCATGGCGATCGCCATGCGGGCCCCCGTCACCGTGTCCATGGCGGCGGAGACGAGCGGGATGTTGATCTCGACCCCCCGCGCGAAGCGGCTGCGCACCTCGGCATCCTTCGGATGCACGGCGGAGTAGCGCGGCGCCAGCAGGACGTCGTCGAACGTCAGACCTTCACGGATCGGTTTCATTCGCTCGCGGGTATGGTCGAGGGAGACGAGGAATTCGCTAAGCTAGGGGGGGGTCGGGTGGTTGTCAAAGCTGGTTGCACCGGGAAGTGTCCGTCCATAATTTCCTGCTCCGAACCAGCGGTCGTCGCTTCTCCGGAAAGAGGGTCGCTTGTTCAACCGTATCCTGGTTCCCACCGACGGCTCGCCCTCGGCATCGGCCGCGGCCGGCTACGCGCTCTCGCTCTCCACCATCTTCGACTCGACCATCGTGGCGATACACGTCGTCGACGTGCGCCTGATCGAGGGACCGGTCCTGCAGACGATCGGGTCGATGTGGGGGGACATCCCGCTCCCGGTCCACCAGGAAGGCGTGACCCGCACGCTGCGGGAGCGCGGTAGCATGCTGCTGGACGCGCTGGCCCGGCGGGCCCAGGCCGAGGAGCGCCCGGTTGAGACGTCGCTGGAGGTCGGGATCGTCCCGGAGGTCATCGTCGAGAAGGCGCGCACGGTGGACCTGGTCGTCATGGGACGGCGGGGCGAGCACGCGGAGTTCGGCTCGGAGCCGGTGGGCTCCACGGTCGCCGGCGTCGCGCGCCGGTCCCCGCGCCCGGTGCTCGTCTGTCCGCGGGGCAGCGTGCCGCTGGAGCGGCCGCTGGTCGCCTACGACGGCTCCGACCACGCCACCCGCGCGCTCGAGATCGGGGTCGAGTACGCGGAGAAGCGCGGCTGCCCGCTTCATGTGACCTGCGTCCGGACCGACGCCCGGGAAGCCGAGCGGCTCGTGGAGGAAGCCTGCGACTACGCCCGCGGCCACTCGGTGGAGCCGATCCCCCTGCCCCGCGCGAACGACGCGGTGGCCGAGCGGATCCTCGAAGCCGCGGAGGAGATCGAGGCCGACCTCCTCATCATGGGCGCCTACGGCAGCAGCCGACTCAAGGAGTTCCTGATGGGCTCGACGACCGAGACCCTGCTCGCATCGTTCGCACATCCCATCCTGCTCTACCGCTAGGAGGAAGGACTGACATGACGGACCTGAACGAGACGATCAACCGCCTGGCCCACCTCCCCCCGTCGCCCCACCCCGTGATCTCGTGCTTCGTCAACACCGGCCCGGACGGCCGCGGTCGGCCGACCTTCATGACGTTCCTCAAGAAGGCGTTCGCGGAACGGCTCCGGAGCTTCCCGGAGCGCTCCGAGGCGGTGCGCCACCTGGAGGCCGACCGCGACCGGATCCTGGAATACCTCTCGGACGAGCTCGACCCCGCGGTGAAGGCGGCCGTGATCCACGCCAGCCACGCGGACGGGCTGTGGGAGGCCCAGACGTTCCGCGCCGAGCTCGACGAGGACCGGCTCGTAGTGGGGCCGGTGCCCCATCTGTACCCGCTGGTCAAGCTGGCCGACCAGTCGCCGCTCTACGCGGTGTGCGTGGCGGACAGCCGGCAGGCCCGCGTGGTCGTGTGCGGGCTCGGCGCGGTGCTCGACGAGGAGGACTTCGAGGGGCCGGAGCCGATCGACCGCACCCGGGTCGCCGGCTGGGCGGAGGTCCGCTACCAGTCCCGCATCGAGGACAAGATCCACAAGAACGCGAAGGAGATCATCGAGCGGCTGGAGAAGATCGTCGAGCGCGACGAGGTCGACTATGTGATCCTGGGGGGCGACGACCTGATCCTGGGCGAGCTGCGGAAGAACCTCACGCCGGCGATCCGCGAGAAGCTGATCGACGAGGAGCACATCGAGATCGAGGCGGGCGCGCACGAGATCCTGAAGCGGACCATCCAGGTGGTGCGCGACACCGAGGCGCGCGACAGCCGGCGGCTGGCCGACCTGGTGATCGACCGCTACCGCGCCGGGGGGCTCGCAGTGGCCGGCATCGACCCGACGATCGAAGCCCTCAACCTGGAACAGGTCGACCAGCTCCTGCTGGCCGAGAGCTTCAACGGCGACCATGCCGGCTGGCAGTGCGCGGAGTGCCGGGTGCTGGGCCGGGACCCGGCCCCCGACGCGTGCCCGTTCTGCGAGTCTCCGCTGCCCGAGCGGATCGACCTGCGGGAGGCGATGGTGCGGCGCGCCGAGCGCACGGGCCGGAAGGTCGAGATCGTCGAGAGCCACGCCGAGCTGGAGACGCTGGACGGCGTGGGCGCGACGCTGCGGTACCGGATCTAGAAGGCGAACCGCAGATGGGCCGTTTTCAACGCCCCGCCGTCACCGCGTCCCGCATCGCGTGCGAGGGGGTTCAAATCGGCCCAGATGCAAGGCGCGCGACGAGAGGATTCCGAGGCGCACGACCTGTGCGCCGCAGGAAGACACGAGGAGCGCAACGCCGCAGATGGGCCGTTTTCAACGCCCCCTGCCGTCAGCCGCCGATCTGGGACATCGTGCCTAGCACCGGGATCAAGCCCGCGGTGAGGTCGGGATGGGCTTCCCATTTTTGCTCCAGCTCGGCCTGGATCGCGGCGGCGATCTCGTCGTCGGACGCGCCGTCCCGCACGAGCGGCTTCAGGTCGCACCGCTTCTCGCCGTAGAGGCAGTTGACGAAGTAGCCGTCCGCGGTCAGCCGCAGCCGATCGCACGAGCCGCAAAAGTGGTGGCTGACCGCCGTGATGAAGCCGACCGTGCCGCGGAAGCCGGGGACCCGCCAGCTCCGCGCGGGGCCGCCGTCCCACTCGATCGGTTCGAGCCGGTAGCCGGCCGCCTCGATCCGGTCGCGGGTCTCGTCGCCCGGGACGTACTCCGGCTGCAACTCGTTGAGCCCGCCGAAGGGCATGTACTCGAGGAACCGGACGTCGAGCGCCCGGTCGCGGGTCAACTCCACGAACGCCGGCGCCTCATCGTCGTTCATCCCCCGCAGCACCACGCAGTTGAGCTTGAGCGGTCGGATGCCGCGCTCCCAGGCGGCCTCGATCCCGGCCCACGTCTCGCGGAAGCGGTCGCGCCGGGTGATCCGGGCGAACCTCTCCGGGTCGAGAGAGTCGAGCGAGACGTTGAGTCCCTCCATCCCCGCCTCGACAAGGGCGTCGATCTGCGGCTCCAGGAGGAGCGCGTTCGTCGTCATGTGGAGCGCGGCGCCCGGACAGCGGTCCCGGACCATGGCGACCAGCCGCGGCAGGTCGCGCCGGGCGGTCGGCTCCCCGCCGGTGAAGCGGATCTTGGCAACGCCGTGGTCGTGGAACACCCCGGCCAGGCGCGCGACCTCCTCGAACGAGAGGATCTCGCCGCGCGGCAGCCACTCGAGCCCTTCCGCCGGCATGCAGTAGCGGCAGCGGAGGTTGCAACGGTCGGTGACCGAGATCCGGAGGTAGTCGTGGCGCCGCCCGTGGAGGTCGACCCAGCCGTCCTTCGGTGTCGGAGCGATCATCGTCGGGTAACTTAGGCGAAGGGCCGGCGTCCGTCACCAAGGAGTCCCGCATGATCACCCTCAATACCCTCCAGCCCGACCGCGTTCAGGTCGTCACCTTCGACTGCTACGGCACCCTGATCGACTGGGAGACCGGGATCTGGAGCGCGTTCCGCGAGGCCGCGGCCCACGACGGGGTGACGCTCGACCGGGACGCCCTCCTCGCGGCCTACCACGCGATCGAGCCGCGCGTCCAGGCGGGGCCGTTCCGTCGCTATCGCGACGTGCTGGCGGAGACCGGCCGCCAGGTGGCGGCCGAGTGCGGCTGGACGATCTCGCGCGAGCGCGCCGCGTTCCTCCCCGAGAGCCTGGGAGCGTGGCCCCCGTTCGCCGACACGAACCCCGCGCTCGAGCGGCTGGCCGAGCGCCTCCGCCTCGGCATCCTCTCCAACGTGGACGAGGACCTGCTCGACCGGACGCGGAGCCGTCTCTCGGTGGAGTTCGACTTCTGGGTGACGGCCGACCGGGTGGAGTCGTACAAGCCGGACCTGGCCCACTTCGAGGCCGCGCGGCCCTACGTGGGCGACCCGGCGGGCTGGCTGCACGTGGCCCAGAGCCTGTTCCACGACGTGGGACCGGCCAACTGCGTGGACGTGCCGGTGGTGTGGGTGAACCGGAAGCGCGAGAAGCGTCCTGCGGACGGGGCCATCCCCGACCGCGAGGTGCCGGATCTGGCGTCGCTGGCCGAATGGCTCGTCGGGTGAGGTGGATCTAATCGCCGGCGGGAGCCTCGCCGGGCTCGAACTCGATTCCCATCTCCTCGGCGACCCCGAGGAGCCGCTTGACGTGCTCGATCCGCGCCGCGGCCGCGCGAAGGGAGTCGGCCGCCGCGGCGGTGTCCGCCGCGGCCAGCGCCCCGCCCGCCGCCGCGCGCGTGGCGCGCGCCGCTTCGAGCAGCGCGCGCGGGTCCGGATCGGCGGGATCCGGCGGGGTCCAGTCGGGCCGCGTCGAGAGGTACTCGGCCAGACCGGCAATCTCGAGGTCGAGGATCTCGAGCTCCGCCTCCATCTCCTCGACGGTGTCGAACGCGAGCTCGTTCGAGGCCGCGACGTCCCCGGGCGCGGGCCCGGCGCGCTCCGCCTCCGGACCCGCGCACCCGGCCGTGACCAGCGCCGCCCAGGCGGCGAGGGCCCGCCGCTTCGCCCCGTGCACGGCTAGCCCTCGGCCGATCGCTCCAGGGCCTCCAGGATCTCGCTCTGCTTGTAGCGGCGCCGCCGGGTCGGCGTGTAGTAGACTCTCACCCCGTACTTCCCGAGGCGACCGTTCTTCTCGAGACGGCGGAGGGTGCTGATCGAGACACCGAGCAGGCGGGCCGCGGCGCCGATGCGCAGGAATATCGGCTCCTGGCTCTCGCTCTTGGGCATCGAGATGCTCCTTTCGAGGATGTCCAGGGTCGCAAGCAGTCGTTCGCCCACATTGGGTCAATGGTAATCACCTCGTTCATTCCGGGCAATCGGGGGAGATCGTGACCGGAGACGCGCGAACCCGGGCGAGCACGGGAGACGGCGCGGTCGATCTCTCGGTCGTGGTCCCCGTCCGGAACGAGGCGCCCAACCTGCTCCCTCTACACGGGGAGATCGTCGCCGCGCTGGAGCCCGAAGAGACCCCCTGGGAGGTCGTGTACGTCGACGACGGCTCGACCGACGACGGGCTCCGGGTCCTGCGCCGGCTGGCGCGGGAGGACCGGCGCGTCCGGGTGGTGGCGCTGGCCCGCCACTATGGCCAGTCGACCGCCCTGGTGGCCGGCGCCGAGGCGGCCAGGGGCGACTGGATCGGCACCCTCGACGGGGATGGCCAGAACGACCCCCGCGACCTCGTCGCGCTCTGGCGGGAGGCGCGGGTCGGGGTGGCCGACGTGGTCACGGGCGTCCGCACGGCCCGGGTGGACGGCTGGGTCCGCCGCGTCTCGTCGCGGATCGCCAACGCGGTCCGCAACCGGCTGAGCGGCGACCGGATCTCGGACGTCGGGTGCTCGGTGCGGATCTTCCCCCGCAGCGCCCTGCTCGAGGCGGTCCGGTTCGAGGGCATGCACCGCTTCCTCCCCACGCTCTTCCGGCTCGAGGGGTACACCGTGGTGGAGCGGCCGGTCGGCCACCGGCCGCGGCGAGCGGGGCGGTCGAAGTACGGCATCCACAACCGCCTCTGGCGCGGCCTGGCGGACCTGCTCGTCGTCCGCCGGCTGGTGCGGAGGCGCGTGCGGTACGACCTCCGCGACGGGGAGGAGGGCTGAGATGCCGGCCGAGGCGTGGCTCGTCGTCGGGTTCCTGGGGCAGGCGTGCTTCTTCTCGCGCTTCCTGGTCCAGTGGATCACCAGCGAGCGCGCCGGGCGGAGCGTCGTCCCGCGCGCCTTCTGGTACCTCTCGATCGCGGGCGGCGCGATCGTCCTCTCGTACGCGATCTGG
>DATKCO010000016.1:0-12204 GCA_035513155.1 Gemmatimonadota bacterium | reverse complement strand
ACGACGAGCGAGATCCACGGCGGCACCCCGTAGGCGGTCGGGATGTCCCCGATCAGCATGGCCACGAAGCCGACCGCCAGCGCGTAGGGGATCTGGGTGCGGACGTGGTCGATGTGGTCGCAGCTCGTCGCCATGCTGGAGAGGATCGTCGTGTCGGAGATCGGCGAGCAGTGGTCACCCCAGACGGAGCCGGCGAGCACCGAGGAGACCGCGCCCAGCAGGATCCTGTACGTCTGGGCCTCGACGTGGCCGGCCTCGGCGGAGAGCGCCACCGCCAGCGGCACGACGACCGGCATCATGATCGCCATCGTGCCCCACGACGTTCCGGTCGCGAACGAGATCAGGGCGCACAGCACGAAGACGATCACCGGCAGGAGCCGCGGGTCGAGGTTGCCGGTCAGGAGGTCCACCAGATAGGCGGCCGTGTGGATGTCGAGCGTGATCGCGCCCAGCGCCCAGGCGAGGACGAGGATCACGAACGCGAACAGCATCGCCTTCATCCCCGCCGTCCACGCCTCGATCGTCTCCGAGAGCGTCAGGATCCGCTGGCCCAGGGTCATGAGGAACGCCACCGCGCAGGCCGAGAACGACCCCCAGATGAGCGACAGGTACGAATCGCCGTTGCCGAAGATGTTCGAGAGGCCGAGGTCGGTCTCGCCCGCCGAGAGCACCGCGTCGCGGCCGGTGGTGTACATGCCGCCGACCGTCACGAGGGCCATGACCGCGATCGGAACGATCGCGTTGTACCAGCGCCGCGGGCGGCCCTCCTTCGGCGAGAGGATCTCCGCATCGAAGTCGGACGCCGGGCGCGCGTCGTCGCCGATCACCTTCCCCTCGCGCCGGGCCCGGAGCTCGGCCTTGAGCATCGGCCCGTAGTCCCGGTCGGTGAGGATCACCATGAGGACGAAGATCAGCGCGAACACCGGGTAGAAGCGGTAGGGGATGCTGTGCACGAAGACGGTGTAGGGATCGTAGGGAAGACCGAGGGTGTCGATCGCGTCCCCGATCAGGCCGACCTCGACGCCGATCCAGCCGGAGATCAGCGCGATCGAGGCGACGGGCGCGGCGGTGGAGTCGACGATGTAGGCGAGCTTCTCGCGGCTGATCCGCAGGCGGTCGGTGAGCGGCCGCATCGTGGGGCCGACGATCAGTGTGTTCGAATAGTCGTCGAAGAAGATGACGAGCCCCATCGTATAGGCAGCGAGCTGGCCGCGGATCGGGCCGGTCGCGTGACGCGTGATCCGGTCCACCACCCCGTAGGTCCCGCCGTTCCGCGTGATGATCCCCACCATGCCGCCCAGCAGGAGGCTGAAGACGAGGATCATCGCGTGGCCGGGGTCGACGATCGCCCCGACGATGTACGTGTCCAGGGTCCGCCATAGGGCGGTCAGGGGGTTCCAGTCGTAGAGGAAGAGCGCGCCCAGCCACACCCCGGCCAGGAGCGAGATCACGACCTCGCGGAACACGAGCGCGAGGGCGATCGCCACCAGCGGCGGGAGCAGGGCCAGCCAGCCGGGCAGGACCCGGGTGGTACCGCCGGCGGGGCCGGCCGAGGTCGAGGCGGTGATCTCCGCCCGGCCGCCGTCCGCGATCGTGAGATCCTGGAGCAGCACCGAGTCGCCGATCGTCACGGTGCCGGCGAACTCCTGACCGGTCGCGGCCGCAGGGCGGCCGGGGAGCGCGATCCGATAGCGGATCGAGTCGCCGAGGGAGCCTCCGACGGGGACGAGCCAGCCATCGAACGGGACCCCCTCGAGGACGACGCGCGGCAGGCGGATCTCGACGCCGGGGGTCTCGGGCGGCTCCTGGGCGCCCACACCCGATACGATCGAAAGGGCGAGGAGCGCGGTCAGGATCGAGCGGCGCAAGCGGTTCCTCCACCTCGGGGATGCGGTCCGGACCGGGGAGTCGGGCCGGCCCTAAACTAACCGCCCGACCGGGGAGCGAAAGGGCGCGGGGCCGACGCGTGGCGGTTTCTTGACACTTCGCGCGACCACGGGCTAGGTTCGACCCGTCCAGCCCGTCGGCCCCCGCGAGGCAACCTGGTGAGACCGCCGTACCGGATTCCATCGTCCCTTCCGGCCCGGGCCGGAGGGGCTTTTTTGTGCCGTGTCCGAAGGAGGAGTGGGTGGGAACCATCACGATGGACGCCCGGGCGATCGACCGGGCGCTGACCCGTATCGCCCACGAGATCGTGGAGGTGAACCACGGCGTCGAAGACCTGGCGATCCTCGGGATCCAGCGGCGCGGCGTGCAACTTGCCCGCCGGGTCGTGGACGAGATCGAGCGCAGCGAGGGAGTCCGTCCCGAGATGGGCGTGCTCGACATCACGCTGTACCGCGACGACCTGGAGACGATCTCCGATCAGGCGGTCGTCCAGGAGACCGACATCCCGTTCGACGTGGAGGGCAAGGTGATCGTGGTCGTGGACGACGTCCTCTATACGGGTCGCACCGTGCGCGCGGCGCTCAACGAGATCATGGACTTCGGCCGCCCGCGACGGATCCTGCTGGCCGTGCTGGTGGACCGGGGTCATCGGGAGATCCCGATCCGTGCCGACTTCGTGGGGAAGAACGTGCCTACCTCGCAGGCCGAGCAGATCAAGGTCAAGGTCGAGGAGATCGACGGCGCGTGGGAGGTGGAGCTGATCGACCGGGCGGCGGGGGCGGGAAAGGGATGAGGTTCCGCCGGTCCCACCTGTTGGGCCTGGCCGGCCTCGAGGCGGGGGAGATCGGCGATCTGCTGGACCGGGCCGAGACGTACTGGGAGGCGGCCGGGACTCCGGGATGGCGGGCGGAGCCCACGCCCGCGATCGAGCGGCTCAGCGTCGTCAACCTGATCCTCGAGCCCTCCACCCGCACGCGCTGCTCGTTCGAGATCGCCGAGCAGCGGCTCGGGCTCGAGCACCTGTCGGTGGGGAGTGACGGCCTCAGCCTCATCAAGGGCGAGACCCTGTCCGACACCGGGCGTACGCTGAGATCGATGGGCGTCAACGTTTTCGTCGTGCGCCACCCCGAGGTCGGCGCGCCCGCCTGGCTGGCCGAGGAGCTGCCGGGCGTGCACGTGATCAACGCCGGCGACGGGACCGGCGAGCACCCGACCCAAGGGCTGCTCGACCTGCTCGTCCTCAGGCGGCGGTGGGGCTCGGTGGAGGGCCGGCGCGTGGTGATCGTCGGGGACGTGCTCCACAGCCGGGTGGCGCGGTCCACTGCGCACGGGCTGAGCGCTCTCGGCGCCGTCACCACGCTCTGCGGCCCCGCCCACCTGCTGCCGGAGCCCGGCGGCTGGCCCGGAGCCACGATCGCGGACGACTTCGACGAGGCGCTGGCGGGAGCCGACGCGGTCATGGCGCTGCGCATCCAGCGGGAGCGGTTCATGGCCGGCGAAGCGCTTCCCGACCGGGCGGCGTACCGCCAGCGGTATGGTCTGACGAGCGAGCGCGTGGCCCGGCTCTCCAACGACACCATCGTCATCCACCCCGGTCCGTTCAACCGCGACGTCGAGATCGACGGCGAGGTCGTCGACGGGGGGCGGACCGAGATCTGGAGCCAGGTCCGGGCCGGGGTCGCGATCCGCATGGCCACCCTCGCCGCGCTCGGCGAGTCCCGGCTCGAGATCGGCTCTCCCGCCGAGGCGGGAGCCGGGGCGTGACCGCCACCACGCTGGTGCTGCGGGGCGCGCGTCTGCTGGATCCGGCCGAGGGGCGGGACGGGACCGCGGACGTGCTGGTCCGGGACGGCCGGATCGTGCGCGTCGACGACTCGATCGAAGCCCCGGACGGCGAGGTCGTCGATCTCGAGGGGATGCTGCTCACGCCGGGCCTCGTCGACGTCCACGTCCACCTGCGGGAGCCCGGACAGGAGGCCAAGGAGACGATCGCCACCGGTGCGGCCGCCGCCGCGGCGGGCGGGTTCGTCGCCGTCTGCGCGATGCCGAACACCGACCCCGTGATCGACACCCCGGAGCTCGTGCGACTCGTCCTCGAGCGCGCCGAGGCCGCCGCCGTTCGCGTCCATCCGATCGCGGCCGCCACCCGGGGATCCCGTGGGGAGGAGCCGACCGACGTCGAGGCGCTGGCCGCGGCCGGCGCGGTGGCGGTCTCCGACGACGGACGTCCGATCTCCGACGCAGCGCTGCCCGAGGTCCTCCGCCGGGCGGGGGCCGCGGGGGTCCCGGTCGCCGACCACTGCGAGGCGCTCCACCGCTCCGCCGGCGGCGCGATCCTGGCGGGTCCGCTGGCGGAGAGTCTCGGCGTCGGAGGGATCCCGCCCGAGGCCGAGAGCGACGCGGTGGCTCGCGACCTCGAGATCCTGGCGCGGACGGGGGGCCGGCTCCACGTGTGCCACGTCTCGACGGCGCGCTCGGTGGAGCTGATCCGCCAGGCCAAGGCAGACGGCCTTGCGGTCACCGCCGAGGTCACCCCACACCATCTCGTCCTCACGAACGCGCACGTGTCGGAGAGCGGGGCGCAGGCGAAGATGAACCCGCCGCTCGCCGACCGGGCGGACCGGGAAGCGGTGCGGGCGGCTCTGGCCGACGGCACGATCGATTGCGTGGCGAGCGACCACGCGCCTCACACCGAGGCCGAGAAGGGTCGGGGGCTCGCGGAAGCGCCGTTCGGAATCGTGGGGCTCGAGACCGCGTTCGCGCTCCTCTACAGCGAGCTCGTCGAGACCGGGGAGCTGCCGCTCGAAATCCTCGTGCGGCGGCTCGGCGCGGACCCCGCGCGCGCGCTGGGGCTCGACCCGCCCGCCGTTCGCGCCGGTGCGCGCGCGGACCTGGCCGCGTTCGACCTGGCGGGAGAGTGGACGGTGGATCCCTCACGATTCCAGTCGCTGGGGAGGAACACGCCGTTCGCCGGCTGGCGACTCCGGGGTCGTCCGGTCCTGACCATAGCGGCCGGCCGGGTGACGTACGACGGCCGCCGGCGAGGGGCGGCGAGCGGGTGAGCGGCGAGATCTACCGCAAGCGGGTCTTCGTCCGCGACCTGTCGGTCGGCGACGCGGTTCAGGAGGTGTTCTGCGTCGAGCGCGTCGAGCGGCGCACGGGGAGGAGCGGCTCCTTCCTGCGGGTCTCGCTCGTCGATTGCACGGGGTCGCTGACGGCCATGGTCTGGGACGAGGTCGACACGCTGGTCGAGTCGCTGATCGAGGGGGGCTACGCGCGCGTCCGCGGCGACGTCGAGACGTTCCGCGGGGATCTCCAGCTCAAGGTCACGGGCGCGGAGCGGTGGGAGGAGGGCGTCGATCCGGCCGATTACCTCCCGCGCGGGCCGATTCCCGGCGAGGAGTCGCTGGGCGGGATCCGCGAGCTCGCGCGGTCGATCCGCGATCCGTGGATCGCGCGGCTCGTTCGCGCGTTCCTCGACGACGAGTCGCTGGCGCAGGCGTTCGCCGCGGCGCCGGCCGCCAAGCTCAACCACCATGCCTACGTCGGTGGCCTGGCCGAGCACACGCTGTCGGTGATGCGGCTCTGCGCGGCGGCCGCCGATCACTACGGCGACCTCGATCGCGACCTCCTGCTCGCCGGGGCGCTCCTCCACGACATCGGCAAGACGATCGAGATCGCGGTCGAGCCGGGGTTCCCGTACACCGAACGGGGGACCCTTCTCGGTCACATCCCGCTCGGATTCGCGCTGGTCCGGGAGCGGGTCGCGGCAATCCCGGGGTTCCCCGAGGAGATCGCCACCGACATCGGGCACCTGGTGCTGAGCCACCAGGGGGAGCTCGAGTGGGGGAGCCCGGTCCAGCCGCGGACGGCCGAGGCACTGGTCCTCCACTTCGTCGACAATCTCGACTCGAAGGTCGCGACCGCGCGCGTGCACCTGGAGGGGATCGAGGCCGGCCAGGGGCCGTACGTCCGCTCGCTCGGGCGCTCGCTCTTCCGGCGCGCCGTCCGGGAAGCCCCGGATCCTCCGGCCCGCGTGGGCGGCGGGCCTGACCGCGAGGATCCCACGCTCTTCGATCTATGAGCCGATTCCTGCAGCTCGTCGAAGAGGCCCGGACGCGGGTCCGCGAGACGACCGCATCCGAGATCCACGGGCGGATCGAGCGGGGAGACCGGTTCTACCTGATCGACGTGCGGGAAGAGAGCGAATGGGCGCGGGGACACATCCCCGGCGCCAACTGGCTCGGGAAGGGAGTCATCGAGCGCGACATCGAGCGTGCGATCCCGGACCCGGCGCAGGAGATCGTCGTGTACTGCGCCGGGGGACAGCGCTCGGTGCTGGCGGCGGACGCTCTCGGGCGGATGGGATACACGAACGTGTCGTCGATGGCGGGCGGCATCGGAGGGTGGTTCCAGGCCGGCCTGCCGATCGAGTGCCCCTGACAACCTTCCGGCCGGGAGCGCAGTTTGTCCCGTGATGAGGGTCGCCCTGCCGCCATGGCTCGTGCTCCTGGCCGCCGCCTGCTCGATCTCCGGGCCCGATCGAGAAACGGACCCGCTCGCCCGACTCCTCGAGGCGAGGGATCGCTGGGAGGCGAGCGGCATCTCCGATTACGAGATCCTGATGCGGCGCTCCTGCGGGGAGTGCCTCCCGGATGCCGCGACGAGCGTGGTTGTGACGGTGAGTCCAACCGGGCGCCTGGTCAGCCTGGCCGAGAACGGGGCGCTCCTCGATCCCGCGCTGGCTGATCTCTATCCCGATGTCGACGGCCTCTTCGCCCTGATCGAGGACGCCCTCTCCGACGGGGTGGCCGATGTCGAGGTGGAGTACCACTCGAGCCTCGGGTATCCGCGCGCGATCTCGATCGACGCCCTGCCCGACGCGATCGACGACGAGTTCGGCTACGTGATCGAGAACCTGCGGGTCGGACGCCACGCGGAGCTGCGCGCTGAGCTCGCGGTGCAGCGCGAGAGATGGACGGCGAATCGGATCGGCAGCTATCAGCTGACCTTGCGCCGGTCGTGCTTCTGCGGTCCGGGCGCCGCCGGGACCGTGCTGGTCAACGTGTTCGATGGGGAGCCCCTGGAGTGGCACTACTTCCTCACCGGCGAGCCGGTTCAGCCCGAGCTCCAGCGGTTCTTCCCCGGCGTCGACGGTCTCTTCGACTTTCTGGCGGAGGCGATCGGCCGTGGGGCGGACTCGATCGAGGTGACGTTCGATCCCGACCTCGGGCTGCCGCAGGAGATCCATGTCGACTTTCGCCTGGCCGCCGCGGACGAGGAGATCGCCTACCGGGTGGAGAAGATCGTGCCGATCGACGACGGGGAGGAACCGGTCCTTCGGCGCGAGGCCCTGCGGTGAGCGCTGCGCGGCCCGCGCTCGCGGCGGTGGCGGCGCTCGCCACGGCGTTCACCCTCGTCGCCTGTGACGGCCGCTACGACCCCCTGGCCTGCACGCTCGAGGCGCGGGCGGGGATCACCGTCGATCTCTCGGACGAGACGGGCGAGTCGCTTCCCGCGGACGACGCCGTCGGCCGGGCGGTCGAGGGCGATCGGGTGTTGACCCTGGAGCCCTTTTTCGCGCAGCTGGTCGGGGCCTGGGAGGCACCCGGCGTGTACACGGTCACGGTGGAGAAGCCGGGCTTCGCGACGTGGGTCCGCGCGGACGTGAGTGTCGAGGACGGTGGCTGCCACGTCGTTCCCGTCCGGCTCGAAGCGGTGCTCTCGCCCTCCCCCTAGCCCCCACCGGCGCCCGGGGAGGTCGAGCGAAGCTCCTGCCACGCCGGGCCAGCGCTCTGAACGAAGGAGGGGTGTCGCGGCCGCCACCCGATCTCCTCGGCGCGGCGCGTGACCAGCGTCTGGTCGAGGACCAGGGCGTCCGCGATGGACCCGAGGCTCCCGCGCGCCTCATCGACCGTCACGCTTCGGGTCTCGCCCCCGGCTCCCGCCGCCTCGCTGGCGGCCCGCGCCACCTCGAGGACCTCTGTCGGCTCCCCGTCGACGCCGTGGAAGATCCCGCCCGCCCGCTCCTCGACGATTCGTCGGTAGAGGACGGCGAGGTCGTCGCGATGGACGAGGGACCAGCGATTGCGCCCGTCCCCGACGTACCGCGCGGCGCCCTCTTCGGCGGCGGAGGAGAACAGGGAGCTCACGAGGCCCCCCGCGCCGCCGTAGACCATGCCGGGGCGGACGACCGTGGCGGTGAGACCGGCGCCCTCGCCGGTCATCCCGAGGAGCCACTGCTCGTGGGCCGGGCGCCAGGCGACCACTTCGGCCGGATGGTCGGTCGGTGCGTCCTCGTCGGCGGCCGCGTCTCCGGTGTCCCCCAGCACCCAGCAGCCCGAGGTGTAGATGACGTGGGCGTCCTCGATGTAGTGGGTGCGCCCGGCCTCGATCAGGGTGTCGAGCGCGGCGCGGTCGGCTTCCACCGGCCGCCCGCGGTCGAACGCCAGATGGATCAGGGCTTCCTGTTCGCCGGCGATCTCGGCGTACGTGGCCGGATCGGTCAGCTCCCCCCGCACGGCCTTCGCGCCCAGCGACCGCACCCGCTCCTCGCTGTCGGCCGCATGGAACATGCCCGTCACCTCGTGCCCGCCCTCGACCAGCTCGCGCGTCACCGCCGAGCCGATGTAACCACTCGCTCCCGTCAAGAAGATCCGCATCGTCCCCTCCTCCTCTTCGTCCATGCCCTCAAGATCAGGAGCGTACATATTGGCCGTCCGAACGTCGTCCATCAAATGGAGGCCCCATGGCGGAGAAGATCGAGAAGCCCGACCGGGAGTGGCGCGAGCGGCTGACTCCCGAGCAGTACCAGATCACCCGGCAGAAGGGGACCGAGCCGCCCTTCACGGGCAAATACGTCAATCACGAGGGTGACGGCGTCTACCGCTGCGTGTGCTGCGGCCAGCCGCTGTTCGACTCCGGTGACAAGTACGACTCGGGCTCCGGCTGGCCCAGCTTCACGCGACCGGTCGACGCGGTGAAGGTCGAGACCGCGACCGACGCCTCGCACGGCATGCGCCGCACCGAGGTGCTCTGTGCCGCCTGCGACGCCCACCTCGGCCACGTCTTCGACGACGGGCCGGGCCCCGAAGGCGCGCGGTTCTGCATCAACTCGGCCGCGCTTGAGTTCGAGGAGCGGAAGGGCGACGAATGACGGAAACCGGCTTCGATGTCGTCGTCATCGGCAGCGGCCCGGGCGGGTACGTCGCCGCGATCCGCGCCGGCCAGCTGGGCCTGAGGACCGCGCTCGTCGAGCGTGACCCGTTCCTCGGCGGGACCTGTCTCCACCGGGGCTGCATCCCCACGAAGGCGCTGCTGGAGAACGCGGCCCGCTACCAGGACCTGCTCCACGCCGGCGACTTCGGGCTCAGGGTCCCCGGAGACGTGGAGATCGACTGGGACCGGATCCAGGAGCGGAAGCGCGGGGTGGTCCAGCAGCTCGCGGGCGGGGTCAAGGGACTCCTGCGGAAGCAGCAGGTCGAGGTCGTGACGGGCTGGGGCCGGATCGAGGGCCCGCGTGCGGTCGCCGTGCACGAGGCCGGCCCGGAAGGGGAGCGGACGCGGACGCTGGAGACCCGACACATCGTGGTCGCCACCGGGTCGGTGCCGCGCGGGATCGGCTCGGCTCCGTTCGACGGCGAGCGGATCCTCTCCTCCGACCACGTGCTCGAGCTCGCGTCGATCCCGGCGTCGCTGGTCGTCGTCGGCGCGGGCGCGGTGGGAGTCGAGTTCGCCTCGATCTACGACGATTTCGGGGCGGACGTCACGCTGGTCGAGGCACTGCCCCAGCTCCTGCCGATCGAGGACGCGGAGGTGGCCGCCGAGCTCGGCAAGGCGTTCGGGAAGCGGGGCGTCGACGTGCGGACGGGGACGAGGCTGGCGGGTGCGGAGCGCACCGAAGGCGGCGTCCGCGTGACCCTCGAGGGGGAGGGCGCCGGAGAGGTCGAGGCCGAGAGGCTCCTGGTCGCGATCGGCCGCGCGCCGGTCAGTGACGGGATCGGGCTCGAGAACGTTTCCGCCGTGGTCGACCGCGGCTATGTCCAGGTGGACGAGTGGTGCGAGACCGCCGAGCCCGGCGTGTACGCGATCGGCGACGTGATCCCGACGCCGTGGCTCGCGCACGTGGCGTCGATGGAGGGCGTGATGGTCGTCGAGCGGATCGCCGGCCGCGACGTCCGCCCGGTGCCCTATGACGAGACGCCGAACTGCACGTACTGCGATCCCGAGGTCGCGAGCGTGGGGCTCACCGAAGCGGGCGCCCGGGACGCCGGCTACGACGTACGGGTCGGGAAGTTCCCGTTCGTGGCGAGCGGTCGCGCCAAGATCGCCGGCCACCCCGGCGGGTTCGTCAAGATCGTGGCCGATGCCCTCTACGACGAGGTGCTCGGCGTCCACATCGTCGGGTACAAGGCGACCGAGCTGATCGCCGAGGCGGGTGCCATCCTCCGGCTCGAGGGCACGGTCGAGGAGCTGATCCAGACGATCCACGCTCATCCGACGCTCGCCGAGTCCCTCCACGAGGCCGCCCACGCGGTCTACGGGCACGCGATCCACTACTGATCCCGTGCGCCCACCGGACTGGATCTTCGTCGTCGGTTGCCTCTCCCTCTTCGGGCTGATCGTCTCGCTGATCGTCTCGATCGCCCGCCCCCGGGCGCGCTTGTGGCCGAGCGGGGGAGCGGGCTGGAAGCTCGCCTGGATGTGGGGGTGCACGGTGGTGGCGACGGGCGCGGGCCTGGTGCTCGCGATCGTCGACTATGGCAGCGGCCCGCTCGACCACCCCGCCTGGATCCTCGCCGGAGCGGCCCTGGTGGCGCTCGGCGCGGGCCTCGCCGACTGGGGGGTCCGGACCCTCGGGCGGCGGACATCGGCCGGGCTGGGCAGTCGCTTCTCGACCGCCGGGCCGTACCGCTGGACCCGGAACCCGCAGTACCTGGGGGATATCCTGATGGCGGTGGGGATCGTGGTGGTGTCGGACTCGTGGCGGGTCGCGCTGCTCGGAGCGGGCGGGGTCGTCTGCCTGCTTCTCGCGCCGCTCGCCGAGGAAAAGTGGCTGATCGAGCGGTACGGAGACGCGTACGAGGGGTACCGACGGCGGGTGCCGCGGCTGCTGGGTCGCAGGGCGAGTGACGCCGAGCACCCTGGTTGCCGCTCGCGGAACCCGGCCCGAGATTCGGCTCCGTCCTGAGGCCATCGCTCCATCCGTTCCGGAGGTCGAGATGAAGAAGGCGCTCCGCGTGGTCGGCTGGCTCGGGGGGATCCTGGGCGTCGTCGTCCTGGGGTGCCTGATCTACTTCGGCGTCGCTTATCCCAGGAAGCAGGAACCACCCGACGTCCGGATCGAGGCCACGCCCCAGCTCCTGGCGCGCGGCGAGTACCTGTTCCGCGACGTCGCCGTCTGCGCGGAGTGCCATACGCCACGCCGACCCGACCTGGCGGGCGAAGCGATCGACGAGGAGGAGCTCGGTGCGGGGGGGAACCCGTTCCCGCTCGGCTCCGCCGGAACCCTGTACGCGAAGAACATCACTCCGGCCGGCATCGGCGAGTGGAGCGACGGGGAGATCGTGCGCGCTCTGCGGGACGGGGTCTCGCGGGACGGCAGCGCGCTCTTTCCGCTCATGCCGTACTACAACTACCGCCAGCTGAGCGAGCGCGACCTCCACGCCCTCGTCGCCTACACGCGAACGCTCGATCCTCGCCCTTCGCGGATCCCCGAGCGCCAGCTGAAGTTCCCCATGAAGCTCATCATCCGCCTGATGCCGAGCCCGGGCGGGGAGTATCCGGCGGAGCCGCCGCGGACGACCCTGGTCGAGTATGGGCGGTACCTCGTCACCGCGGCGAGCTGCGGCGACTGTCATTCCCCGATGGACGACAGGGGGCAGCCGGTCGCCGGCCGGGAGTTCTCCGGCGGGAGCCCGTTCCCCACCGGCGACGGCTGGGTCGCGTACACCTCGAACATCACCCCCGACAGCGCGACCGGAATCGGCGCCTGGAGCCGGGAGCGATTCATCGGCGCGTTCAAGGCGCGCGAGCCGGAGCGCAGCGCGCCTCGCCCGCGGGCGCCCGACGAGCGCAGCTCTCCCATGCCCTGGCTCGCGTACGCCGGGATGACCGAAGAGGACCTGGGCGCGATCTACGACTACCTGCGGACGCTCGAGCCCGTGCGGCACGAGGTCGTGCGGTACGCGCGCGAGGTGTCGGCGTCGGAGTGAGCCGCGCCCGTGCCCTGGCGCTCGCGGCCGCCCTGGGCGCGGTGGGCGCCGCCTGCCGGCCGGCGGAGGAGGGCGAGCCCGCCATCCGCGCCGCCTACGGCGA